>NZ_CAUGKU010000001.1:0-331215 GCF_959600285.1 Veillonella magna | reverse complement strand
GAGGCATTCCTTGACGAAATTAGAAAGCTAACGGATGTAACGAGTGTTCAATTTCGTATTGCAATTTAGACTGAGATTTTTTCTTTAGAAGAAGTGGTATCTACATCATCTGCTACAAGTGCAGCGAGTTTAGTTTTTTAGTTGGGCGGTAAGAAATACATTAATCTATAGCACGAATATGTAAAATTTACTAATGATTTGACCTAATTTTGACTAGTGATTTGTATACTGAGATTACGATTAGGAGGTTAGGTTAAGTTAGGAGTGACTTATATGGACCAAAGGCAAATTTTAAAAAATGGGATATGGGAGCTTACAGACTTAGGTAAGGCAGCTATTACAGCAGTAAAAAATGATTTTACTGAGGCTACAAGGCCTATTAGCTATGCAGAAAGAGATTGGAAACTATGGGACATTTCTAATCTTTGGATAGGTATTATAGTTTCCATTGCTGTATATCAAGTGGCCAGTGGTTTACTTGTTGCGGGAATGAATTGGTGGCAAGCACTTATCACAATTGTTTTAGGCCATACGATTGTAATGGGAGTAGCGATGGTGATTGGACACTTTGGAACACGCTATGGATTAACGTATCCTTTGCTTAGTAAACTGATTTTTGGTAGGAAAGGAATGGCATTCCCTGTCATTGTTCGAGGTATCCTGGGGGTGTTTTGGTTTGGTGTTCAGGCTTGGATTGGTGGTCAAGCTGTGAACATAATTATATCAGCCATATATCCGGCATGGCAGGATGGTGGCTTTACTACTTTGTTTATATCATTCCTTATATTCTGGTGTATGAATGTGTATATTGCTGCTTCGGGAAGTAAGGCTGTTAAGATTTTGGAAGGTATATCCGCGCCTGTTCTTATTGTACTTAGCTTGGTAGTAATCGTTTGGGGAATGGATGTAGCTAATTGGAATTTAGATACATTGCTAAGTGCCAAGGTTGTACAATCAAGACAAGGTATTGATTTTTGGACGTTGTTTTGGCCAGCCTTATCAGCTATGATTGCTTTTGACGGAGGCATTGCATTATCTATTACAGATTTTACACGTCATTGTGTTAATCAAAAAAGTCAAATATGGGGTCAGATTATTAGTGCCCCTATCATGACTGGTTATATTGCCTTCGTAGGAATATGCGGTACAGCAGGTGGTTATTTGGCATTTGGAAAGGAAATATGGGAGCCTGCAGTATTAGTGGGAAATTTTGAAAGTTTATGGGTGCGATTAGTCTTTTCTGCATTCATTATAATGGCAGTGTTGACTACTAATGTGGCAGGCAATTTGATACCGCCAACAAATATTATTGCAGCAGTAGCCAGGGGAAAAGTCGGGTATAAGATGGCTTCCTTCATTGCTGCGGTGTTAGCATTGTTTGCAAGACCGTGGGATTCGCTGTCTAGTGCCTATCATTTAATTTTTGAAATTACTCAGTTGTTAGGTGCCTTGTTGGGACCTTTGTCAGGTATCTTTGTTGTGGCGTATATATGTGAGCACATGAAATATGTTGAGTATGTAGATTTATTCAGAATAGAAGGTGGACGATATTCATATTCTAGAGGATGGAATGTACGGGCCGTAAGTATTTTCCTTCTTATTACAGCTATTATTTTTATTAGTCGCATAGTACCATCAATCGAGTTTATATTTAATAATGCGTATGTATATGGAACCATAGCATCTGGCTTACTTTATTATATAGCTATAAAAATTAAATAACGAAAAAAGCCCGAGTTTGGAATATACCTTACTCGGGCTTTTTTAAATTAATGCTTCTATCTCTGCCTTGGCATCTAGGAGCATTTTTTTTATTTGATTTATTTTCTCTTCGCTACGACGAAATAGGGGAATACTCACACTAAGGGCGACTTTTTTCTTACTGATTAGGCTGATAGGAATAGCATAGCAACATAGATGAGGTGTTACTTCTTCACACTCGTAACAGATGCCTTCTTTTCGAAAATGTTGAAGTTGAGAGTAGAGATCTGATATGGAGGTTATTGTATTTGGTGTTTTTGATTCTAATGTGGGAGGTAAAACTTTTACTAAATCGTTTAAAGTATAGTCTAATAATAGAGCTTTTCCTAGGGCTGTACAGTGTGCGGGCAAGCGTTTCCCTACATAGGAAATGATGCGGATAGGAAGATCGGCTAAAGGTTCTTCTTTTAAGATGTAAAGGACCTCACCTCCGTCGAGAATACCTGCTTGGCATATTTCGTTTGTTTCTGCGGCTATATGTTTCATTACGGATTTTAAATGAGGAATAAGTTCGTTGGTTTGATCATAAGCTGCAGATAAATAGTAAGTGCTTATACCTACTGTGAATAAACCATTTTCAGGATTTAAATATAAAAAATTTTGTAAGGTCATTTCGTTAAGTATTGGGGATAAGGTACTTTTAGGAATATTTAGGGCCTTAGATATATCAGTAAGAGTCAGACCTGATGGATGGGATGCCAAAATGTTGAATATATTTAAGACTCGCTCGGTAGGTTTATGGGACATATCTTTCCTCCTATCTAGTCGTAGAATTTGCAACTGTACCAAACATTATAGCAAAGTGTAGAGAAAAATAAAAAAATTTATTAGTACGTGGAATAAAATTCACAATATATGTTGAATAATCATTGACATAATACTTTTTTGTAATTACAATAAAAGCATGAAATTCGTATATAAGAATTTATAGTTCGCATATAAGAACAAAAGGAGGAGAAACGGAATGTCTGTTAAGAATCTATTTAGCAATGAAAACCATGCAATTTATAAAGCGGCTACTCATGCGGAGGGGCCTAAAGGAAAGCTACCTTTGACACCTTCATTGCTTAAGGAATCTCCTAGTGGAAATATCTTTGGCATGACGATTAATGCAGGGATGGGATGGAATCCTGACGAGTTGGCCAATGGTGATGTAATGTTAATAGGCACTAAAGGCGGTATGCGAGGTGCCGATAATGAAACGGTTGCAGTTGGTTTGCATAATGGGCATTTTGAATTAGATATTCAAATGGATGTAGCGGCGAGAACAATTAAAGAGATGGGATTGGTGCCACATGCTACATTCGTAACAGACCCCTGTGACGGCCGCAGTCAAGGTACAACAGGAATGTTCGATTCATTACCATATAGAAATGACGCTTCCATTGTTATGCGTAGACTAATACGATCTTTGCCAACAAGAAAAGCTACTATGGGGTTTGCTTCTTGTGATAAAGGTTTGCCGGCTATGATGATGGCACTGGCGGGGATGCATGATTTACCAACTATTCTAGTTCCTGGCGGTGCTACATTGGCTCCTAATGAAGGTGAAGATTTAGGCACGATTCAGACAATAGGTGTTCGTTATGCGAATGGGGAGCTTTCCTTGGAAGATGCTTCACGGCTGGGATGTAGTTCTTGTGCATCAGCTGGTGGTGGATGTCAATTCTTCGGAACAGCAGGTACCTCTCAAGTTATTGCTGAAGGTCTTGGATTAGCACTTCCTCATTCAGCATTGGCACCGTCAGGTCAAGAAATATGGAAGGATATTGCAGCTAAGTCAGCACGTGCTGTTTTGCAACTAGCAAAAGCAGGAATTACGACAAAGGATATTATTACAGACAAAGCGATAGAAAATGCGATGATAATTCATGCTGCTTTTGGTGGGTCTACAAACTTGCTTCTTCATTTACCGGCCATAGCTCATGCGGCGGGATGTAAAATGCCAACAGTGGAAGACTGGTCTCGTATCAATAAAGAAATCCCGAGATTGGTCAGTGTATTGCCAATAGGTCCTGTGAACTATCCTACCGTAGATGTATTTATGGCTGGTGGAGTACCAGAAGTAATGCTTCATTTGCGTAAATTAGGTGTTCTACATGAAGATGTATTGACGGTTACCGGCAGTACATTAAAAGAAAATTTAGATTGGTGGGAAAACTCTGAACGTAGAGTTGCTTGTCGTAAACAATTATTAGAGGCCGATAATGTTGATCCTAATGAAGTAATTTTTACACCAAGCAGGGCAGCGGAAAGAGGAATCGGCTCTACTGTTACATTCCCTGTTGGCAACATTGCTCCGGAAGGGGCCGTTGTAAAGTCAACAGCTATAGATCCCAGTGTTATTGATAAAGATAATGTTTTCCGCCATACGGGGAAAGTTAAGGTCTTTGCATCAGAAAAGGCGGCTATAAAAGCATTGAAAAATGTGGGAACAATAGTTGCAGGGGATATTATGGTTGTCATGGGCGGAGGTCCATTGGGAACAGGAATGGAAGAAACCTATCAGTTGACATCGGCACTTAAACACCTTCCTTTCGGAAAGCATGTATCCCTTATCACAGATGCACGATTCTCTGGAGTATCGACAGGAGCATGTTTTGGTCATGTTGGACCGGAAGCTTTGGCAGGTGGCCCTATTGGTAAGTTGCGCGACGGTGACATAGTAGAAATTATTGTGGATATGAATAAATTAGAGGGTAGCTTAAACTTTATTGGTACAGAAGATCATCCTTTAACTTATGAGGAAGGGGCAGAAGAGTTAGCTAGACGAGAAACAAATCCCGATGTTAAGCCTGATGATGATTTACCGGATGACACCCGTTTATGGGCTGCACTACAGGATGTTAGTGGAGGTGCATGGAAAGGCAATGTTTATGATGTGGATAAAATTATCGAAGTATTGGAAGCAGGTAAGAAAGCATTAGGTTTGAAAAAATAACTACGAAGGAGTAGATTACTATGCCATTAATAATTACTGCTGTAGCAGTGGTGCTTTTAATAGTACTTATTTCTGTATTTAGGTTAAATACATTTATATCCCTTATGTTGGTGTCAACGGGAGCGGCATTAGCTTTTGGAATACCTATGGCTAAAATAGCTACAACGCTTGAAGCAGGTATAGGGAGTACATTAGGACATATTGCACTGATTTTTGGGTTAGGTGCCATGCTCGGTCGTTTAGTAGCTGATGCCGGTGGGGCACAAAAAATAGCGCTTAGCCTTATACGAATTTTTGGGGAAAAGAAAATTCAATGGGCTGTGGTAGTGGCATCCTTTATCGTTGGTATTGCTATGTTCTTTGAAGTAGGATTAGTTCTGTTGCTTCCTATTATTTTCTCGATTGCAAGAGAAATGAAGGTGAACCCTTTATACTTAGGAATTCCTATGTTGTCCTCGCTATTAGCAACTCATTGCTTTTTGCCTCCGCATCCAGGACCTACTGTTATCGCCGGTGAGTATGGAGCAAATTTAGGAACGGTACTTGTGTATGGGATTATTGTTGCTGTACCTACGGTTGTATTAGCTGGTCCAATTTTTTTGGCTATTGCTAAACGGTTAGTCCCGTCTGCTTTTAGTAAACAAGGTGATATCAAGGCTCTTGGCGAAGTGAAGTCGTTTAGAGATGAGGAGATGCCCGGTTTTGGAATTAGTATTCTTACGTCTATGCTGCCGGTCATCTTGATGATTATAGCGACATTTGCTCAAACTATAAAATTGGCAACGGGAATGAATGAGTCTGTGATTCTACAATTCGTGGAATTTTGTGGACAGCCATCAATTGCCATGTTGATATCCATTGTAATTGCTATGTATACTATGGGTATTAGAAGAGGAATATCTGCAAAGGATATTATGGGCTCATGCGCATCCTCTATCGCAGCTATTGGAATGATGTTATTGATTATCGGCGGTGGTGGCGCGTTTAAGCAGGTGCTTATTGCCGGTGGCGTAGGGAAGTATATAGGAACTTTCTTTGCTAATAGTTCATTTTCGCCAATTTTACTGGCATGGACGGTAGCAGCGATTCTTCGTATTGCTTTAGGATCAGCAACAGTAGCAGCCCTATCTACCGCAGGTTTGGTAGTGCCTGTGTTAGGGGCTTATGATGTCAACTTAGCATTGGTAACACTGGCAACAGGTGCAGGTAGTACGATAGCTTCGCATGTAAATGATGCTGGGTTTTGGATGGTTAAAGAATATTTTGGTCTAACATTGAAAGAAACTTTTGCTACATGGACTGTGCTAGCAACATTACAATCGGTACTTGGGCTAGTATTTATTATGATTTTAGCAGAATTTGTATAAGCGATGATTTAGTATAAGAAAGGTGATATTATGATGTTTAAAGGTGTGTATTCTCCGATTATCACTATCTTTAAAGACAATGGTGAAATTGATTATGCCAATATGGAGCTTCATATTAATCATTTAGTAGAAGCAGGATTAAATGGTATTTTGTTTTTTGGTAGTCTGGGCGAGTTTTATGCTATCTCCTTGGAGGAAAAAAAGAAATTTATTGAATTTGCGGTTAAGCTAATTAATAAGCGTGTTCAAGTTATTATTGGTGTCGGTGGCACAGATGTGCGTGATGTAATTGAACTGGCAAATTTTGCTGAAACAGCCGGAGCCGACGCAATTAATATTATTTCGCCGTATTATTTTGGTCCTACAGAAGAGGCGGCAAAACAATATTTTAAAACTATTGCGGATGCAGTGAAATTGCCAATTATGCTGTATAACTTTGCGGACCGTACGGGTAGTGACTTATCTCCGGCAGTTGTTTCTTACCTTGCCGAAAATTGTCCATCAATTGTGGGGATTAAAGATACCGTAGACAATATCAGTCATACACGACGTTTATGCCAAGCTGTAAAACCTATCCGTCCTGACTTTTCAGTTCTATCGGGATTTGATGAATATTATATGGTGAATAGAATTTCAGGTGGTGATGGAGTGCTCTGCGGATTAACCAACGTTGTACCTGAAGTATTTGTAAAAATGCATAAAGCGTATGAGGATAATGATAAGGTAGCAGCTGTTGCTTGTGCAGAAAAAATCGCTTCTCTTATGCGAATTTATGAAGTGACAGGATTATTTATTGTAGCTATGAAAGCAGCTGTTAAAGCAACCGGTTTACCAATTTCAACATTTACTAAGGCACCGGGGATGGATATTACACCGGAAGAATATGCCAAGGTTGAGTGCATTCTAAAAGAGAATGGGATAATATAGGTATCAACAAAAAATGCGAAGGTCATTCATTTGATCTTCGCATTTTTGTATATTTTTAGGTTATATAGCTCATAGTAAATTATGTTTCTTGTCTAGTTCCGTGATTTCTTGAATAGTCAATAGGCTTCTACTTTTAGATCATTACAATAAAATAAAAAATTTTGTAAATGGCGTTTACATTTACTTCGCTGCCGGATGGTAATAAGTGAAGGGGAGAAGTTTCCCTGATCATTTTTTAGGAGGTATGATTCATGAATTATATCAAAGAAGTTAATCAATTTAATGTTTGGTTACATTTCCATCCGCGAGTATCTTCGTCGGCGCGTTTATTGTGGTATTCGCTGATGCATTATAACAACTCTTGCGGTTGGAAAAAGAAATTTACTGTTCCTATATCATCGCTGATGATGAGTAGTGGCCTGTCCGCATCCGCTATAAAACGCGCACGAGCTACATTGCAGAAAGCCGGTCGTATTCGTTACACACCGCAACCGGGCAATCGTGCCACAGTGTATGAAATGATTTCTATGGAGGAAGAAAATCTCATTACTAGCTGGATAGGAAAAAATAATTTGTAAAGCAAGGGTCACACTAACTAGCGAGGTAAGTGGTACAGTAACTAGTAACGTAAGGAGTAACGTAAGGAGTAACGTAAGTATTACAGCGACTAGTAGAGTAAGTACTATAGTAACTAGTAACGTAAGTGTCACAGTAACCGGTAAGGAAACTACTATAGTAACTACCAGGGTAACTACTAAGGTAAGCGCTAAGATAAAAAGTGAGGTAAAAATTTATCGTATAGGCGAGCTGCAGTTCGGATAAATGGTAAAAAATGGAGCAAAAATTTACCGTTCAACCGAACCACACACCGAACCACACCCCGAGCTACAGACCGAGCGCATTCCTAAACAAAACTAAACTAAACAAAACTATCTCTAAAGAAATAGTTAAAGAAAGGTAGCGCAGCTACTGGTGAATAACAGTATGAAGAAAATACATTTTGTTTGTGCAAGGATAATTAAGAAGTGAAATTGACTTACTGGCAATGGTCGATTTGCTTACACCTGACAAAAAGTTTTTGCAGATTCTCTTGCATTCATACTCTCTTTATGCCACAATAAAAACTAAGTTTGTACAGCTCATAATTCTTGCTTGCTAAGAAGAGTAGCAGACAAACCATCATTGTGTAGGCGCCTCAGGAGAGGCATGTAGGAGTATGTTGGAATTTGCTCTGGCAGCGATAGAATTCCAATATACAGAGAGGAAGGTTGAATGTATGAAGTCTGTTAAGGAAATGCCGACAAAGCGGCGTTGGTTTATGCTGTTTCTGTTATGTTTGGTCATCGGCATTAATTATTTGGATCGCGGCAATTTAGCAGTGGCTGCACCGGTTATGCAAAAGGAATTGGGATTGTCTCCGGCAACGATGGGTATTTTGTTTTCTGCCTTTGCCTGGTCCTACGCATTTTGCTTGCCGTTTGCAGGCGCACTGTTAGATAAAATAGGACCGAGAATCTTAATGACCATTGCTCTAGTGGGGTGGTCAGCCGCTACGTTTGCTATGGGGTTAGTATCTCAGCTGTGGAATTTAATTGCCGTGCGTTTGGGATTGGGTTTTTTCGAATCGCCCATCATGCCGTCGAACATTAAATGCGTAGCTGTTTGGTTTCCCGATAGGGAACGAGCCTTGGCGGTGGGAGCGTACACGGCTACCGAGTATGTAGCTTTGGGTGTGTTAACGCCGGTATTGGCTTGGATTTTAGTTACCTTCGGATGGGAAATGATTTTTTTTGTAACTGGGGTTATCGGTTTTGTGATTGGTGGTATATGGTACAAATGGTATCGTTCTCCCGGGGACTCGGCAGAAGTAAATGATGCGGAATGGCAATATATGAAAGCCGGTGGTGCGTTGTTGGGCGGTGAAACGGGTAAGCGTCCCGGGATCGTGCGCCCGGATACCAATGACTCCGTGAATGCTCATTCAAATCCTGTTGCTTCGTCTACGAAGATATCCGGTAAGGGAGAGGTAAATGAGACAATGCGTCTTACCCAGTGGCAGGCGACAAAAAAATTAATTACCAATCGTCGGTTAATCGGGATGTTCTTGGGCCAGTTCTCGATTATGACTACGCTCTTTTTCTTTCTAACGTGGTTCCCGTCGTATTTGGTTACCGAAAAAGGATTGACGATTTTAAAAGGTGGTTTTTATGCGATGTTCCCCTTTTTGGTGGCTATTGCCGGTTCGTTGATTGGTGGCAAGTGGTCAGATAGCATGTTGGATAGCGGCAAGTCAAAAACGTTGGCGCGTAAGCTGCCGATTATTTTAGGCTTCCTGCTTTCAACGGTCATTGTAGCAGCCAATTATGTGGATTCCATTCCGGTGATTATTGCTTTTATGGCCGTTGCGTTTTTTGGTCAAGCCATGGCCTCTACCGTTACTGGCGCATTGTTGTCGGATTTGGCACCGGCCGGTTATCTTGGTGTCAGCGGTGGTTTGCTCAACTTTTTTGCAAACCTGGGAAGTGCTACCTGTCCGCTGGTTATCGGGTTTATTGTTGATGGCACGGGAAGCTTTGCCTATGCATTGGCCTATGTGGGCGCGGTGGCGTTATGCGGCGTTATTGGTTATACCTTGGTGTTGACGAAGGTTGAACGAATTAGTATATGAAATAATATTTTACAAGCGATGTCCCTATATCTCAGAGGGGATCTTCCTTTGTTTCATCATCAACCGAGAGAATTGCACAATTAACTTACACAAGTGATGCTTTATATGCATATCATTATTTCGCAACAAAAATATATTGAAGTTAATCATGTATATATGTTATGCGGACCATACGTCACTACAGTATGACTTGATATAATATGATAACGATAGTTGAAAGTAAACATCTGTAGTGGAGGCTGTTATGAGTAAAAAAATAGTATTGGCCATAGATTCTTTTAAAGGCAGTGCATCCAGTCTGGCAGTAGAAGAGCATGTGGCAAAGGGTATTCAGGCTGTGGTTCCTGATGCGGAATGCGTATTGGTTCCGGTAGCCGATGGCGGTGAAGGAACAGTAGAAGCCATCGTTGATGCGCGTCACGGTATGTATCATGAAGCAGATGTCATGGGTCCGTTGGGGCAACCGGTGAAAGCACGCTACGGTATGATTGATAACGAGACCATTGCGGTGCTGGAGATGGCGGCTGCTTCAGGCATTACCTTGGTGAAAAAGGATGAATTAAATCCGTTGCGGGCGACGACCTATGGCACGGGTCAGATGATTTTGGATGCTATTAATCGCGGAGCCAAAGAGATTTATATGGGCATCGGCGGCAGCGCCACCAATGATGGTGGTATGGGGATGGCTGCCGCTTTGGGTGCTAAGTTTTTAGATAAGAACGGCAATGAGTTGGAACCTGTAGTTACCTCGTTGGCACAATTAGATCGAATTGATTGTAGTGGCATCGATCCTCGCATAGCCGATGTACGCTTTACTATTTTATGTGATGTTACCAATCCGTTATGCGGACCGCATGGGGCATCTCATATTTTTGGCGGACAAAAGGGAGCCGACGAAGAAATGAAGATACTCCTTGATAGCTATCTGGAATTGTATGCGGCGTGTATCAAACGCGACCTTGGTGTGTCGGTGAAAGATATTCCCGGTGCCGGGGCAGCCGGAGGAGTGGGTGCCGGTATGATAGCTTTTACCAAGGCGCACAAGCAAAGCGGTATTGATGCCGTGTTGAAATTAATTCGTTTGGAAGAACAAATCGGTGAAGCGGACTTAGTGGTTACCGGCGAAGGACGAATGGATAACCAAACAGCGTTCGGTAAAGCACCGGTCGGTGTATCGGGCTTGGCACAGAAGCAAAACATTCCCGTAGTGGCCGTTGTAGGTAGTCGCAGTTTAGATACGGAAGCGGTTTACGAGAAGGGAATTTCTCTGATTTTAGATATTATAAACGAGCCAATGCCCTTAGAGGAAGCCATGAAAAACGTAGATGCGTTGACACAGAATACGGGACGTATGATCGGTCGACTTATAAAAGGATGGATGAGGTAGTCGGCGTATTAGAACCAGTGTAGCTTGATACATACGACACGCGATACATTTAATACGCAACACATACAATAGAGGGCAAAATAAAAAGCAGTACATGAAATCAGCCGAATATAGGATAGTGGCGCTGGTTTCGTGTACTGCTTTTTTGTATAATTGTAATAAAAGGAATTGGTGCAATGAATTTTTATTGTAGTATAATGAGGGTAGTAAACCCTTTATGTGCATAAGCAAGACGAAGAAAGGATATACAGATGCCAAAAAATATAAAGAGTGAAGCTTTTGAAAAATTTCTAGTAGACGAACAGATTACGTGCTTTGATAAACGTGATATCGGCGATGAAGACGGCACGGTAGTGTATCGTTCCTATATTCAAACCGATATTGGCGATATGCCTATTTTTGTATTGTTGGATGCAACAATTTACAGTGTGATTCGCGTGCTGGTCGGCGGTGGTGTGGTGACTGACGATAACTATAATGCCATCGTTGATTTTATCAATCGTGAAAACAGCGTGTATAAAAATTTTAAATATTATGTGGAAAAAGATGATGACAGCGTGTATTTGGATTGTATTTATATCAGTTCGAACACGGCCTTTGAACCGCAGCTGCTATATGTATTGATGAATCAAATTGTGAAATACATGCCCGGCGTAACGGCAGAGCTCAAACAGGTAATGAACATTGACGTATTGCCAAATCCGTTTGCTGCTCACGAGCATCATCATGCGCATGATGATGCGGCTATGGAATCTGAAAAACAGAGCTAACAGAGTAAGCCTTGTCACGGTCTAATACCGTGGCAGGGCTTTTTGTGTCTTTAATGTTCGATATGTATCGAACGATTGTGAAAAAGAAATAGAAAAGCATTCGTTTATTTGGTTGACTTATGAGTGAGGCTTTGTTAGAATTTACATAGATAAATAAACAGGATTTGTTTCCATCAGGAGGATGCTATGAAAATCGGTATTGTCATGGGAAGCGACTCTGACCTCGCAGTAATGAAAAAGGCAGCAGCCGTTCTTGATGAATTTGGTTTGGACTATGAAATGGTCATTGCGTCGGCACATCGTACGCCGGCAGAGGTAAAGGCCTTTGTGGAACGTTTGGAAGCGGAAGGTGCGGTGGCTTTCGTCGCCGGTGCCGGAGCAGCCGCTCACTTACCGGGGGTAATTGCTTCATTTACTACCTTGCCGGTTATTGGGGTACCTCTTAATGCAACGGCACTCAAGGGAATGGATGCCTTGTTGGCTATTGTGCAGATGCCATCCGGTATGCCGGTAGCTACGATGGCGGTAGACGGAGCTAAGAACGCAGCCTTGTTAGCCGTACAGATTGCGGCCACTGCCGATGCCAAGCTGCGAGATGCGTATAAAGCGTACCGTGCCGATATGGCTGCCAAGGTTATTGAAAAGAATAAAAAGCTGCAGGAAGAATTGGCAAAATAGGTTAGTGTACGTACTTTGATTATTGATTGATTTTCGTGCACCGTGTCATTACTAGAGTAAAGTGCGATGCATGACGATGGGATAGAGAAAAGTTAAGGAGTAATTTACGGAGGCGAATCACCATGAATATGTTGTACGAAGGCAAAGCAAAACAGGTATTTGAAACAGAAGATAAAGATGTGTATTTGGTTCATTATAAAGATGATGCCACTGCTTTTAACGGCGAAAAGAAAGGTACCATTCATGATAAAGGCGTGCTGAACAATAAGATTGCATCTTTCTTCTTCGGTTTGCTTACGGAAAAAGGGGTACCGAATCATTTTGTAAAGCGCGTAAACGATCGCGATCAGTTGGTAAAGCGTCTTGAAATTCTTCCGTTGGAAGTTATTGTGCGCAATATTGTAGCTGGTTCCTTAGCTAAACGCCTCGGCATTGAAGAAGGTACTCCGTGCAAACAGCCGATTATGGAATTGTGCTACAAGAACGATGATCTCGGTGACCCTTTTGTCAATGAAGATCAAGTGTTGGCTTTAGGCTGGGCTACGCGCGAACAGCTGGACACCATTCGCAAATATACGATGCAGGTAAATGATATTTTAAAAGCGTTCTTGGCAGAAAAAAAGGTTACCTTGGTTGATTTCAAATTGGAATTCGGCGTGCATAACGGTGAAGTGCTTTTAGGCGACGAAATTTCTCCGGATACTTGCCGTTTCTGGGATAGCGAAACCGGTGAAAAACTTGACAAGGATCGCTTCCGTCGTGACTTGGGCAATGTAGAAGATGCCTACAAAGAAATGTTATTCCGTTTGACGGGTGAACGAGCATAATAGGAGAGAATAATGCAATACGATTCTGTGTTTGACAAGTGGCATGAAGAATGTGGTGTATTTGGTATTTATGATACTACCTTACCGGTTATGAGCTATGCCTATTGGGGGCTGTTTGCTTTGCAGCATCGCGGGCAGGAAAGTGCGGGTATTGCTATTAGTGACGGTACGCATATAGAACTGGTAAAAGGCATGGGCCTGGTGACCGAAGCAATTAAGGAATTGCCGCCGCTGAAAGGTTATATTGCCGGCGGTCATGTACGATATTCGACGACGGGTTCGAACAATCCGCGCAATATTCAACCGTTGGTAATTCATTACCAAGGTGGTGATATGGCGGTGGCTCATAACGGAAACTTGACGAATGCGTATGCACTTCGTAAGGAGCTGGAGGATAAGGGGTCGATTTTCCAGACTACTATGGATTCCGAAGTTATTGTCAGTCTTATTGCCCGTTCCAAGGCAGCGTCGACAGAGGATCGCATCATCGAAGCCGTTAACCGTGTAGAAGGTGCTTTTTCGTTGGTGATCACTACCAATACAAAGCTTATTGGGGTGCGCGATGCGAATGGATTCCGTCCGTTGTGTTTGGGAAAGACGGCCAACGGATACGTCATCAGTTCGGAAAGCTGTGCGCTTGATGCGATTAAGGCCACCTTCGTTCGCGATATTAAGCCGGGTGAAATGGTCATCATTGATGAGAACGGGGTGCGCAGTCGCTTTATTAAAGAGGAAGCGTTGCTACCGCAGCAGTCGTTGTGCATTTTTGAATATATTTATTTTGCGCGGTCGGACAGTAATATCGACGGACAGAATGTGTATGCGGCACGTATTAACATGGGACGCGAGTTAGCACGGGAAACAAAATACGATGCGGATCTTGTTATGTCGATTCCCGACTCCGGTACGGCAGCCGCATTGGGATACTCCCGCGAGTCGGGGATTCCTTTCGGTGAAGGATTGGTTAAAAACCGATACATGGGGCGTACATTCATCAAGCCGGATCAGTCGGAACGCGATTTGGCGGTGCGCATGAAATTGAATGCAGTCCCCGATGTGGTGCGCGGCAAGCGGATTGTTTTGGTAGATGACTCCATCGTACGCGGTACTACCAGCGGCATCATCGTGCGCATGCTCAAGGAAGCCGGTGCCAAGGAAGTGTATATGTGTGTCAGCTCGCCGGCTATCGAGTATCCGTGTCACTATGGCATTGATACGTCGGTGCGTAAGGAATTGATTGCCGCCACACATAGTGTTGAGCAGATTCGTGAATATATCGGAGCCGACAAGCTCCACTACTTAAGCCGGGAAGGCTTATGCCGGGCTATTGAAGCCCTTGAAGAGAGAGAGTTATGCTTTGCGTGTTTTGACGGCCACTATGCCGTAGAGGTGCCTAAGGAAGAGGAAGAAGGAGGCAAATATGTGCTCGAAGACTAAGGGATTGACCTATCGCGATGCCGGTGTAGATATCGATGCAGGTAACAAAGCGGTAGAATTGATGAAATCGGCGGTAAAGGCAACATATACTTCCGGTGTAGTTGGCGACTTGGGCGGCTTTGGCGGATTGTTTTCGCTGGCCGATATGGATTTGAAAAATTCTCTTCTCGTAGCCGGTACCGACGGTGTGGGTACGAAGCTTCGCTTGGCGATTATGATGGATAAGCACGATACCATCGGTCAAGATTGCGTGGCTATGAGCGTTAACGATATTTTGGTGCAAGGAGCAACGCCGTTATTTTTCTTGGATTACGTAGCGGTAGGTAAATTACTTCCCGAACAGGTTGCGACGATCGTTGCCGGTGTGGCCAATGCGTGCAAGGAATCCGGCTGTGCCTTGCTGGGCGGAGAAACGGCGGAAATGGCCGGCTTCTATGAAGACGGTGATTATGACGTGGCCGGATTTGCCGTAGGCATTGTCGATAAATCGCGATTGTTGACGGGACAGTCGATTGCTCCGGGCGATGTTATTTTGGGCCTTCATTCCAGTGGCGTTCATTCCAACGGATTTTCTTTGGTGCGTCGTATTGTGTTTGATCGCATGCAGATGAAGCTTACCGATGAAGTGCCGGAATTCGGCAAGACGCTGGGCGAAGAATTGTTGACGCCTACGCGATTGTATCCGCAGGCAGTATTGCCGATTATAAAGAAGCGTTTGCTTAAAGGCATGGTACATGTGACGGGTGGCGGTTTTTACGATAATATTCCGCGCGTGTTGCCTGATGGTGTCAGTGCGGTGATTAATGCCGATGCTTGGCCGAAGCTGCCGGTATTTACAAAGCTTCAGGAATGGGGCAATGTGGATACGAAGGAAATGTATCGCACATTCAACATGGGAATCGGCATGATTATGGTTGTATCACCGGATGATGCGGATGCTGTGATTGCGAACCTAAAAGGACGGGGCGAAGCGGTATATACTATCGGCGAAATTACTGAGAATCAAGGAGTACCGGTTGTGATGAAAGGCAGTGAATTCAGTGCGTAAACGAATTGCCATTTTTGCCAGCGGTCGCGGTTCTAATGCAGAAGCCTTGTATCAGGCAATGCAAGCCGGTGAGGTGAATGGTGAAGTCGTCGTAGTTGTCAGTGATTATTCGACGGCGGCCGTTTTGGCGAAGGCGCAGGCTTGGGGCGTGCCTTCGGTAGCGGTAGAGCGCAAGGCGTACGGTAGCAAAGAGGATTTTGAACAAGCCTTATTAGATGCTATTGCTCCGTATACACCGGATGTTGTAGTATTAGCCGGTTTTATGCGCTTGCTGGGACCGACTTTTATCAATGCATATCCCAATAAAATTGTAAATATTCATCCGGCGTTATTGCCGTCCTTTCCGGGGTTACATGCGCAGCGTCAAGCGGTAGAGGCCGGGGTAAAGGTTAGCGGTTGTACCGTTCATTTTGTGGATTACGGTATGGATTCCGGGCCGATTATTATGCAAACAGCAGTGCCCGTAATGGCTGACGATACGGAGGATAGCTTGGCAGCACGGATTCTGCCGCATGAACATACAACGTATAAACGGGCATTGACATTACTTTGTGATGATAAACTGGAAATCATAAATCGCATTGTGCATGTGAAGCCCTGATAGATAGAACATAGAGGGGCAGCCGATGTGGCTGTCCCTTTTTACTTACGTAAGAGCAAGGAGGATATTATGATTAAAAACGCGCTTATCAGCGTATCCGATAAGACAGGTGTTGTGGAGTTTGCTAAAGGGTTGGTTGAGCTGGGAGTGACTATTTATTCTACCGGCGGCACCTTAAAGGCGCTATCGAATGCCGGCGTACCGGCTAAGGCCGTAGAGTCGCTGACAGGATTTCCCGAAATGCTGGATGGTCGCGTAAAGACCTTGCATCCTATTGTACATGGCGGAATTTTAGGAATTCGCGATAATGAAGAACATAAAAAGGCTATGGCTGAACATGGAATCCAGCCTATCGACTTGGTCGTTGTTAATTTGTATCCGTTCCGCGAAACGATTGCTAAACCGGATGTGACCTTGGCCGATGCTATTGAAAATATAGATATCGGCGGTCCGACTATGGTCCGTTCGGCAGCCAAGAATAATGCCTTTGTCGGTATTATTGTCAATCCGAAGCATTATGATGAAGCATTGCGAATGCTCCGCGAAAAGGGTGAGCTTACTCGTGAATATCGTTTTGCCCTGGCTCGCGAAGCTTTTGCGCATACGGCAGCGTATGATGTGGCCATTGCTAATTATTTAGGTGAACAGGTAGGCGATATGCCGTTACCGGACACCTATTTGGCGGCCTATGAAAAAGCAGCTGATTTGCGTTACGGTGAAAATCCGCATCAAAAAGCAGCGTTCTATACCACTATCGGCGAAAAGGAAGGCTTAGGTGCTATGAAGGTGCTTCATGGCAAAGAGTTGTCCTATAATAATTTGGTGGATATGGAAGCAGCTTGGCAGATAGTAGGAGAATTTACGGAACCGGCGGCTATTATTGTTAAGCATACCAATCCGTGCGGGGCAGCCGTCGGCGATACCTTGCTAGAAGCGTATACGCGTGCGTATGAGGCAGATCCTGTTTCGGCATTCGGCGGCATTGTGGCATTGAATCGAGAAGTGACTAAGGAAGTAGCCGAGCAGCTGGCATCCATTTTCTTGGAAGTAATTATGGCACCGCATTTTACGGCAGAGGCCTTGGACGTACTGACGGTGAAGAAAAATATTCGACTCGTTGAATTGCAGCAACCGGAAGAGGAAGGTGTCGTTGTGAAAAAAGTGTCCGGTGGATTGTTGGTACAGACAGAAGACGGACGTGAACCGGTAGTAAGTGATGCGGCATCGGCAGCCAAGGCCGGTTATACGGTGGTAACCAAGGTGCAGCCTACCGAAGCACAGTGGCGCGCATTGGGATTGGCATGGAGATTAGTGAAACATGTAAAATCCAATGCCATTGTCGTTACCGATGAACACAGCACGCTGGGTGTCGGTGCGGGACAGATGAATCGTGTAGGCTCGGCAAAGATCGCTTTGGAAGAAGCCGGCGAGAAAGCAAAAGGGGCAGTTATGGCATCGGATGCGTTCTTCCCCTTCGGCGATACCGTAGAGGAAGCAGCGAAACATGGTATCACCGCAGTCATCCAGCCAGGCGGATCTATTCGTGATGAAGAATCCATTAAGAAAGCCGATGAAGCAGGCATTGCTATGGTCTTCACTCATATGCGTCATTTTAAACATTAATAGATAAGGAGACTGTCATGAAGGTTTGTGTAATCGGTAGTGGCGGTCGCGAGCATGCATTGGCTTGGCGACTGTCTAAGAGCCCGTCGGTAGAAGAAGTATTGGCGTTGCCCGGTAGCGCAGCGATTGCGGAAGTCGCTACCTGCCTCGATGTGGATTGGCATGATGCGGATGCTGTGACAGCCGTACTGGGTGCCAATAAAGTGGATCTGGTTGTGGTCGGTCCGGAAGAGCCGTTGGTCCTCGGTGTAAGCGATGTGTTGAAGGATAAAGGCTTTGCCGTGTTTGGGCCGTCAAAAGCGGCGGCACAGCTGGAAGGGTCCAAGGTGTTTGCCAAGGAAATTATGAAAAAATATAATATTCCCACAGCGGCGTATGATACCTTTACCGATGTAACAGCGGCAAAGAAATTTATTGATGAAGTCGGTGCACCGATTGTCGTTAAAGCGGATGGCTTGGCAGCCGGTAAAGGTGTTGTAGTGGCCCAGACCAAGGAGGAAGCGTATGCGGCGGTAGAGGATATGTTGACGGCCCATCGTTTTGGATCGGCCGGTGGCACTGTTGTCATCGAAGAGTTTATGTCCGGTGAAGAAGCATCGCTTTTAGCATTCGTCGATGGTACACATGTGGTGCCTATGATTGCTGTGCAAGACCATAAGCGTATTTACGATGGCGATAAGGGACCGAATACAGGCGGCATGGGAACCTATGCGCCGGCTCCGGTATTGACACAGGCGCTTCGTGAGGAAGCGGTTCAAAAAATTTTATTACCTATGGTGCAAGCGATGAAGGCAGAGGGTATGCCTTATGTAGGCTGTTTGTATGCAGGCCTTATGATTACGAAAGAAGGCCCTAAGGTAGTGGAGTTCAACGTACGCTTCGGTGATCCGGAAACACAGGTCATCATGCCTCTTTTTGATGGTGACTTAGGCGAAGTGATGATGGCTTGTACGGAAGGGACATTAACAGATGAAATGGTAAGCTGGAAATCGGGAAGTGCGGCTTGCGTTATGTTGGCGTCGGCAGGCTATCCGGAAAGCTCGCACAAAGGGGATGTCATCAAAGGAGATTTGACGGAGCAAGATACGGTAATGCTTTTCCATTCGGGCACGGCAAAGCAAGGTGACCACTACGTGACGGCCGGTGGGCGCGTGCTCGGTATTGTCGGCTTGGGAAATGATTTGCGTCATGCCTTGGATCGTGCGTATAATCGGGTCGAGGCTGTTAGCTTCGATGGCTGTCAGTTCCGCCGCGATATCGGTCAAAAGGCATTTAAATAAACCCGAATCGGATGATAGCGCTCAAAGCATGCGGCGATGACAAAAGGCCGTACTATATATTTTCTCGGTTTCGGTGTATACTAATAAGTGATAACTATCGCCGCACCATGAAAGTCAGGAAAACGGCAGGAAGGGTATAGGGTAGTAATATGTCACTGTATGATAAACTGAGAAAGGCGCGTAAGCGCATGGGGCAAAGTCAGATGGAAGTCGCTACGAATGTGGGAATCAGCAATGCGGCGCTTTCCAATTATGAAACAGGTTATCGTGAACCGGATATCGAAACGCTGAAGCGATTAGCTTTGTATTATGATGTATCATTGGACGAGCTATACGGTATCAAGGACATAGGTAAGAATCCGCTTTATGACTTGTGGGCGGTATTACGCAATAATGATATTGCTTTTAACGGCAAGCGGTATCGCCTAAAGGACTCGCAGCGACAGGCGTTGCGCCGTCATATAGCGACATTCTTTGAACAGCTGGAGCCGGTGGAAACAGTGCCGCGCGGTGATGAAAGCGGTCGTGTTATTTCCGCAAACGGGACAGCCAAGGGAAGCCATGGAAAGAACGGACAGTCAAAGGAGGGCAAGTCGGTTGCTGCAGGCAGTTTGACAGCACAAACAAACAAATCACAAAAGTAATTCATGCCACGCATAGTCATGCAGGTATAGTAACCATGAAATGGCATAGCGAATTATAAAACAAATCCAAAAAACTGTAATAAAATAAATGAAAAAGCTGTAATGAAAATGAAGCTACAAACTGATGGCTATGCATTAGACTATCGTCTAATCGTGAAAGGTCAGTTCGCGGTACTCATTTCGTTACAGCTTTTTGTATTACCTTTAGATTAATATTAGATTGTGTTTAGCGTGTGTGGCCGTAAGCGTCAAGGTTACAGCGTAATGGTGGAACCGGGATCGACTACGAGTCCGGCTTGTTTGTATTTAGCTTCTAACAAAGCAACATAGGTAGCCGGTTCTTTGTCGATAACAGGCCATGTTTTATAGTGAATAGGAATTGTAATGCGTGCCTTAATATAGGACGCTGCCAATAGGGCATCCTCTACGCCCATTGTAAAATTATCGCCAATCGGCAACAGGGCATAATCAATATCACCAAAGCGATTTAATAATTTCATATCACCGAAAAGTGCGGTATCGCCGGCAAAGTATAGAGTTGTACCGTAGAAGTCAACGATACATCCGCAAGCATGACCACCGGGAATACCGGCTCCGTGGAAAGCGGGAACAATGCGCACAGACCCAAACTCAAAATCGTATTTGCCGCCTAAGTGCATTGCGTGAGTGCGAAGTCCGGCTTCGGCCGCTTTGTTGGCAATTTCTGCGGTAGAAATGAGTAGCGCGTCATTAGCTTTGCCGATTTCTTCCGCATCGCCGTAGTGATCACCGTGGCCATGGCTGACAAAAATATATTGACATGTAATGTCTTCCGGTTTGGCTTTGTCCCATGTATTGCCCGTAAAGAACGGATCGAATACCATTGAGACATCACCGTGAGTAAGCATAAAAGTAGCATGACCATAGTAGGTAAGCGTCGTTTTCATCAGTACAACCCCCTTTAAAAGATATGTTGCTATATTTATGACCTTATTCTATCATATATATACAGGCATTTAAAGCATTCAGGTAGTAAATTAATGGATTCAGGAGAGACACATGGAATTGACACATTTTGATGCCGACGGCAATGCACGAATGGTAGATGTTGGCGATAAGGAAGTTACGGAACGCACTGCGGTGGCAGAAGGTTTTATTGCGGTGAACGAAGATATATACACGCGCATTGAAGAGGGGACTATGAAGAAGGGGGATGTGCTGGCGGTAGCGCAATTGGCTGCCATTATGGGGGCGAAGGAAACAAGTCGGCTTATCCCGTTATGCCACCCGTTAGCGTTGACAAAGGTAGATGTTCACTGTACGCTTGATGCGGTGCGTCGCGCCGTATGTGTGAGAGCTACGGTTAAGACAAAGGGACGTACCGGCGTGGAGATGGAAGCCTTGACGGCAGTGCAGGTAGGATTGCTCACGGTGTACGATATGTGTAAAGCTGTGGACAAAGGCATGGTTATCGGTCCGGTATATTTAGTGGAAAAGGATGGTGGTAAAAGCGGTCATTTTGTAAGAGCTACTTCGGTAGAAGACGTTGATTAGAAATACAAATTTGATGAATCAAACACTGAATAGATAACTCTTGATGAAATAAAGTGATTTCGGTAAAATAAAAAAGATGATATGCAATCGTAATATATCATACAAGAATAAAGAAGGATGACATATGGAAATCGTATTAGTAGAACCGGAAATTCCGGGTAACACAGGTAATATTGCAAGGCTATGCGCAGCGAATCATATGACGCTACACTTGGTGAAGCCCTTAGGCTTTTCTCTGGATAGCAAGTATTTGAAAAGAGCCGGTCTTGACTATTGGCATTTGGTAGATGTACAGGTACATGAAAATTTACAGGAAGTGTACGATAAATATCCGGACAGACGCTATTTCTATGCTACGACAAAGGCAGAGCATACGTATGCGGATGTAGAATATCAAATTGGGGATATGCTGGTTTTCGGTAAAGAAACGAAAGGCTTGCCGGAGGAATTGCTGGCGCAGCATCGTGAAAGTTGTATCCGAATTCCCATGGTTGAAGAAGCACGATCGCTGAATTTGTCAAATTCGGTAGCAATCATCGCTTATGAGGCAATGCGGCAATTGGATTTTCCGGATCTTAAGGAAATAGGTCGCGGTGTACCGTACTTCCCGGAAACAAAAGCATAAGAGCGGCGGATAAAATGCCGGGGATAACCCCATATATTTAGGATGCTAAGGTATGACTAAGATATGACCTTACAAAACTAGGAGGAACGAAATGAATTACGATAAGGCACATGAATTACAGAAAGCAATGCGTGAAAGCGAAGAATTTAAGGCATTGATGGAGGCACAGGCGGCCGTGGAAAGTGATGCTACTGCTAAAGGATTGGTAGAAACATTTTTGCTTCAGCAGATGCAGTGGGAATATGCTAAGATGGCGCAGGCTCCGGAAGAAGCGGAGTTGCTGAAAAAGCAAGAAGAATTAATGCCCATGATTCAGGCTAACAGCAATGCACAGAACTATTTGCAGGCTCATATGCGTTGGAGTCAAGTAGCTAACGATATATATCGCATCATTAGCGAACCGATTACGGAAGCTATGAAAATCCTTGAAAATGTGAAACCGGGCAATGATCATGCTAACTAAAAAATTACAAGACGTGCTGACGTCGGACGAGCTCATGATCGGTGAACCCTTGTCGGCACATACTACCTTTAAAATTGGAGGCCCTGCAGATATTTTTGTGGAACCTAATTCACCGGAAAAATTAAGCCGTGTTATGCAGTTAATTAGCGAATACAAGGCCCCGCTTACCGTATTGGGCAGCGGCTCCAATGTATTGGTACGCGATGGTGGCATTCGCGGGGTAGTGCTGTCCCTTTGTCAACTGCGCCATGTAAAGCGTCGAGATGAGAAGACGCTGGTGATGGGAGCGGGCTTTATGTTAAAAGAAGCCTCGGAATATGCATGGCAGGAAGGGCTGTCGGGTATGGAGTTTGCTATCGGTATCCCCGGAAGTTTGGGCGGTGCCGTGTTCATGAACGCCGGTGCGTATGATGGTGAAATGAGTCAGGTCGTAACGAAGGTAACTGCTGTTGATAGAAACGGTGAATTTCATACGTACAGTGGTGGAGAGTGCCGTTTTGCGTATCGTCACAGTCTGTTCCAAGATAATCACGAAGTGGTGGCTGAAGTGGAAATGACATTAGTCCCCGGTGATGCCAAGAAAATCAAGGCAGTCATGGATGATTTAACGGAGCGTCGCGAGTCTAAGCAGCCGTTAGAGCATGCTAGCGCAGGATCGACATTTAAGCGTCCTCCCGGTTATTTTGCGGGTACGCTTATTGAACAGACCGGATTGAAAGGACTGGCGGTAGGCGATGCTATGGTATCGCAGAAGCATGCCGGCTTCGTGGTGAATGTAGGGACGGCCAAGGCCAAGGACGTACTGGCTGTTATTCATGAAGTGCAGCGACGCGTGAAAGAGGCGCATGGGGTGGACTTGGAAACAGAGGTACGACTCATTGGCGAGGATGAATAAGCGTTGAGTAGTAACAGGTTATAAAGAAAGTGACGATTATTACTTGACATGGGTATGTCAGGATTATATAATATTTCGGTAAGCATATGTGTCTGCTTCCATTAGCCCCGGAAAGAGAAACAATATGCTTTTGGTAGATTAGTCGTTATTAGGAGGAATTTGCAGCATGAAAACCACATATATGGCCAATCCGAACACTGTAGAACGGAAATGGTATGTTGTTGACGCTGAAGGTAAAACTTTAGGACGCCTTGCTGCCGAAGTAGCTAAAGTTCTTCGGGGCAAACATAAACCGACCTTTACACCGCACGTTGACACCGGCGATCACGTTATCGTAATCAACGCGGAAAAAGTTCGTTTCACCGGTAAGAAATTATTGCAGAAAACGTATTTCCGTCATTCCGGTTATCCGGGTGGCTCCACTTTCGTAACGGCCGGCAGTATGTTGGCTAAGCATCCGGAACGCGTTGTTGAAATGGCAGTTCGCGGTATGCTTCCGAAAAATAAATTGGGTGCTCAGATGTATCGCAAACTGAATGTATATGCAGGTGCAGAACATCCGCATGCAGCTCAGAAACCTGAAGTATTGGAAATTGATATTCGGTAATCACCGGGAGGAGGAACATATACATGGCAGTAGCTCAGTACTACGGTACAGGTCGTAGAAAATCTTCCGTTGCCAGAGTTCGTCTGGTACCGGGCACAGGTAAAATTACAGTAAATAAGCGTGAGCTTAATGAATATTTCGGTCGTCAGACTCTTGAATTGATCGTAAAGCAGCCGTTGGCATTGACCGGTACGGTTGAACAGTACGATGTAATCGCTGACGTTGCCGGCGGCGGTCCGTCCGGTCAGGCCGGTGCAATTCGTCACGGTATTTCCCGTGCATTGCTCGGTGTTGACGAAGAACTTCGTCAGTCCCTTAAAAAAGCTGGTTTCTTGACTCGTGACCCGCGTATGAAAGAACGTAAGAAATACGGTCTTAAGAAAGCCCGTAAAGCTTCTCAGTTCTCCAAACGTTAATAGAACGCAAGAATACATACCCAGTAGCTGTTACAGCTACTGGGTTTTTTGTTGTATTAAGGAATTTTCATTACAGTTGAATTTTCTTATGCATCAAAGGCATAGTATAGTAAAATAATTGATTATAACTGAAACTAGAGATACTTTGATTAACGGGATACATTGTATTTTGATGATGAAATGTAATATTATAATTGAATTATTCGCAAATGATAATTGACACTCTAAGTAGAAGTTTTATAATGAGAGCGTAGAATTTTTTTTAGAGTAACAACATTGTGTGTGAGGCTGTAGTATTCATCAGTTCTTATTATTTTATGTGAGTCATCACTTTCAATGTTGTTATACGTTGGAGGTGTTTTTTATGGAAATGAATGGGTTGTATATCGTAATTGCCTCGGCGTGCATCCTCATTTTAGCGTATCGCTATTATGGGGCCTTCTTGGCAGCCAAGGTATTGGTGTTGGACCAATTCCGTCCGACTCCGTCCGTCGTTCATAATGACGGTCATGACTATGTGCCTACCAACAAGTGGGTAACATTCGGTCACCATTTTGCGGCGATTGCCGGTGCAGGTCCTTTGGTTGGTCCTGTTATTGCGGCGCAGTTCGGTTATTTACCGGGGCTGTTGTGGATATTGATTGGATCGGTCCTAGCCGGTGCCGTCCATGATATGGTTATCCTGTTCGCATCGATTCGCTATGACGGCAAGTCTATTGCCGATATTGCTAAGGAAGAGATATCCAACTTGGCCGGTATCGGGGCTATGCTTGCTACTTTATTCCTTTTAATTATCACCTTGGCTGGGATGGCAGTAGTTGTTGCTAATGCACTTCATAACTCCGCATGGGGATTCTTTTCCGTCAGCATGACGATTCCTATAGCAATTTTTGTCGGTATCTATCTGCGTTGGTTACGTCCCGGTAAAATTCAGGAAGCTACGGTTATTGGTGTGGTACTTATCTTTGCGGCTATTATTTACGGACCGCAGGTAGCTGCTTCCCCTTATGCAAGTTGGTTCCTCCATGATTTAGAAACCATTGAAATCATGTTGGCTGTGTATGGTTTCTTTGCAGCGGCCTTACCGGTTTGGTTACTCTTGGCACCGCGTGATTATTTGTCCACGTATTTAAAAATCGGTACTATCGGTGCTTTGGCTTTAGGTATTATTGTTGTTATGCCGATTATTCAAATGCCGGCTGTTACGCCGTACATTTATGGTGGCGGTCCTGTACTCAAAGGTTCCGTATTCCCCTTCATATTTATTACCATCGCTTGCGGTGCGTTATCCGGATTCCACACAGTAATCGCGACAGGTACAACACCTAAGATGATTACTAATGAAAAGGAAATATTACCTATCGGCTACGGCGCTATGCTTACGGAAGCTTTCATCGCTATGATGGCTTTAATTGCAGCGACTGCATTACATCCCGATGATTATTTTGCTATTAACTCTACCGTTGAATCCTTCAAGGCGTTGGGCCTTCAAGTTCATGAATTGCCGGCGCTGTCTCAGATGGTAGGTGAAGATTTGATGCATCGCCCCGGCGGCGCCGTTTCCTTGGCTGTCGGTATGGCTCATATTTTCTCTCGTTTGCCAAATATGGATCACCTCATGGGGTATTGGTACCATTTCTGTATCATGTTCGAAGCATTGTTCATTATGACTTTGATCGATGCCGGTACTCGTGTAGGTCGTTATTTGTTACAAGAATTATTAGGCCGTTTTTATAAACCGCTTGAAAATGTTAATTGGGCACCGGGCGTATACGGTTGTGCTGCATTAATCTGCCTCATGTGGGGTTATCTCGTATTGCAAGGTAACATTGGTATCATTTGGCCGTTATTTGGTGTATCCAACCAGTTACTGGGCACTATGACTTTGGCCGTAGGTACTACGGTTATCATGCGTCTCGGACACAAACGGTATGCATGGGTAACAGGCGTTCCTTGTTTCTTCATGGCTATCATTGCGATTGCAGCGGATTATGAAAACGTTTTCTACAGTTATATTCCGGCTGGTAAATGGACATTGGTTGCTTTCAGCGTTGTCATGTTCTTGATGATTGTCATCGTATTGGTAGAAGCTGTTCGCAGCTGGATTCGCTTGGCAAAAATTCCGCAAAACTATAAGACACAGGCTGAACAAGAAGCCGAAAGTCTTAAAAAATACGGTAATGTTCAAGTCGATATCAAATAGAGGGTTCGATAGTTATTATTCGGCTTGATACATCATTTGAATGATAGTTAGTTACATAACCGCTCCGACTCATTATGAGTTTGGAGCGGTTATGTATATATTAATGGTATGCACTTCATCGGAAAACGTATCGAACAGCCCATTAGTAGTTGACACCTCAAGATACGGCCGTATGGACGGTCGTAAGTGATACCCATTATTGCAGTTATCGTGATTTTGTGCTAGAGTAGGCATATAATCAGAAAGAAGAGGAGCAACTGCTATGAGTGCAAAACCTATGACAGTTTCATATAATTGCCGGGAACAGCTGTGTATCGAATCAGCACCGGGCGCCGGAGCCATGGTTATCTTTGGAGCCTCCGGTGATTTGACAAAACGAAAATTATTACCCGCTGTGTATGCGTTGTTTCGTCGCGGATTGTTACCGGACGGCTTTGCAGTAATTGGCGTGGCTCGTACGGAAATGTCTCATGAGGAGTTTCGCCGTGAGGTGCAGCAAGCTGTAATCGGTGATGCTACGCCGACGGAACAAGATGCATCGTTTTTGGCACGCTTTTCCTACGTAGCCGGGCAATATACAGAATCGGATACCTTTGAACGGTTGCAAGCAGAATTGGTTCGGGTAAGTGAGGTTCATGGTACGGAGGGAAACGCGCTCTTCTATTTGGCCATGCCGCCGACTATGTTTGAGCCTATTGTACGTGGCCTGGCTGAACACGGTATGCTTGCAGAAGAAAAATCGTGGGCTCGTGTTATCATTGAAAAACCGTTTGGTCATGATTTAGAAAGTGCTGTCGAGTTAGACCGGGCATTGAAAAAATATATTAAAGAGTCACAGATTTATCGTATCGATCATTATATGGGGAAGGAAACCGTCCAAAATATTTTGATGTTGCGCTTTGCCAATGCGATTTTCGAACCGTTGTGGAATCATACGTATATTGAAAAGGTGGAAATTACGGTAGCTGAAGAGTTGGGCGTAGAGAAACGCGCCGGGTACTACGACAATGCCGGAGCGTTGCGCGACATGTTCCAAAACCATATGATTCAGATGTTGTCTCTTATTGCCATGGAGCCACCGGCGGTATTTGAAGCCGATGCCTATCGCGATGAGATTGCGAAACTGATTTCGTCTATACGTCCGTTGTGCGGGCAAGACTTAGCAACTATTGCCGTACGGGGGCAATATGTGGAATCCGTAGATCCGGAGCGACCGGCACCGGGGTATCGCAAGGAGGACGGTGTCAATCCAAAATCCAATACGGAAACATATGTAGCGCTCAAGTTATTTATCGATAATTGGCGTTGGCGCGGTGTGCCGTTTTACATGCGTACCGGCAAGCGATTGCCGCGTAAGTCCAGTGAGATAGCTATTACCTTCCGACCTATACCCCATTCTATTTTCAAGCCTATCAGGCCTAAAGATTTTTCGCAGAATGTGTTATTGTTGCGCATGCAGCCTCATGAGGGAATGGGCTTATCGCTGGAAGTAAAATCACCGGGCTCGAAGTTGTGCGTCAATACATTGGATATGAATTTTTCGTATAGTGATTTTATGCATGGTGAGGACATTCCCGATGCCTATGAGCGCTTGATTTTAGATGGCCTCTTAGGTGATCAAACATTGTTTGTTCGCAACGATACGGTGGAAGCATCCTGGAAACTTTTTATGCCGTTGTTGCGTGCATGGGAAGATAATCTTGACGTGGTACCGTTGTGCTTTTACCCGGCCTTTAGTCAAGGACCGAAGGAAGCCAACGAAATTCTGGAGGGAGGCACGTTGCAATGGCGGAAGATTTGATTCACCGCTATGCTACGGCAGAGGACGTAGCTAAGGCGGTAGCCGATGCGTTTGTAGCGTTTACAACAGAGTGCATTAAGCAAACGGAAACATGTGTAGTGGCAATTTCCGGCGGTACGACGCCGAATGCGTTGTTCGAATTGTTGAATACCGAGGAATACCGAAAGAAAGTAGATTGGGAAAATATTTATTTCTTATGGGTTGATGAACGGTTTGTACCGCATAGTGATCCGGATAATAATTTCCATCGTGCTAAGGAACGTCTCTTTGGTAACTTGGGATGTTCTTGTCACTTTTACCCGGTACCGACCAATAACGGCACTGTGGAAGAAGCAGCCGCTGCTTATGAAAAAGAAGTACGCACGGTATTGAATGCTTGCGAAAAAACGGAACTTGATTTAGTCTTGTTGGGACTCGGTGATGACGGGCACACGGCATCCCTGTTTCCTAAATCATCGGTGCTGCAAGAACAGGACCATATAGTGGTTGCTGTTAAGGATGGCAAAGTATGGAATCGGGTGACGATGACCTTCCCACTGTTGACGTCGGCAAAGCATGTGTGGTTTACGGTTGTAGGAGATTCAAAAGCAGCGGCACTGGCTCGCGTCTTCCGGCAACGACGCGACTATGCGGACGAATCGTGGCAGGATCGAATCGGTCGTGTATTGCCCGGAGCGGTATTGACGCAAGATACCGTGGAGTGGTACGTGGATGAGGCTGCTTCGGCGGGCAACTAGTATTTTGGAAGTAATCGTGATACACTATACATATATAGTGTCCTTTGTTAACTATATGGGGTGATATATATGTTTAATTTCGGTACACAAGAGTTAATTTTGGTATTGGTGATTGCTCTCGTAGTATTTGGACCGGGTAAATTGCCGGAGGTCGGGAAGGCGATCGGTAAGAGTATCAATGAGTTCAAAGGTGCCATGGGCGGCGAGAAGAAAAAAGAAGAGCCTAAGGCAGTCGATACGGCGGAAACGATTGACGTGGAAGCAGGCGCTAAAAATGATAAGCGTCATAAAGAAGTGTCGGATTCGTCCAAGGAAGTGTAACAAAAGCATAGAGGAGGTTTGGCTATGTGTAAAGAATGTGGATGTGAAAGTTCGGGACATATTCATCAGCAGGTACTTAAAGTGCCGGGAATGATGTGCTCTAACTGTGAAAATACGGTAAAGACGGCAGTGCTTGGCTTGGCCGGCGTTAACTCGGTAGATGTAGATCTTGCGAGCAAGGATGTTAAAGTATCCTTTGATGCTCATCAGGTGACGATCGATGCGATTGTTGCCGCTATTGATGCTACCGGTTTTGAAGTCACTGAGATTAATAAAGCCGAGCATACTCATGGAGGCATTGTAGGCAAACTGAAAGGTTTGTTCAAATAGAAAATACGATTGTAATTGAATGTCGCAGAGACGGCGACAGCGGTTACCGTGAGGAGATACCCGTTGCGTGAGCAACGGGTATTTTTTATGAATAACGGATATGTTATGAATACCGTAGAAGGCAAAGAGGTGTAAGTACAATGATGCGTAAATTCGATGAAAAGAACTATACATGGGACGGGGTAGACACATTGGTGTACAAAGCAGATGGCAGTCCTTTTAAGGATGTAACCAGACAGGTGCTTTTTGATGGAGCTTTTGATATTCCCTGCCAGTTTCGTTATTTTGAAGTTAAGCCTGGTGGATATTCAACCTTGGAATACCATGAGCACACGCACATGGTTATGATTTTTCGCGGGCACGGACAATGTTTGTTGGGGGATGAAATAAAAGATGTTAAGGTAGGCGACTTCATTGAAATCCCCAGCCATACGATTCATCAATTTCGCGCCAATAAAGGAGATTATGTAGGATTTCTATGTTTGGTAAACAAAGATCGTGATAAGGTGAAATTATTGGATGATACACAAATGGCTGAACTAATGGCTAAGCCGCATATTAAGGCCTTTTTGGAAAGTTGCTGATACGATTGCGTTAGATTTCTACATGACTTGACAAAAAAGCTACATATCATACAGGCTACCTCTATAGTAAATGCTAAAATTTGTGGTATAATAAACCGTTGAACACTTGAAATCTTACATGAAGTATAGATTGCATAAGCGTGGAATAGAGAACAAAAAGGAATATAGCCTTAAGGAGGATTACTGATGATTCGCGAAAATCTTCGTAATGTAGCAATTATCGCGCACGTTGACCATGGTAAAACAACTTTGGTGGATGCGCTGTTAAAACAGAGCCATATTTTCCGTGAAAACGAAAAGGTTGCGGAACGCGTTATGGACTCTAATGACTTGGAACGTGAAAGAGGGATTACCATTCTTTCCAAGAACACGGCAGTTATGCACAACGATGTAAAAATCAACATCGTTGATACCCCGGGCCATGCCGATTTCGGCGGTGAAGTAGAACGTGTACTCAACATGGTTGACGGCGTACTGCTTTTGGTTGATGCATTTGAAGGTCCGATGCCGCAGACAAAATATGTATTGCGCAAAGCATTGGAACAGAAATTAAAGCCTATCGTAGTTATTAATAAAATCGACCGTCCCGACCAGCGTGTTAAGGAAGTGGAAGATGAAGTATTGGAACTTTTCATGGAACTCGATGCCGACGACGATCAGCTCGACTTCCCGGTAGTTTATGCATCCGCTCGTGACGGTATTGCCAAACTCAGTATGGATGACGAAGGCAAGAATATGGATCCGCTCTTCCAGGTATTGATTAAAGAAATTCCGGCGCCGAGCGGTGATATCGACGGCCCATTGCAATTCATGGTAACGACTCTTGACTATGATGATTATGTAGGTAAAATTGCTGTTGGTCGTATTGTGCGCGGTCGCATGAAAACCGGCCAGCAGGTAGCTATCATGAACGGTGAAAGTACACGAAAAGCTAAAATCGGTCGTGTATACACATATAATGGTTTAAATCGTGTAGAAACCGATGAAGCAGCTATGGGCGACATTATTGCATTCATTGGCATTGAAGATATTAACATCGGTGAAACGGTAGCGGACGTAGAAAATCCGGAAGCATTGCCGTCCATCTCCATTGATGAACCGACATTGTCCATGGTGTTCTCCGTCAATAACTCGCCTTTTGCCGGTCGCGAAGGGGAATTTGTAACCAGCCGTCACTTACGCGATCGTTTGTTTAAAGAAGTACAGACGAATGTATCTATGAAAGTAGAAGAAACCGAGTCTCCGGATGCTTTCAAAGTATCCGGTCGTGGTGAGCTTCACTTGGCTGTACTCATCGAAACTATGCGTCGCGAAGGCTATGAATTACAGGTAGGGAAGCCGCGTGTAATTTATAAACGCATCAACGATCAGTTGTGCGAACCATTGGAACACTTGACTATTGATGTACCGCAGGAATTTATGGGAACGGTTATGGAAAACCTCGGTGCACGCAAGGCTGAATTAATTAATATGAATGAATTGGCTGGTTATCTTCGCATGGAATTTATTATTCCGGCGCGCGGCCTTATCGGTTTCCGCGCACAGTTCTTGACCAGCACCAAAGGTAACGGTATCATGAACCATGTATTCCATGGTTATGCACCGTTCAAAGGTGAAATCCCGGGGCGTACGCGTGGTGCTTTGGTAGCCTTTGAAGATGGTGAAACAACACCGTATGGCTTGAACTCTGTACAGGATCGCGGTACTCTCTTCGTGGGACCGAATGAACCGGTATATACCGGTCGCATCATTGGTGAAAATGCGCGCGAAATGGATATGGACGTGAACCCATGTAAGAAGAAACACGTTACCAATATGCGTTCTAGCTCCTCCGATGAAGCTGTTCGCTTGGTACCGCCGCGTATCTTCAGCTTGGAACAGGCATTGGAATGGATTAACGATGATGAACTCGTAGAAGTTACTCCGAAGAGTATTCGCATGCGCAAGACCATCCTTGATCGTGCTGCTCGTGCTAAGGCTGCTAAATCCGGTCGCTGATAAAAAGAACATGATGGCAGGAGTTGAAAAAGGCTCTTGGTATGATGGCGAATGTAAAGTGCGCACTAAGGGAATAGACTCCCTTGGTGCGCACTTTGTGCTATAGAGAGTTAAAGGTATAATCTATGTCACACGAAGAAGCGGATTAGATATAGGGATTGATAAGATGACATTGGCATGTTAGTTGATGAGATCGCACCAGTGTACTAGTTGATGAGATTATGTTCAGTGTGCTAAGTAATGGCTCCGATTTAGAGTGAGGATAAGAGGTGAATTTGATGAAGCGTACAGGAGTTGTGACATCGCATACGGTACGTATTAACGATGAACAGTTAACGTTTGAATTGACAAGAAAAGCAGTGAAGCGCATTAATTTGCGCGTAGTAAAAGACGGATCAGTGAAGGTGTCGGCAGCGCCGCGGGTACCGCTTCATCGCATTGAGGCTTTTGTAATTACAGAAGCCGATTTTATTCGGCGCGCTCGTGCGCAGCTGGCTATGGCGGCAATAAAACGACCGGATCCGTTTCGATACAGGAACGGAGATATTTTTACTGTATTGGGCACATCGGTAACTTTACGGATTCAATGGGTGTCGGCGCCGAAAGAAGAAGGATGCTATTACGATACGGCAAGCGGTGAGGTATGGTTGTATGTTGTGGCTGATGCCGACGAGGTACATCGGCGACGAATATTGGAGCGTTTTTGGCGTGAGTTGGGAAAGAAGACTTTTCCGCCGTTGCTTATGACGGCGTTGGAAGCGATGCGGCAACAGGGATACAAAGGGCCGGTGCCGGAACTGCGTATGCGTCGAATGAAAAGTCGCTGGGGTTCATGTATGCCGTCGCGACCCTGGATTACTATGAATACGCGATTACTGGAAGGACCGCACGAATATATTTATTATGTAATGGTCCATGAAGCAGCACATTTACTGAGGGCTGATCACTCACCGGCCTTTCATGCATTGGTGGCGCATGAGTTGCCGCAGTGGCCTATGCTAAAGAAAGCGCTTAATGACTATTTTAGAAACAAGCCTATGCTATAATAAAAATAGATTGTTTACGGATAGATTAGAAAAAGATAAAAACAATAAAGAACGAATAGTTTGAATCGAGGAGGGATGTCATGCGACCGTTTGTACATTTACACGGACATACGGAATATAGTTTAACTGACGGTATCAGCCGATTGCCGGAGTTAGTGGCGAGGGCTAAGGAGCTTGAGATGCCGGCATTGGCCGTAACGGATCACGGGAATATGTACGGTGCCGTTTATTTTTATAAAGAGGCAAAGAAGGCAGGGATTAAACCGATTATCGGCTGCGAGGTATATGTGACATCCGGCAGCCGATTCGATCGACCGGAAAGCGGAGCTAAGCGAGATCGATTAAAGCATTTAATTTTGTTGGCGGAAACGATGGAAGGCTACCGAAATATCGTAAAAATCGTATCGAAAGCATCTACGGAAGGATTTTTTTACAAGCCACGGGCGGATCATGAGTTGCTACGTACCTACAAGAATGGGATTATAGCTCTCAGTGCCTGTATTCAAGGGGAAATCCCGCAAATGATTTTGCAGGATAACCCGGAAGGGGCTCGACGCACCTTGGAATGGTATATCGAAACCTATGGCAAGAATAATTTCTTTTTGGAAATTCAAAATCACGGCTTGCCGGAAGAGATTAGGGCACAAGAGGCGTTGATTGCATTGGCTAAGGAATACGGCGTCGGATTGGTATGCTCCAATGATTTTCATTACGTATTGAAGGAAGATGCGGAAGCACAGGATATAAAGGTTTGTATTGCCACCGGCCGTAAACGGGATGAGGAGAATCGCTTGAAATTTCCTAATGATGAATTTTATTTAAAGAGTGGCGATGAAATGGCAGCCCTCTTTAGCCATGTACCGGAGGCCTTGGATAATACACTGGCTATTGCGGAGCGATGTAATGTAGAATTTAATTTTGATGAGCATCACTTGCCCCACTTTGATGTGCCGGAAGGGGAAACGGCGGCCACGTATTTGCGAAAGATATGTGAAGCCGAGGTACCGCGCTTGTACGGTACGATGACGCCGGAGGTGGCTAAGCGTCTTGATTATGAGTTAGGCGTTATTGGTAAGATGGGCTTTGACGATTACTTTCTCATTGTGTGGGACTATGTGCGATATGCGCGGGAGCATGATATTCTTGTCGGCCCGGGCCGCGGCAGTGCGGCCGGTTCGGTAGTGGCATATTTATTGGGAATTACCGGACTTGATCCATTAAAGTATGACCTTCTCTTTGAACGATTTTTAAATCCGGAACGCGTAAGTATGCCTGATATTGATATCGATTTTTGCTATGAAAAGCGGGGTAAAGCTATCGAGTATGTAACGCACAAATATGGGCAAGCGCGGGTAGCACAGATTATAACCTTCGGAACGGAAGCGGCTCGTGCGGTTATTCGTGATGTCGGTCGTGTTATAGATATGCCGTTGGCGGAAGTGAATCGCATTGCTAAGATGATACCTAATGAGTTGGGGATTACCTTAACCAAAGCATTGGCCGGCAAAGAATTGAAAGAGTTGTATACGACTAATCCGGCAGTTAAGGAATTATTCGACTTGGGATTAAAATTAGAAGGAATTGCCAGGAACTCCTCTACACATGCGGCAGGGGTGGTAATTTCTGCCGATCCCTTGGACGATCATGTACCAGTACAAAATTCCGGTGAAGACGGTGTTGTTACTCAATACGACAAGGATAATGTAGAAGAGCTGGGCCTATTAAAGATGGACTTTTTGGGTTTGCGCACCTTGACGGTAATGAACGATGCGTTGGAGCTTATCAAGGCTAACCGCGGAGAAAGTATTGATTTGAATGCAATTCCTTTAGATGATGAGGCTGCCTGTGCTATGCTTCGTCGCGGTGAAACAGCCGGCGTGTTCCAGCTGGAGTCGGAAGGAATTACAAAACTGGTTATGGATTTACGACCGACACATTTTGAAGATTTAATTCCTTTGGTAGCGCTGTATCGTCCTGGACCGTTAGGCAGTGGCATGGTAGAGGATTTTATTAAACGCCGTCACGGTGAGAAGGAAGTTACCTATCTTCATCCTTTGTTGGAACCCATCTTAAAAGATACTTTCGGTGTTATTTTGTATCAGGAACAAGTTATGCAAATTGCGTCGGCCATGGGCGGCTTTTCGCTGGGACAAGCGGATTTGATGCGTCGTGCTATGGGGAAGAAGAAGGAAGCTGTCTTAAAAGCGCAACGTGATTCCTTTATTGAAGGCGCTATCAAAAATCAGATTGATGAAGCTATTGCCAATGAAGTATTTGATTTGCTGGTGTACTTTGCCGGTTATGGCTTTAATAAATCGCATAGTGCGGCGTATGCGTATATTGCGTATCAAACGGCCTACTTGAAGGCGCATTATTTCCCGGAATTTATGGCGGCTACTATGTCTAGCTTTATGTCCAACGGTGATAAAATTTCTTTTTATATTAATGAATGCAAAAAGCATGGTGTGTCTGTGTTGGGGCCGGACATTAATTATAGTGAACGCACATTTGCCGTACAAAATAATGCGATACGATTTGGTTTGGGCGGTATTAAACATGTCGGAGAAAATGCTATTGAAGCGCTTATTGCGGAGCGACGTAAGGGTGGAGTGTATACATCCTTAGTTGATTTTTGCAAACGGGTGGAAGCCAGAGTGGTGAATCGTAAGCTGCTAGAAAGTTTGATTCGCTGTGGTGCTATGGACAGCTTTCGGGAAAATAGAAATCAACTATTAGCTATTCATGAACGTGCGCAAAGCATGGGGCAGCGCTTGCAAAAGGAAAATGCGCGCGGTGCGGTTAGTCTGTTTGGAGAAGAGACGGCGGTAGAAGAGATTACAGCGCCGGTGTTGGAAGATTTATCCGAAGAGGAAAAACTGCGTGATGAGAAGGATTATACCGGTTTTTATATTACCGGTCATCCGTTGAATGCATTTGCCGAAGAGATGAAAGGTTTATTTGAATTGGGGCGTTTGCGGGAAGAAGCAGAGCGTTATGATGGAACGAAGGTTACCGTCGGCGGGCTCATTGTCAATAAGGTAGATCGTATGACGCGACGCAATGAAGTGATGTCGATTATTCAAGTAGAAGATTTTTCGGGAACGGCGGATATTGTTACCTTTCCGCAGGTGTATCGGCGGGATCAATATTGTATGGCTGTAGACATGGCGGTGCGCGTTGAAGGGCGTATTGATGCTGACGAAAAAGGCGTACAGATTATTGCTGAATCCGTGGCTCCTTTGAAGATTGACTACAGTCGGGCGAAAGGCGTGGTGTTGCATATTCGCCCTGGTTATGATACAGCAGAAGCTAGCACTAAATTAAAGGACCTGCTTATCTCGGCCGATGGGGAGGTGCCGGTAGCATTTTATTTGCATCGCCAGCGCAAGCGTATGGCTGCGGATAAAGCTTATTATTTTACACCGGGAACAAGTATTTGCCGCAAAATAGAGGAAATTTTAGGTCCTCAAAGCGTAGAAATAGTGCAAGGTAACATAGTATAATGAAGCCAATATAAGACATAACGTGCGATTGGTAAAGAGGTGTAAGTGATGGATAAAAAGACAAAGATTGTATGTACCATAGGGCCCAGTACAGATGCACCGGGCGTATTGGAAGCAATGCTTCGCGCAGGTATGAATGTGGCACGCTTTAATTTTTCTCATGGCAGTTATGAAGAGCATGCTGCGCGTATGCAAGCGGTGCGAGATGCATCAAAAATTACGGGAATTCCAGTTGCAATTATGCTGGATACTAAGGGACCAGAAATTCGGTTGGGACATTTTAAGAATGGGAAAGTACAATTGGAAGCCGGCAAGCCCTTTACCTTGACTATGCGTGATATAGAGGGGGATGCTACTATTTGCTCCGTAAATCACAAAGGTTTAGTGGATGATGTGAAAGTAGGTAGTCGCATTCTTCTGTCCGATGGTTTGGTAACGCTTACCGTGGATGCCATTGAAGGAACGGAAATACACACAACTATCATGAACAGCGGGCCTATGAGTGATCGTAAACGCGTAGCCGTGCCGGGTGTAGCCCTTAGCTTACCGCCTGTGTCGGACAGCGATATTGCGGATTTGCGCTTTGGTTGTGAACAAGGGGTAGACTATGTGGCGGCCTCCTTTATGCAGCGGGGCACTGATGTGGTAGCAATCCGCCGAGTTCTGGAAGAGGAAGGTCAGGACATTAAGATAATTTCCAAGATTGAAAATGAAGAAGGCCTTACCAATTTGGATGATATTCTGAAAATGTCCGACGGTCTTATGGTAGCTCGTGGGGATCTTGGTGTGGAAATTCCGGCAGAGGAAGTACCGGTGTTACAAAAAATGATGATTGCCAAGTGTAATCATGCGGCAAAGCCGGTTATTACAGCAACGCAGATGTTGGAGTCTATGACGCAGAATCCACGACCTACAAGAGCGGAAGCCAGTGACGTTGCCAATGCCATTTTGGATGGTACCGATGCGGTTATGCTTTCCGGTGAAACGGCTGGCGGTAATTATCCGGTAGAAGCGGTGGCTACGATGGCACGTATTGCGCGAGTGACGGAGCAATCTGCTTTGTATTGTGAGGCTGATCACAGTCTTCAAATTTCCGAAGCACAAACGACGGATGCCATCAGTACGGCGACGGTAAATGTAGCCAAAGCCTTAGAGGCAGCAGCCATTATTACATGTACGGAAAGCGGTAAAACAGCGATGAGCATTTCGCGTAATCGACCGTCTGCTAAAATTTTGGCGGTTACGCCGCATGAAGAAACGATTCGGCGATTACAATTATATTGGGGGGTAGAAGCAGTACACGGAGCAGCGCACAGTAATTCAGATGAGATGGTGTATAGTTCCATCAGTGCTTCTTTGGCAGAAGGACATATCGAGCCGGGGGATTTGGTCGTGATTACTGCCGGCGTACCGTCCGGTGAATCGGGTACAACCAATATGATTCGTGTTCACGTAGTCGGACAGGCGGTCTTGTCAGGAAACGGTGTTGGTAAAGGGGCGGCTACCGGCCATGTATGCTTGGCGTATAATGCAAGCGAAGCACAAAGCATGTTCCGCGATGGTGATATTCTCGTTGTTCGTACGTTGGAACCGGAGCTTATGCCGCTTGCCAAACGTGCTGGTGCTATCATTTCGGCAGAAGATGGCTACACATCGACGACGGCTATTGCCGGCATTAACTTTGGAATTCCCGTTATTCTTGGCGTAGATGATGCGGAACGCGTATTGAAGAACGGTATGGTTGTTACCGTTGACGGACCGCGGGGAAAAGTATACGAAGGAATTGCTAACGCACGTTAGGTATTTTAGTTCAAGTCCTACATATAGATAGTGCAAGTCAAGTCTTATGAATGATATTGCTCAATCTGTATGCAGGACTTTTTTTACTTTAATGGTGACCATCAATAGAGCGAAAGAGAATGACATTGTTCAATCTAACTGTGGGGCATCTGTAATTCAGTGAGTAATGAGTAGTCATAATCTTCGATGCAGAGATTGTGCCGTATGGTATAATGTCAATAGGAATTACAGGAAAGGAGCCGGTTATGAATCGCAAAGAGTTACAGCAAGTGCTGGAAGCATTGACTCGAGAGGAAGTCAATCGCGTAGGGTGTGATACAAAGAAGCCGCATAAGGTGGCGTTGGTATATCCGAATACATATTTTGTGGGTATGAGCAATTTAGGCCTGCAAATTATATATGAGGAAATCAATGAGCGCGAGGATAGTGTGGCGGAGCGCGTATTTTTGCCTTCTAAAAAAGAAATGGAAGCGTATGAACGAACACGGACACCGCTTATGAGTGTGGAGTCACAGCGTTATCTTTGTGATTTTGAAGTTATCGGTATCGATATTACCTTTGAAATGGATTATTTTCATATTCCGTGGATACTGAAGGCCGGTCAGGTAGCGGTACGAGCCGAGCATCGCCGCGAGTATGATCCGATTGTCATTGGCGGCGGACCATGTGCTACCTTCAATCCGGAACCGTTGGCGGATTTTTTTGATGCATTCATTATAGGTGAAGGTGAAGGCGTTATCAGCGAGGCATTGGAGATTATTTATGATGCACGGCGTAATGGTGTAGCACGGCAAGAGTTGTTGCAGAAGTTATCAAAGATAGCGGGGATATATGTACCCTCTTTGTATGAACCGGTATACGGAGAACATGGCGTGTTTGCAGGCTATCGGGCTGAAGAAGGAGTCCCTCGTCGAGTATTGCGACGACATGCGCCTTTGGTGCGGGGCGGAGAAACGGTAGTGGCTACGGACTTTACGGAATTTGGTGCCATGTATATTGTTGAGGTTGCCCGTGGTTGTGGTCGTCATTGCCGTTTTTGTATGGCTGGGTATTGTTATCGAAAACCTCGGGTTCGTCCATTGGAGATATTAAAGGCTGGGGTAGATCGAGCGGCTGAGTTGGGCAAAAAAGTAGGACTCATGGGAGCGGCAATTTCCGATTATCCTGAAATAGATGCGTTGGTACGCTACATTCGCTCAAAAGGATTGCGCTACTCCTGTGCATCGCTTCGTGCCGATTCATTGACCGCAGATGTAGTTCAGGGGTTGGCAGACAGCGGACAACAAACAATTACCATTGCCCCAGAGGCAGGGAGTGAGCGCCTGCGTCGGGTGATTAATAAAGGTATTACCAATGATGACTTACGTCATGCGGTAACGTTGGCAGCTGGTGCAGGGATACCTCATATAAGGTTATATATAATGGTGGGACTGCCTACAGAAACAGAGGAAGATATTGATGCGATTATCACCATGGCCGAGGAAGTGCAAGCGCATATGGAAACGGTCGGTTGTCACGGGCGATTAACGCTGAGTGTGAATCCGTTTATTCCCAAGCCGTTCACTCCTTTTCAGTGGATGCCGATGACGGATAAAAAAATAGTTGCCAAACGTTTACAGCGTTTAAAGCAAGGCTTGCGGAAAAATCGTCGCATTGAGGTATTGGTGGAGTCGCCTAAGGAAGCATACATTCAAGGTGTATTGGCTCGTGGGGATCGCCGTTGGAGTAAGGCTATTGCATATGCAGCAGAGCGAAATGGAGTTAAAAGTTTTCTTGAGGCCTGTGAGGAGCTTGACCTATCTATGGAAGATGAGCTATATCGCTCACGGTCGGAATGTGAACCGCAGCCTTGGGATATATTGGATATGGGCTTGCGTGATGATTATCTAACCGAAGAATGGCATCGTAGCACGGAGGAAGCCTATACGGCACCTTGCTGTGATGGCTGCCGGCGATGTGGTGTATGCGGTCGAGAGGTGTAATATGAGAAGTATTTTACAAAATAATAACCGAACGGTGGTGTACGAAGGTACATCGGATTGGTTGAAAAGCTGGTCTTTTGAAGCGGCCGTTAACTTGAATCAATTCCCGTTGATGCACGGTGTTACACGACGTTTCGGCGGTGTATCGAAGGGGTGCTTTTCTTCCTTTAACCTAGGTTTGCACGTGGAAGATGAAATAGAGGATGTGTGGGAAAATCGGAAGCGACTGGCCAAACATTTAGGTGTTACGCCGGATGTTCTCACCTGTGGTCAACAGGTACATGGCTTAGGGGTAACGGAAGTAACGAAAGCAGACATCGGTAAAGGAGCGTTCGCATTTGATGCAGCGATTCCCAACAGTGATGCGATTTTTACTCGCCTTAAGGAAGTCCCGTTATTATTGATGGTAGCGGATTGCGTGCCGGTACTTCTGTATGATGCTGCGCATGAAGCCGTGGCATTGGCGCATGCAGGCTGGCGAGGGACTATTGGACATATTTCGGTGCTTACCCTAGAGGCTATGCACAGTGCGTATGGCACGGAACCGGAACGCTGCTATGCGTATCTCGGGCCGTCCATCGGACCTAAATCTTTTGAAGTAGAAGAATCCCTGGCCGATACGTTTCGCATGGCAAAAGCCGGATTGAAACGATTGGTAACATATCATCGTCGACCGGGGGCATCCGTGATGACTCCGCATATCGACTTGAAGGGATTTATTGCAGATGATCTTTTAAATTGGGGTGTTCCGTCGTCTCATATTACGGTGTCGGCTACGGATAGTATGACTAATGCGGGGTGTTATTCGCATCGTAGAGATCATGGTCATACCGGTAGGATGGCGATGTTTGCTAAGTTGATTAAACGGAGGTAAAACATTATTCTATACATTACCGATAAGTCATAGTATAATGAGGACATATGCAAGTAGATTTACGACGATTGCCGGAAGGCAATTGTCTGTGAGGAGGCTTATAGATGATCGAAGCAGCGTTGAAAGAAGTACGCCGGCGGATGGATGAGGCAATGGCCAGGGCCGGGCGCGTCGATCAGGCGATGTTGGTTGCGGTTACCAAAAACCACCCGGTCAGTGCTGTGGAAGAAGCGGCACAGTTAGGCGTGCGTGTAGTCGGTGAAAACCGCGTACAAGAGGCGAAGAAAAAAATATTGGCCTACAAGGGACCCGCATTGGAATGGCATCTCATCGGTCATTTGCAGGTAAATAAAGTGCGACAGGCGGTACCGTTATTTTCCTTGATTCATTCTGTAGACAGCTGTAAGCTGTTGGATGAAATCGAGCGTGTAGCGGCTAAGCATGATAAGGTGCAGGATGTACTGTTACAGGTAAACGTAGCTCGCGAGGCAAGTAAATCGGGTATGGCGGTAGAGGAGTTTCCGACGGTACGCGATTATGCTAATACCTTGCCCCATGTACGGGTACGTGGCCTTATGTGCATGGCGCCGTTTTTTGAAGATCCTGAGGAGGCACGACCTATATTCAGGGTAGCCGACGCACTGTATGAAGATATGAAACAGTATTTTCCCGCCGGACAGATTAAGTATTTGTCAATGGGAATGACGCATGATTTTGAAGTAGCTTTGGAAGAAGGCGCCAATATAGTTCGTGTAGGTACGGCGATTTTCGGCGAACGCGTGTATGACTAACGGCGTGTACATGTAGGAGGGTACATAATGGGTTTATCTTGGAAGGGCATTAAAGATTATTTCACAGGTAATGAAGCAGATGAGTACGGCGATGACATTTATGAAGAAGAGGAAGGTACGGATTATGAACCGGTAGCACCGGCTCCGGTAGCAACTCCGACACCGGCATCTTCGTTCCGTTCGTCTAAGACAGGAGGCTATAATTCAGTGGCAACACGTCCGACAGCAATGAAAGTAGTCGTTGTAGAACCTAAAGTGTTTGAAGACTCGCAGAATATTGTCAATCATTTACGGGAAATGCGCCCGGTAGTCATTAACTATGAAAATACGGATCCGCAAATCGCGGCTCGCATTGGTGATTTTGTGTGCGGGTCTACCTTTGCATTGGATGGTAAATTGGAAAAAATCGGCAAGGATATTTTTATTTGTGTACCGATGAATATTACTGTTGATTACAGTGATACGGCGTATGCAGATTTATCCGATAAATTAACCTGGAAAGAACCGCAGTTATAATCTGTTAACATATGCGGTTATCATAAAGACCGGGTATGATTGCTTTGTTACAACAGGTATTAGATAAGTAGATTAGATTGGTAGTAAGTAACTGAGTAATATAGTAGGAGCTGATGAAGGGTGAAAAAACGTATTCTATTTATAGGCATCGGTGCGATGGGCGGTGCCGTTTTGCGTGGCTGCCTTACATCAGGAGCAATGACGGACGCGGATGTAGTAGGTGTGGTTAATACAAAGATACATGCTAAGGCATTAACCGAGGAACTCGGTATTCCTGTATCGGCAGAACTTAATGATGTGGATAGTGCTGATGTGATTGTATTAGGAGTTAAGCCGCAGATATTGCAAAGTTCGGTATTAGCACAGCTATCGAAGGTAAAAAAAGATTGCCTTATTATTTCCATGGCAGCCGGTATTCCGTTGGGTACATTAGAAGGAGCTGTTCCGCAGGCTATATGGTATCGCATTATGCCTAATATGCCGGCTGCTATTGGAGCCGGTTTTGTGGCAGTAACGGCCGGCACAAAGGGAAATGATTGTTTGACGGCATGGGTAACGAATCTGCTGAACTCATTAGGTGAAAGTGCAGTTGTGTCCGAAGCGGATTTGGAACGGCTAGGTGCTCTTGCTGGAGCTGGTCCGGGATATGCCTTTGTTATTATGGATGCGTTGGCCGATGCCGGTGTTCGTATCGGCTTAACGCGGCGTCTTGCGTTGCGTGCGGCAATTCAAACGTTATACGGTGCCGGCTTTATGGCTATAAAGACAGAACAGCATCCTGCTGTATTACGTGATCAGGTAACCTCGCCGGGAGGTACGACAATTGCCGGTATTGCCGCTATGGAAAAGGGCGGCTTGCGCTCAGCTCTGCATGACGGTGTGGTGGCTTGTTACCAACGAGCACAGGAACTGGGGAAGAAAGAGAATTGAAGGATAAAGAAAAATTAATTAGATATTTTGAAGCATCTGGTAACGGTGAGGCGGCACGGCGCATGCTTGATTTAGCTGAGCAGGTTGTAGCAGGTAAGCCGTATCGGGTAACGGAGTTCATGTCGCCGGCAGGGCTGACAATTGCCGATGCGGTACGGGCACAGTATCCGCAGTTGCGTGTTGAGTCCGGTGGCGGTTATGAAGGTGCGGAACGCCTGCGTGTGGCATTTATTGATGCCGCTTATCAGGGACCTGTTGACTTAGGGTTGACAGCATTGAAGGTGTCGTGGGATCCGCGATTTCGTTTGTTGACACATCGAGATGTATTAGGGTCTTTAATGGGACTTGGCATTGAACGAGATCATTTCGGCGATATTATTATGCGATCCGGCGGTGCGCAGCTTATTGTAGATAGCACCGTGGCGGATTATGTAGTGTCCAATTTTACAAAGATTGCTATGGTTAGCGTTAGTGTAGAACCTATGGACATTTCCGAAATACAGCCGAAAGAAGAAAAAATCAAGGAAATACGTACGACGGTAGCATCACTTCGCCTTGATGCGGTAGCGTCATCGGGGTTCAGTGTATCGCGGACCAAGTTGGTAAGTGCCGTAAATGCCGGCTTGTTACAGGTGAACTGGCAGTCTGCCAAAGGACCATCTCAAGAGGTTAAGGAAGGCGATGTGATTTCTATGCGAGGTCGCGGTCGCATGAAGGTGGAAGCGATTACGGGTACGTCACGTAAAGGACGTATCGGCGTGTATCTGAAACGATTTATGTAATAGGAGGCGTACCATGATTACACCGATGGATATACATAATAAAGAATTTGAAAAGGGCTTTCGCGGCTATGACAGCGATGCAGTAGATGCTTTTTTAGCGGAGCTCGTGCGCGACTATGAAACATTGTATCGCGATAATCGAGAAATGACCGATAAAATAGAACAACTGGAAAAGCGGTTGGCGCAGTACGAGCAGATGGAAGCTACCATGAATAATACATTGGTGTTGGCGCAAGAAACCGGCGAAAACGTAAAAAATGCAGCGCGCAAGGAAGCAGAACTCATTGTGAAGGAAGCTGAGCAGCAGCGCAATGAAATTATGGCCTCTGCAGAACGTTCTGTGCGTGAAGCACAGGCTAAGCATGCTATTATACGCAATGAAATTTCCGTATTTAAGGCCAAGGTGGAGGCGCTTTTGCAGTCCCAGCTGAAAATGGCGGAAGGCTATGTGTTGGAAGTCAGCGAGGTACCGGCAACACTGGATGAACGTCATGCTGCCGCAGGGCACACGGAAACAGATTCAAAGGATGATATGTTGGCAGCGGCCATTATGAAGCAGGCTGCTGGTGAAGTGTAGCGGTGTAAGACTGTTACAGTATAGTCGCATACGAAGATGTCAATCGGCTTGATTGTATCAAGCCGTTTTTGACGTATTATGGTACATATGAAAATTCGTTATATGTAATGTGCGCGGATAGAAATTATTGTTGTATCGGATATGAAGCGGAGGACTATGTTATGGTGATGTTGGAAGTGACGATGAAAAACCGTCCTTGCTTGGTAGTCGGCGGCGGCGCGGTAGCGGAGCGGCGTATCGGATTGCTTCTTGCAGACGATGCAGACGTAACTGTTATAAGTCCAAAGGTAACGGATACTATTGAAAAGTGGGCCGAGAACGGTGAAATCAACCTGGTTCGGGAAGGCTATGAAAAAGGTCAACTGACACGGGCTGATTTTGTGGTTGTCGCCACGGATTCGCCTATGCTTAATAGGCAGTGTGCAAAAGAGGCACGGGCGATGGGCGCATTGGTTAATCGTGCCGATGATAACGATGATTGTGATTTTGTATTTCCCATGACGGTACGAGAAGGTGCTTTGACGGTGGCAGTAGCCGGCGATAAGGCAAGTCCTCGCCTTTTGAAATTAGTGGGACAGGATATTCGGCAGCGGTATCGTTTGGTGGCAACGATTATGCCTGCGTTAAAAGACATACGTAACGAGGTCAAATTACTATTGCCTACATCAAAGGAGCGCCAAGCATTTTGGCAGAAACATTTCGGTGAGGTGGAGTTGACTCAGATTATAGAAGGAAAATGGAAACTGGTAGAGGAGAAAGTAAGATATGCAGTTAGTCGTATTGGGATTAAACCATAGAAGTGCACCAGTAGCGGTGCGAGAACGCTTTTCCTTCGATAAAGAAGAAGTGAAGGATGCGTTAAAGCATGTATACGAGCATGAAGCGGTGGCGGAATGCGTACTGCTGTCTACCTGCAATCGCACGGAACTATATGCGGTGTTGGAAGATGTAGCAGAACCGCATGATTTTATGCTGCAGTTGCTGAAGCATATCAAGGGCGCCGAACAGTTGATTACGGATGATCAATGGTTTTTCTTTTATGAAGGAAGGGAAATGATTGCCCATTTATTCAATGTAGCATCCAGTTTGGATTCCTTGGTTATCGGTGAAGGCCAAATCCTTAGCCAACTCAAGGTGGCCTATATCACGGCATATAGTCAAGGCCTTACGGGACCTATTTTTAATATTATATTCCAACGTGCTATCAGCGTGGGTAAACGGGTGCGGACGATGACGGGCATTGCTAATACACCGGTGTCTGTCAGCTATGCAGCGGTAAATTTAGCTGAGGATGCATTGACTAAGCCTATGGAAGACGCAAAGGTACTCATTCTCGGCGCCGGCACAATGAGTGAATTAACGGCTACGCATTTACAGTCGAAGGGCGTTAAGAGTATGTTTGTATCGAATCGTACGTATCATAAGGCAGAAGAGCTAGCCCGACGTTTCGGAGGCAAGGCCATTCACTTTGATGCTTTTGCAGAACAAGCAAAGGATGCAGATATTTTAATTACTTCCACCGGAGCACCCCATTATGTGATTGGACCGGAACAGGCAAAAGCCATTGCAGAGGAACGTGGCGGTGAACCAATCGTTATGATTGATATTGCCGTACCTCGCGATATTGATCCGGAGGTAGCGGATATTCCCGGTGTGTATCTCTTCAATATTGATTCTTTGGAAAGTGTCGTAGAGGAGAACAAGCACCAGCGCGAGGCGGAAGCAGAAAAGGCAAAGCCGATTATTGCAGAGGCTATCGGTGATATTGAAGAAAAGCTTAGTTACCTGTCAGTGCGGCCGTTAATGGTGCTTTTATCGGATAAGGCAGAACGGATTCGTCGGCGTGAATTACATAGAGCTATGGCAAAATTTCCCGATGCTACCGACAGGGAACGTAAGATAATGGAAAATATGTCGCGCATGATTGTGCGCAAGTTGTTGCGGGAGCCTATGATTCGCTTTGGTGAAGTAGCCGGTAAAGATGAAGAAGGCGAATATTGGAATTTATTCCGCGAGATGTTCGATCTGGAGAAGGAGAGGCGTTCACTATGAGAGAGGTTATTCGTATCGGGACTCGTCAAAGTGCACTAGCACTGTGGCAAGCAGAGTACGTCGCAGAGCGTCTGCGCACATTGTATCCGATGTGTCGAGTTGAATTGGTACATCATACTACAAAAGGTGATCGCATTCTGGAAAAACCGTTAGCAGAGATTGGCGGCAAAGGCTTGTTTACGGAAGAATTGGAAGCTTCTATGCGTAGCGGTGATGTTGATATCGCGGTGCATAGCTTAAAGGATATGCCGACAGAGTTGCCGGATGGCCTTATTTTGGGAGCTATCACAGCTCGTGAAGTACCGTGTGATGTCTTGGTGTCTCCAAAATATAAAACATTGGATCAGTTACCACAAGGTGCTAAGGTAGGGACCAGTAGCCTGCGTCGTCAGGCACAGCTGTTGCACCAGCGTCCGGATTTAACGATTTGTATGCTTCGCGGCAATGTGCAAACTAGATTACGCAAGTTGGATGAAGAAGGATTTGATGCGATTGTATTGGCCCAGGCCGGTCTAAAACGCTTAGGTTTAGAAGATAAAATAACACAGGTGTTTACGGTGGATGAACTCATTCCTGCTGTAGGGCAAGGGGCACTCGCTATAGAATGCCGTAGTGATGATGAGGAAATGTTGCGTTTGTTGGAACCGTTGAATGATGAAACGACGATGTGGTGCACACGCGGCGAACGTAGTTTCCTTCGCCAGTTGGACGGTGGCTGTCAGGTACCAATGGGGGTGCATGGCACGGTGCGCAAAGGTCAACTTACATTAAAAGGAATTATGTGCTCTTTGGATGGCAAGACTTGTTATGAGGGCGAAATGTCCGGACCGCAAAAGAGTGCTGAGATTCTAGGACGTAATTTAGCAAAAGCTTTATACGAAGAAGGCGGCAAGAGCATTATTGAAGATTTGGTTCAGAAGGGAGTCCTATAATGGCAGGTGTGGTGTATTTAATCGGTGCCGGTCCCGGCGATTATAAACTCATTACTGTAAAAGGCAAGGAGTGTATTGAAAAAGCAGATGTCATCATATACGACTATTTGGCAGATACACATCTTTTGCGGTGGGCACGACCCGATGCGGAGCTGATTTATGCAGGTAAGCAATGCAAGAATCACACGCTGCATCAATATGAAATTAATGAAATCCTGATTGATAGAGGGTTAAAAGGTAAGACGGTGGCACGTTTAAAAGGTGGTGATCCGCTAGTATTTGGACGTGGCGGTGAAGAAGCTATGGCATTGGCCGAGGCCGGTGTGCCATTTGAATTTGTTCCCGGCGTTACTTCCGGTATTTCAGCACCAGCTTATGCAGGAATTCCGGTAACACAGCGAGCTATGGCAACTTCCTTTGCCATTGTTACCGGTCATGAAGATCCGACGAAAAGTGTATCGGGTATTCATTGGGAAGGATTAGCTACAGCAGTGGATACCTTGTGCTTTGTTATGGGGGTAGGTAATTTGCCGCTTATCTCTTCAAAGCTGATAGAGCATGGTCGTCCGGCTAATACACCGGTAGCGGTTATTCGTTGGGGCACTAAGCCCATCCAGGAAACCTTGGTATCGACATTAGAAAATGTAGCCTATGATGTAGCTAAGGCAGGTCTAAAACCGCCGGCTGTTGTTGTTGTAGGCGATGTGGTAAATCTCCGAGATAAGCTCAGATGGTTTGACACAAAACCACTATTCGGAAAGCGTATTGTAGTAACGCGAGCACGCTCCCAAGCCAGTGCATTAGTATCACGGTTGGAGGAGTTAGGTGCCGATGTTGTTGAAGCAGCTGCAATTCGAACAGAGGCATTACCAATAGATGTAGCAACGGCAGAGTTAGTGGCGAAAGCAGGTTCCTACAAGGTGATAACCTTTACTTCGGCTCAAGGTGTTCACTACTTCTTTCAAGCATTAGAAGCACAACAGTTGGATAGCCGCAGCTTGGGTCAGGCAAAGATATGTGCTATCGGTAGTGCTACGGCGAAGGCATTAAAAGCGAAGGGCCTATTAGCGGATATTGTGCCGACTAACTATCAGGCAGAGTCTGTGGTGGAAGCATTGTCACCGGTAATGACTACCGGCGATAAGATGCTTCTCATTCAGCCGAAGGTAGCGCGTCATGTTATTGAGAAGGGGCTGACTGCGCAGGGAATTACTGTAGATGTAGCTCGTTTGTATGAAACCGTACAGGACACGTCGCGTCGCGAGCTTTTGAGAGATCATTTAACGACTGGTGATGTGGATTATATTACCTTTACCAGCTCTTCCACAGTGACGAATACCTTGTCGTTGCTTGGAGAGAATGCAAAAGAACTGATGGCCAACGTACGCGTTGTTTGCATTGGACCTATTACGGCAGCCACCTGTGTAGAAAACGGCCTTACGCCGGATATTATTGGTGAGACATTTACTATCCCGGCCATGGTAGATATGATTGTAGCCGATGCGACAGCTGGTGTATAAATTGTGCAGTAAGATATATATGTAAGATATGGGCAGTCAGCCTCGGGCTGAGGTCCGAGTGTCGACTGTTTGTAGATAATTAGCAGAGTTCTGAAGTGAGGAGACGATGTATAATGTTAGATTTAACCTATCGCCCACGTCGTTTGCGGACGACGCCGGCTATGCGTGCATTAGTAAGAGAAACAACGTTGCAAACGGAGGATTTGGTATATCCGCTCTTTATCGTGCCCGGCGAAGGTGTACGGGAACCTATTGAATCACTGCCCGGACAATATCATCTTTCCGTTGATGAAGCTGTTAAAACAGCTAAGGAAGCATATGAGTTAGGCATTCCTGGCGTAGAAATATTTGGTTTACCTACCTATAAGGACGAGCAGGGCTCTTCGGCATGGGATATGAATCAGCCGGTGCAACAGGCTATTAAAGCTATTCGTGAAACAGTACCGAATCTGATTGTAATTTCTGATGTATGTTTGTGCCAGTATACGAGTACCGGTCATTGTGGTTGTGTGGAAGACCATGAAGTATTGAATGATGAAACCTTGCCATTACTTGCAAAAGTGGCGGTTAGTCATGCAAAGGCTGGTGCGCACATGGTAGCTCCGTCAGACATGATGGATGGCCGTGTGGCAGTTATACGTGAAGCGTTGGATGAAGAAGGCTTTACTAATGTATCCATCATGAGCTATGCTGCTAAATATGCATCTGCTTATTACGGCCCATTCCGTGATGCGGTACATTCTGCTCCGGAGTTTGGCGATCGCAAAGGCTATCAGATGGATGAAGCCAATCGTTTGGAAGCTATGCGTGAAATCGAACTGGATATCCGCGAAGGCGCTGATATTATTATGATTAAGCCGGCGTTGTCGTACTTGGATATCGTGCGCGAAGCACGGGATAATTTTGATTATCCCTTAGCCGTATACAATGTTAGCGGTGAATACGCTATGGTTAAAACGGCAGCGAAGGCCGGTTTAGTGGATGAAAAGCGTATTGTACTGGAAACATTGCTCTCCATGAAGCGTGCCGGTGCGAAAATTATCATCACTTACCATGCCCTTGATGTAGCGCGCTGGTTGCAGGAAAAATAAGGAGGCACCATGCTTAATTTAGATAAATCTCATAAGGCCTTTGCAGAGGCTAAGCTGTATATGCCGGGTGGTGTTAATAGCCCTGTTCGTTCCTATCGTAGTGTGGGTTCGGAACCGCCGTTTATTGCCTCGGCCTCCGGAGATCGTATTTATGATATTGACGGTAATGAATATATAGACTATGTATTGTCTTGGGGCCCGATGATTTTGGGGCATGCTAATGCGGAAGTAGTGGCAGCTTTGCAAGAAGCCGTATTGCGCGGTACCAGCTATGGTGCTCCGACTTTGCTTGAAACAGAAGTGGCTAAGAAGATTCAGGCTTTTATGCCAACGATGGAAATGCTCCGTATGGTTAATTCTGGTACAGAAGCTACTATGAGTGCGTTACGTGTAGCGCGCGGTTTTACCGGCCGTGATAAAATTGTTAAATTTGTAGGTTGTTATCACGGGCATAGTGATAGCCTACTTGTCAAAGCAGGATCGGGTTTAGCTACTTTCGGTGTACCGGATAGTCCAGGTGTACCGGCTGGTGCAGCAGCGGATACAATTACTATGCCCTACAATGATAGCCAAGCAATTCGAGGGCTCTTTGATGAACAAGGAGATACGATTGCTGCTGTTATCGTTGAACCGGTAGCCGGTAATATGGGGTGTGTGCCACCGGTGCCGGGCTTCCTGGAAACCTTGCGAGAAGTTACTGAGGAACACGGTGCTCTGCTCATATTTGATGAAGTAATGTGCGGCTTCAGAGCCAGCGCAGGTGGCGCCCAAAAATTATATGGTATCATCCCGGATTTAACCTGTCTCGGCAAGATTGTTGGAGGCGGGATGCCGATGGCCGTATTTGGCGGGCGCAAAGATGTGATGAGTTGTGTAGCACCGGCCGGGCCGGTATATCAGGCAGGTACGTTAAGTGGTAATCCTATTGCTATGACGGCGGGCTTGGCAACACTATCTGTATTGCAGCGGGATCCGACTATTTTCCGCCGCGTCGAAGCAGCTACAAAGGAGCTGTGTGAAGGATTGGAACGTCTTGGTGAAGCCGCTGGTGTACCGGTGACAGTACAGCGTGTAGGCTCTATGTTTACCTTGTTCTTCCATGATGGTCCGGTATGTAACTTTGACGATGCATCGGCGTGTGACATGGAGGCCTTTAAGACTTTCTTCCATTATAATTTGGAACATGGAATTTACTATGCACCAAGTCAGTATGAAAGTAATTTTGTATCGGTTATGCATAATCCAAAGGAAATTGAAAAAACGTTGGCTGTTGCGGAAGAAGCCTTTCATCTTCTTAAATAAAAAGAAAGTACATTGTAGTGTACGGCAGTGAGCTGTGAATAGGGCATGTAGAAAATCGTGGTGGTCACTGTATTTTTTTTTCTACATACGATATAATAACAGTGGGCATAGTGAAAGTAATAGGTACTAATCATAGATGACTAACTATGCAAATAGATAGTTGTTTGCGTACGAAGTCTTTCCTATGCTTATGGAGTACATAAGCGAAGGAGGCAATGATATGGCAGTAACAGGCGTTGCGGAACACGAATTATATGGTAAGTGCCCGTACGTGACGGTACAGAAGGTATTGACCGGCAAATGGACTTTACTGATCATGCACCACTTAGAAAATGGCCCCTTGCGATTCAAGGAGCTGGAACGCGTATTGGCACCAATCACACAGGCTACCTTAACGAAGCAGTTGCGCACGATGGAACGAAACGGTTTGATTCACCGTAAAGTATATAATCAGATTCCGCCAAAGGTAGAATATTCGCTTAGCGAAATAGGAGCTAAATTTAGCGGTGTCTTGGCAGCTCTCGGTGAATGGGGACAGGATTATCTTGATTATCTGCGCGAAGAGGGCGAAATTGATATGGATAAATAAAGCGTAGCGGAGGGAACATCATGGAAATGCGAACGGAGGAATTGCGGGCAGCAGCCAGAAAAAGTCTGGATGAATGCTTGGCAGATAGCGTGGTTCCCAAGGAACTATGGCCGGATATTGAGGCGTGGCTCGTTGAAACGGGCTTGGGCGCAATATATCTGGAAGGACGGGAGGCCGTTGGCGCATGGTGGGCTTCCCGTGAAGTGGCGCGGTTAGGATATGCGATTAATTTCGCAAAGTGTGGTTGCTTGCCGGGAAATTGGTTCCCGGAAGGTGAAAATTGGCTATTGGCACAGGCGGAGGCAAAGTTCCGCTTGGTAGCCGATTGGGAAACACTTATTGCCAATGCCGCCTTAGAGCGGATATAACAGCATATAGCGATAAACCGGATGCCTTGTGTATCCGGTTTTCTCGTTTAGAAAAGGAGTGAGGCCATGCAGAAGGTAGAAAAAGGTGTCAGCTTATCGGTAGTCACATTGAGCTGGCCTATCTTTATCGAAATATTTTTACAAATGCTGGTAGGAAATATAGATCAATTCATGATGAGTCATTATTCACAAGAAGCGGTAGCCGCTGTAGCTAATGCAAATCAAATTATGAATATTTTTATTATGCTCATTATCGTCATGAGTACAGCTAGTACCATATTGATTGCACAGTTTCGCGGTGCTAAGCAAACGGAGTCGCTGAATGAGGTGGGAACGGTAAGTGTGGCTTTTAATTTGGTGTTCAGCTTTACCGCGGCTTGTTTAATCTGGCTGTTTCATGAAACTTTTTTTCACTGGCTTGGTGTACCGGCAGATATCTTTGCAGAGACATCGCTGTATATGAATATTGTTGCGGTCAGTATACCGATAACCGGTGTATATACGGCATTTGTTGCCATGTTTCGTGGTTATTCTTTGCCAGTTATTTCTATGATGGTGGCCTTCGTAATGAATGTCATTCACATCATTAGTAATGCAATTTTAATTTACGGTTGGGGACCGATACCTTCTATGGGTGTGTTTGGGGTATCTTTGTCGACGACTTTGAGTAAGGCAGTAGGACTTATCATTATATACTGGTTATTTAAAACACAGTTACCGCTGCGTTTATCATGGCAGTATATATGGCCGGTCCCAAAGCGGATGCTAAAAGCATTGTTGCGTATAGGTGTACCGTCCGGTGGAGAAACTTTGTCGTATCAGCTGTCACAAACGACAATTATGATGATGGTTAATCTGTTAGGATTAGTGGTCATCAACACAAAGGTGTATGTATATATTATTGCTATGTTCTGTTATATGTATACGATTGCATTAGCCAATGCGGCGCAAATTGTAGTTGGCTTTTTAGTTGGGGCTAATAGAGAAGAAGAAATTTCACGACGTGTATGGCAGACGGTAGGCATAGGTCTTTGTGTCAGTGTGGGCTTGACCGGTATTTTTTATGTATTTAGCGATAGCGTGTTAGGACTTTTTACAAGAGATCCGGATATGCTTGCCTTGGGACATACTATTTTAGGCATTGAAATGGTTTTGGAAATCGGTCGTTCTGTTAATATTGTAATGGTGCAATGCTTACAGGCCGCTGGGGATATTAGAACTCCGATGTTAGTCGGTGTATTTGGTATGTGGTTGTGTGCAGTTACCTTGTCGTATATCTTCGGCCTGCAATTAGGATGGGGTCTTCTAGGAATTTGGTGGGCAATGGCTATTGATGAAGGGGTACGAGCACTCATCTTTGTATGGCGTTGGCAAAGTGGTAAGTGGAAAAATCGTAAGCTTATTGCCAATGTATGATGTACCATGAAAAGGGCTAGTCTAAAGTATATTGAGTAGGCTATAATAGTAAATATCATGATGTGGCGGAGAGGTCATGCATGGTAGAGCGGTTATGTCGATGGAGTCGTATACGGCAATAATATGGCAGGCCGGGTAGAATAGTAGGTGAGTCTGGAGACTCAAGGGAAGGATGAAGAAGTACATGAGTAGTAATGTTATCGGAATTATAGGATTAGGCTTACTGGGCGGTTCACTAGCGAAGGCGTTATCGTTACATACATCATACCGGGTTGTCGGTTATGCTCGGCGTCAAAGTGTATGTGATAAGGCCATTGCTTCCGGAGCGGTAGCAGTGGCATATACATCGGTGGTAGATGTAGTTAAAGAAGCAGATGTTTTAGTATTTGCTTTACCGCCGGATATTAACGGAGTGGTATTCAACGAAGTCGCCCCTCTTATAAAAGAAGGAGCATTGGTTACGGATGTATCCAGCACCAAGCATAATTTTGTACAGGCTGTGTATAAATATTTGCCGTCACATGTGCGGTTTGTATCCATTCATCCTATGGCAGGATCGGAAAAGGGAGGCTTTGAGGAAGCCAAGGCTACACTTTTTGAAGGCTGTACATGGATTGTGATACATAGTGAAGACACTCCCGGTTGGTCTGATGATGGAGCTGCGGAGTTACGCCATTGGGGGGAGCTGTTTGGAGCACACATCGAAGAGATTACTATGGCAGAACATGATGCATACATGGCATCTATCAGTCATATGCCGCATTTGGTAGCCGGTATGGTTGCCACTGTAGCCGGCGGAGATGCAGACGGAGAACAACGGCTACGTCTTGCGGCTGGAGGATTTCGGGATATTACCCGCGTAGCCGGTGGAAACCCATCCATGTGGCGAGAAATAATTATGGGAAATGCCGAGTGTATTGATGCGGCATTGGCTTCATTGGAAGTAGAAATAAGCCACGTACGTCACCTATTGGCCGAGACAGATAGTGAAGGGATGGAAGCCTATCTAAAACGGGCTAAAAAAATCAGAGATACATTTGCTTCATTACTAGGAGGATATAATGAGCGTATTTGAGGAAACCTGTAAAGCGATTACGCCGAAGAATATAGCTATCGGCGATGCGGTTAAACGCACATGGGACGGAGTAGTCATGTACGGCAATTACGGTAAACTAGTGGATATGACGGCACAGTATGCGATGGCTACGAATCAGTCATTGGAGGATAATACCTTGCATATTCCTAAGCGATGCATGATTATTGCCAGTGCAGATCACGGAGTAGCCGAAATGGGGGTTAGCGCCTACCCACAGGATGTCACGGTAGGCATGACACAGAACTACTTAATACCTAAAGGGGCCGGTGCGAATGCGTTGGCCAATTACTGCGAAGCGGATATGGAAGTTATTGATGTAGGCATTGCGGCTGATATGTCTTGGGTACCGGGTTTGCGGCATGAAAAAATTGCTTACGGCACGAAAAACTTTTTGAAGGCACCGGCCATGACTAAGACTCAAGCCATTAAAGCTATTGAAGCGGGTATCGAACTGGTAAATGAAAAGGTTAAGGAAGGCTATAATGTATTCCTCGTAGGAGAAATGGGAATTGCTAATACTACTTCCAGTGCGGTAATGACAGCTAAATTTGCCGGAATTACTGCTGATGAAGCAACAGGACGAGGAACTAATATTTCCGACGAACGACTTAAGGTGAAACAAAAAGTAGTGCATGATGCCTTGATAAAATACGCTCATATTGATAAAAATGACGGACTTGGTATTTTACAATCTGTAGGTGGTTTTGAATTTGCTTGTATCACCGGTGTTATTCTAGGGGCAGCTGCACAGCATGCTATGGTAGTTATTGATGGCTTCAATACAACAGTATGCGCTTTGGTTGCTCATGCTATTGTGCCGGAAAGCATGGATTATGTGATGGCCTCTCATTTGTCGGCAGAAAAAGCGCATGTACGCGCTTTGAAAGTATTGGGTCTTGAAGCATATGTTGACCTTGGACTCTGCCTCGGTGAAGCCTCTGGCGGATCTATACAGATGGGGATGCTTGATTTGGCGGTGCGTATGTATAATGAACTGGAAGGAGGCGCCCAATGATGAGAGATTTTGCTATCGGGGCATTAAGTACGCAGGCTATGGATGCGTGCCAGTTGCGCATTGATAATTTAACAAAACCGATTTATAGTTTGGCACAACTAGAAAAGATTGCGGCGCGCATGGCTGGTATTTTTAATGTAGAACAGCCAAATCATGTGAAAAACGGTGTTATTATTTTTGCCGGTGATACGGCAGTAAACGGTCGTCAGAATTTAACAGGTGGCAAAGAAAGTCTTGCAGTTATGAAGCGGCTGGCTACGGGGAAAAGTGCTACTCATGCGGTAGCGGCAAAGCTATCGGCGCCGGTATATTTAGTAGATGTAGGTATGGAAGCAGATACGTCTTCTATTGATGGTATAGTGACGGCAAAGGTAAAAGCTGGTTCTGACTTTTTCGGCATGAGCCCTGCTATGACTGCGGAGGAAACTGAGGCGGCTATCGAGGTGGGCGCCGTTTGGGCAGATCGCATGCATAGTGAAGGAATTCAGGTAGTGGCGGTAGGCAATGTTGGTGAACGCGCTTTGCTATCGGCATTAGCGGTAACTGCAGCTGTTACAGAGTATCCTGTACGCCGTCTAGTCGTAAATAATGAATGTACCTTAACCTCGGATGAAAAAGTGGAACGTTTGACGGCCACCTTGCAGCGCTATAGTCTGTCACCGGAAAAACCGTTGCAGATTTTGGCTTCTGTGGGATCTCCGGATATTGCTGCCTTAACAGGATTTATTTTGCAGGCAGCAGCGCACCGTATGGCGATTGTCTTTGATAATGCGGTAACAGGTGCAGCTGTGTTGTTGGCCTCCTTATTACGCAAAGGGGTCACAGACTATGTATTCCAGTCAGCAGCCTATGACGATCCTGTTCACCAGGGGCAGATGAAATATTTAGGTATCAAGCCATATTTGTTTTATCATTTTACAATAGAAGAAGGCTTGGGGTCTGCCATGGGATTATCAGTAGTAGATGCCTCCCTGCATATGTTAAACGATATGAAAACTTTCGGTGAAGCAACAGTTACCGTTGCTGAAGACGGTCCGGGAAACAAACGCCAAGACGGTCGTTGATGAATATGAAATAAGAATTGTTACGGGAAGAAAAGCTAACGCTTAGGTAAGAATGCAGGTTGAAGTAAGAAGTAATACTTACTATAAAAATAGGGTCGCAGTGCATCGGTGGATGACTGCGACCTTTTCTGAATAATGTATAAGATTATTAATTTATAAGGAGATGAAAGCGAATGAAGGTATTACAAGGGCTGGCTTCTTCCGGCATCAGTGGGAATATGATGATAGGAGCTTTGCTTGATTTGGGATTTCCTTATGACGTCTTACAACAGGAGATTGAAAAACTACATCTGGCAGGCTATCATTTTGTTCATCGACGAGGGGAAAAGCTCGGGGTAGAGGGCATCTATTTTGATGTACATTTACATGAACATCCCCATGGATATGATAGAATCAGTGAGACAGTGTTGCCTAGTTCTAGACAGGTTCATCATAGTCATGGGCATGGTGGACATAGTCATGCTCGTGGCGAGGGGAATTACGGGCATAAGCATCTTACTCATGAACACAGCCATGGAGAACGACGAAGCTACACGGAGATAAAACAGATTATTGAAGGATCGGATTTGTCAAAATGGGTTAAAGAAAAATCGGTGGAAGCTTTCTACCGATTAGGCATGGCAGAAGCAGCTGTTCATAATAGCACATTGGAAGAAGTGCATTTCCATGAAGTGGGTGCTATTGATTGTATTATCGACATTGTGGGTACTATGATTGGCATGGAATATTTAGGCTATGAGGCTATTACTTTTTCTCCGCTTCATGTTGGCAAAGGTAAGGTGAATTGCGAGCACGGCTTAATGGATGTGCCAACACCGGCTACAGCAATGTTGCTACGTGAGTTTCCTACATATACGACGACAGTGACCGGTGAATTAGTAACACCTACGGGGGCTACTTTGGTCCAGACACTGAGTGCTGATGTTTCGACATGTCGAGATGAGGCGGCTATTAAAGAACAGGTAGGCCGTATGATGGCACTTTCTGATAGCGCAACACATAAGGGGGTAGGTCTGGGGACAATGAATTTGATAATTCCTAATGTGTTTACTCTGTTTGAAGTGTAACTGATGAAAGGAGATTCGCTGATGTCTGCGTACATCATGAGTAGTAGCACGATGATGCGAATCTCCAATCTTAAAAATTTTTAAAATTGGTGTTGACATAAATTAGGCTCTTTGTTATTATAATAAAGCAGTCAGGCAAGACAGTAAAAAATAAGAACGAAATAGAAATTTTCTTAAAAAGTGCTTGACAGTTTAAACGAAATGAAGTAAAATAAATTTCGTTGTGACATGCGGAAATAGCTCAGCGGTAGAGCACCGCCTTGCCAAGGCGGGGGTCGCGAGTTCGAATCTCGTTTTCCGCTCCATTTTTATTCCTCGATAGCTCAGTCGGTAGAGCAATCGGCTGTTAACCGATCGGTCGTAGGTTCGAGTCCTACTCGGGGAGCCAATATGCTTATACAGGTTTAACCTTTGTATATATAGGGGTATCGCCAAGCGGTAAGGCAACGGACTCTGACTCCGTCATTCCAAGGTTCGAATCCTTGTACCCCTGCCATTTCATGATCCATTAGCTCAGTTGGTAGAGCACCTGACTTTTAATCAGGGTGTCCCGCGTTCGAGTCGCGGATGGATCACCACTGTGGCCCGTTGGTCAAGCGGTTAAGACACCGCCCTTTCACGGCGGTATCGGGGGTTCGATTCCCCCACGGGTCACCAGCATGGACGATTAGCTCAGCTGGGAGAGCGCCTGCCTTACAAGCAGGATGTCGGCAGTTCGATCCTGTCATCGTCCACCATATCTCTTTGCACGAGTCTCTTCAGGAGGCTCGTTTTTTTGTACCCCGTTTTAATAATTATCGTTTTATTCTTATACAGCCTCGGTTATGTGCCGAGGCATTTTTATTAATTATCGGCTCATTATCTATTGACAGTACAGATAGATGTGTTTATACTTATCCATATTAACAGATGTAAAGTTTGTTAAGTTTTGCATATGCATGTAGAGGAAAGCCACGCCCGGACATGGCTGAATTTAGGTCTTTGGGTAATTAGATCATTAGGTAATGCAGAGGATAGGAGTATTTGTATGGCTGAATTAATTGCACGTCTGGATGGGATGAAGTTGCGTCCCTTTCATTACAAAATATTAATGGTATCTGGTTTGGGCTGGGCTTTTGATTCCATGGATACTGGGATTATTGCATTTTTAATGCCTCGGTTAATTCACGAATGGGGACTTAGTGGCGCGGAAGTTGGGTGGCTAGGTAGCATCGGACTTATTGGTATGGCTTTGGGGGCGGTCACATCAGGTACACTGGCGGATGTTATTGGACGTAAACGCGTTTTTGCGTGGACTGTTTTTTTATATAGTTTGGTAACGGCATTGTGCGCAGTAGCACCCAACTATGAATGGTTACTGATATTTCGTTTTTTAGTAGGTGTAGGACTAGGTGGGGAACTGCCTGTAGCGGCTACCCTTATGACAGAATATATCCCTACGGCTGTGCGCGGTCGATTTATTGTTATACTGGAAAGCTTTTGGGCCGTAGGATGGTTGTTGGCAGCGGCTATAGCTTATTTTCTTGTACCTCATACAGGATGGCGCTTTGCTTTTTTAGTTGGTGCGTTACCGGCATTATATATAGGTTTAATACGTGCCCATTTACCGGAATCAGTGCGTTACTTATTGCGCAAGGGACGAATAGACGAAGCTAGGGCAATTGTAACTGCCATTGAAGAGGAACAATGTCCGATTGCATCACATGTAGCAGTGGTAGCTAATCAGCGTAAGCGGAATAGTAAACTGCTTTCAAAGAATAATATGCTAGAGAGTAACATAATAGAAGTTAATAAAGCAGGCTCAATTGAAAAAGAAATGAAGTCACCTTGTACCGGTGTAGTTGAGAAAGATAATAACATAATTACGACTGATGCGAAGAAAGATGGTAAAGAAACAATTACAAAGGGGCCCGGAGCATTATGGCAGCCATCTTTACGTCGTCGTACAGTCATGCTATGGTTGGCTTGGTTCGGCATTGTATTCAGTTATTACGGAATCTTTATGTGGCTACCTTCTCTTGTGTATCAACAAGGTTTTTCTGTGGTGAAAACATCAGAGTATGTTTTCTTTATGACCATAGCACAATTACCGGGATATATGTGTGCTGCTTGGTTAGTAGAACATTGGGGACGTAAATATACATTGTCTGTCTTTTTGCTGGGCAGTGGTGTAGCTAGTTATTTTTTCGGCCATGCAGGAACGGTAACGGTGCTTTTAATAAGTGGTGCTCTGATGTCATTTTTTAATTTGGGTGCTTGGGGTGTTATGTATGCGTATACACCGGAACTTTATCCGACAGCTATTCGCGGGTTAGGTTGTGGTTGGGCTGCCGGTGTAGGACGTATCGGCGGCATGGTAGCCCCTATGTTAGTAGGTGTCCTGCTGACAGCACAATGGGACATGCGCCACATCTTCTATGTATTTGCTGCTATGTTTGTTATAATAGCGGTAGTAGTTATTACTCTAGGTACAGAAAGCAAACAGCGTTCGTTGGAGCAATTAGAGCACCAAGGAGTATAAATACTATCAAGAGATAGTATTTAAAATGGTAGTAAAATTATTGCTAAAAGATTAATATAGAGATAACTACATTAGTAAGAGGATAATAAAATTCTAATTAGAAGAGAGTTAAAAAGGGTATGAGCACAGCGATACTGAAATGGGAATAAGGAGATACTATGCGGAGTAAAGAACGACAACAGACAATTATCAGATATTTGGCGAAAGCGAATGCTCCTATTGCCGGTGGTGAATTAGCGGAAATGTGCGGTGTATCTAGACCGATTATTGTTGGAGATATTGCCGCTTTACGGCAGGAAGGCTATCCGATTTTATCCACTCCCAGAGGTTATACGATGACTATGCCCGGCAGTAGTAGTGTAAAGCGTATTATTGTATGTCGTCATGATGCAGCACGTGTGGAAGAAGAGCTTACCACTATTATTACTATGGGAGGAGTGATGTATACCATCGGCGTGGAACACGATGTGTACGGTCATATTGAGGCGTCCTTATATATCCGCACTTTAGAGGAGTGTCGGCAATTTATAGAAAAATTTGCTTCCTCGGCGAATCAACTGCTTAGCACCGTTAGTGGTGGTGTACATACTCACCTTATTGGTGCTGATACACCGGAACGGTTGTCCCTCATCATTGATACGCTTCGACAAAAGGGATTTCTTTACGAAACAGTTGTCTCATGATATACTGCTGATGAGGTATCGCTGACAGTTAAACGAGTGATATAGAAGGATAAAAAAGACACTGTCCGTGTGGACAGTGTCTTTTATGTTGTAGGTTACGGCGTATTATCTAGGAGAGTACAATGAAACAAATACAGCTGAGATGGATAGGCCTTACCGCAATTTTAGCGGTGGCAGCTGTCATAGCCGGTTATTTTGGCTGGTATCTACCGCGCCAACCGATATACACGGTTCGGTTATTACAAACAGCAGCCGATAAGAATGATGTAGCAACCATTTATGAGCATGTGGATGTGCGATCTATATTGGGACATGCCATCGATGACTGGGTGAGCTCTGATGAAGAGTTAAAAGCAAATCCATGGTCAGCAGCATTAAAGCCGTTAGCAAAAGAGGTAGGTACGGCATTAATAAAAGATGCGATTGCAAAGGAAGTGCATAAAAGGGCACAGAAGAAAACCGACCATGAGATGAAAGATCTTACCGGACATAGCAATGAAATGGAATGTGAATCTGTTGAAAAAAATGGAGAGGATCCTCTGGTGGGTGATATGGTACAGCTACGCCATTCTTACGCTATGGCGGATATTACTTTTTCATGGAAAGAAGTACAAATCACTACGGTAAAGGATGGAGTGGTGGATGTGCGAATTTCTGCTAAAGCTACTAATCCACCTGAAACAATACCTATCGTTCTTCGGATGCGACAATTAGAAGACGGTACATGGCAGGTTTATGAAATACCGAATATTATGGATATTGTGAAGCAACTTCAAGAGCGTAAAACAGCAGTTGACGACAAAGGGCGGACTTCTCTATAATAGATGAGATGTAATATAGTTGAAAAAGGAGATACTATGCGATTACGAAGAAAACCATGGATTGACGAGGCAATTCACGAGTATGATACACATGTGATTTTAAGTGATCACACATCGTATAAAGGGCATTGGAATACTGTGTTTACAAATCCGGAGAAACCACTGTATGTGGAGCTGGGCACCGGAAAAGGACGTTTCATCGCCGGTATGGCAGAGGCGCATCCGGAAGCCAATTTCCTCGGCTTTGAAGTACAGCTGGGTGTTTTATATTATGCAGCTCAAAAACTATTTGAAGCCGGGGCGGATAACGCGAAGGTAACGCTGTTTGATATTGCCGGTATTGAAGATATCATGGATCCCGGTGAAGTGAATCGATTTTATATTAACTTCTGTGATCCATGGCCAAAGGCGCGGCATGCGAAACGACGTTTGACGTATCACACCTTCTTGGACCGCTATGCACGGCTTTTAGGCCCTAATGGGGAAATCCATTTCAAAACAGATAATGAAGGTCTTTTTCTGTTTTCCTTAGAGGAGTTTAAGAACTCCGGTTGGACATTGAAAAATGTGTCTTATGATTTGCATAGTACGGACATACCGAATGTAAAAACAGAGTATGAAGAGAAGTTTAGCGCTAAAGGGCAGCCGATTTTCCGGTTAGAAGCAATCAAGCCCAAGGAGGCGTAATCATGAAAGAGGACGGTCAGGCTAAGGGCTTGCGCCGTGTGCTTCATAATGATGTGCAAGGTGTGTTCTTTGCCGTATTTTTATGGGTAATTATAGGTAGCATCAATATCTATAGTGCGACCTATGTGGAGGCCACCATTGATGGTAGTTTATGGGCAGGCTTCTTCGTTAAGCATTTGGTGTCATTAGTATTGGGATTTATTATTCTAATGGCTATGTATCGTATGGATTATCGGCGATTGCGCTCACAAAAGGTTCTTAACGGTATGGCAGTGGTGTTGGTTATCTTGCTGGTGGCCGTACTCGTTGGTGGTACTGTCGTTAATGGTGCACGGCGATGGCTACAATTCGGCCCGGTATCATTACAGCCTTCAGAATTTGCCAAGCTGGGATCGGTTATTTGGGCAGCAGCTTACGTAGAACGGCAGCGATGGAAGCAGAAATACATTCACTTCTTCGAGTATTACGAATTTGGTCGTAGTCCGGGAAGTAATGGACGCGTACCTTTTTTTGCACGCTTTTTGTTGATGCCCTTAGTATATGCACTGCTTACGATTTTACAACCTGATATGGGTACGGCGATGCTTATTTTGGGCTTTGGTGCTATACTGGCGGCTATTGGCGGTATCGGCTACATTCGACGCATACGTGGTCCTATGCTGTATGTAGCAGTGGGGGGAACGTTAGCGGTACTCGGTATTTTAAGTGCTTTGGTGTATTTATCACCATATCGATGGGAACGTATCCTTGCTTATATAGATCCATGGAGTCATGCGCAAGGCATCGGCTATCAGACTGTGCAAAGTCTATTAGCTGTAGGTTCCGGCGGTGTGCTAGGCCAGGGCCTAGGTAATGGCACGGCCAAGTATTTCTACTTACCGGAAGCGCATACAGACTTTGCCTTCGCCGTGTGGTCTCAAGAGACAGGTCTTGTAGGTTCTTTGGCACTGCTTGCCATTGTGTTGACCTTTACTTGGTACGGGCTACGTATTGCACAACAGGCCCGTGATTACTTTGGTGCATTTGTGGCATTTGGTATTACGTTAATTATCAGCGGTCAAGCGCTGTTTAATATGATGATGGTTTGCGGAGCCATGCCGGTTACTGGTGTGCCGTTGCCATTTGTATCCTATGGCGGTTCTTCATTAATGTTAAATCTGGGAGCCGTTGGAATTTTGGCCAGTATTGGGCGTTACAGCCTGGCGGCACAACAGTCACCGCGCGTTGGTACGCGGGGTGAAGCTCCGTCGCTTCGGGAAGAAACACTCAGTCGGTTTTCGGTGGAAGGTTCGTCGACTTCGCGTAGTCGCTAACGGAAAGGGGTAGTTAATCTATGAAAGACTTTATTGATGTGCAGGAACGCCCGTCGTTTGGGGCACTGTTACCACTTAGCTTCCAGCACGTATTCGCTATGTTCGGATCTACGGTGTTGGTACCATTCCTTTTGAAAGTTGATCCGGCAACAGCCTTGTTTATGAATGGTATCGGTACCTTGTTGTATCTCTTTGTATGTCAGGGAAAGATTCCTTCATATTTAGGCTCTAGCTTTGCTTTTATTGCACCGGTGCTATCGGTTATGGCAGCCGGGATGAGCTATGAAGCAGCGCAAGGTGGCTTTATTGCCTTTGGTGCCGCCTTCATTATCTTATCTATTATCGTACGTTTCGTTGGCATTAAATGGATTGATGTTATTCTGCCGCCGGCAGCTATGGGAGCCATCGTTGCCGTAATCGGTTTGGAACTGGCACCGGTAGCTATGGGGATGGCCGGTATTACCGGTGATCAGTGGCAAAGCCTGGGGATGACGCATATGCAGGTTGTAACGCTGTCTATGTTCTCTTTAGTAGTGACGATTCTCGGTACCGTACTTTTCCGGGGATTTTTTGCTGTTATACCGGTACTTATCGGTGTAGTAGCCGGCTATGTATTGGCAGCCTTTATGGGCGTTATTGATTTTGGTGCGGTGGCAGCTGCACCGTGGTTCTCTTTCCCGCATTTCTACGCACCGGAATATAATCTTAATGCAATTCTTATGATTATGCCGGCCTTATTTGTTGTATTTGCGGAACATGTAGGACACTTAGTGGTAACCAGTAACATTGTGGGCCGAGATCTCATGCAGGATCCGGGGCTAAAACGTTCTTTGTTGGGCGATGGTATTGCTAACATGTTATCCGGTTTCTTCGGTGCTACACCGAATACGACCTATGGTGAAAATATCGGCGTATTAGCTATTACGCGCGTATTCAGTGTGTACGTTATCGGCGGTGCGGCCGTATTGGCTATTCTCTTTTCCTTTATAGGTAAAATTGCAGCTCTTATCCATGCTATTCCGGTACCGGTAATGGGTGGTGTCAGCATTTTGCTTTTTGGTATTATCGCAGCTTCCGGTTTGCGTATGCTGGTAGAACGTAAAGTAGACTACACAAGCCCGGCTAATTTAATTCTTACTTCCGTAGTACTTATTACTGGGGTAAGCGGTGCAAAGGTTGCTATTGGACCGGTAGTATTACAGGGGATGGGACTTGCTACGGTAGTAGCTATTCTTATTAGCTTAGCATTCACTATTTTCCGCAAAACCGGCTTGGGAAATAAGCAATTAAATAGAAAATAAAAAATAAAGAATAAAAGATAAAAGGACGACTCACTTCGTAAGCAGATTATTTGTAAGATGTAAATGCTGTGAAATGAGTCGTCCTTTTATTTTTTTATAGTTTGCTTGGTCATATGTGTTGTTGTACATAATCAATAAAAGCTTGAACAGCTTTGCGCTGCGGTTTGTGCGGATGATAGTAGAGATTTGTTTCGCGTTCAATCGCTATTCCATCGTTCCAATATAACGGTTCAATGCGTATATCGTCGGCAAAGTACTCCAATCCTGTATATGGAAGAATAGACCAACCAAGATTTTTCTGAATAAAACGGCGACAGGTTTCCATGGTATCCAGATACAAACCACTATTAGGAGGGGTAGTATAATTTTGTTCCCACCAAGTATCCATGATGGCATATAGGGAAGGATCAGTAGTGTATCGAATTTGTGGGATGGAAGCCAACCTATTGCGATTGCAGTGTTTTGATGTGACGAGGCAAATCGGTTCGGAGCGAAGAAAAATTTTTTTTACCCGTTGGTGCATGGTTACTAAATTTCTATGGCTCGGTGAATGGTTTCACACCCATTTGGATTTGCACGTATTTCCACCTTTGGTGGCAATGGCGCTATTACTTCTTTTGACTATGCTTATTCGTTATTTCTTCGCATCTACGATTACCTATGTTGTTACCTTGGTACCGGTTATATTTATACTGGGGCAGGTGTTTGGATTACCGGCGATTCCTTTGCTTTTATTGGTAGCGGCATCGGCACAGCTAGCCAGTCTTATGACACATTACGGTAATGCTGTAGGACCGCTTCTCTTTGGTGCCGGGTATGTACCGGAAAGTCGTTGGTGGTTTACAGGTCATATTATTGCATTTTACTCCATGGCAGTGTACTTTGTAGTCGGCTTGGCATGGTGGAGTGTACTTGGCCTTTGGTAACTGTAGTCATTGATATAATTAGTTTTTATTATGCTTTTGATTTTGAATTACATATACTGCTAAGAACATAGAAACTGCTGATCTGGGTAGGCGGCAGACTCCATGTTGTTATAAAATGAGAGGTCCATATATCTCAGTGGTCATATTTATTGAATGATACGCTTTTGATATATGGACCTTTCTTGCAATACGTAAGTTGGCAGTAGAGATATAAGGAGTTCTTTCTATGGCTTCTATGCTTCTTAAGTAGTTCAGTATATACCCCCCTCATGACATTTATACCGAGTATCCGTATACTATAAACAGAATAATAAGTAAGAACATGTGCCTTTGTAAAAGAGAGAGTACAGAAGCACAGATAAGGAGATTATGATGAAAAAAAGTAAACGTATGCAATGGCTACTGGGGAGTGCTTTGGCAGGAACGTTAGTGATTGGCTCCGCAGGATTTGCTTTAGCGGATACAAATGATACAACCGGTGTTTCCTGTATGACGGGAGCAAACGGACAACCGATGAACGATGCACAGCATCGTTCAATGATGAATCGTATGATGGGATATATGCAGGGGATGATGCATGGCAACGGTCAGGGAATGATGAAGGGGCAGACTATGCATCGGTCAATGATGGATGGCAACGATCAAGGCATGATGCAGTCGATGATGTCCGGTATGCATGGCATGATGCACCAGCATATAGCTATTCAATATAAAAATGTAGCTCAAGCAGAGCGGCCGTTGGCAATTCCGCCTATTCTGACACCTACAGAGCAAGAGGGGAATCATGTAACCTATTCTTTGACAGCGCAGCAAGGCGAAACAGAGTTATTAGATGGGCATCGAACACAGTCCTTGGGTTATAACGGAGCTATGCTGGGACCGGTACTACGGTTAACAAAAGGGCAGCAGGTGACGATGAAGTTATCCAATCGGCTTGACGAACCGACGACATTTCATTGGCATGGCTTGAAAGTAGATAGCGATGCTGATGGCGGTCCGCATAATGCAGTGCAGCCCGGCGAAGATAAAACAGTACAGTTTACCGTCGATCAGCAGGCGGCTACCTTGTGGTATCATCCGCATTACATGGGGAATACGGCGCGGCAGGTATACCAAGGTTTAGCAGGACTTATTTTGGTAGAGGATTCGCAAGAGACTGCCTTACCATTGCCACGAACGTATGGTGTCGATGATATACCTTTAGTGATACAGGACCGTTATTTTACGGAGGATGGACGCATCGATTACAATGCAGTGTCAAATCCGGATGGCACACAGGGAGATGTGCTTATAGTAAACGGTACAGTGAAACCGTATATTACGACAAAGTCGCATTGGGTGCGCTATCGTATCGTCAATGGATCGAATGCATCCAACTTTGATGTAGCTTTGAGCGGTCACCATAACTTTTATCAAGTCGCTTCGGACGGAGGTTTGCTGACAAGACCGGTATCGCTTACAACGCTTCGCCTCAGTCCGGGAGAACGGGCAGAAATCGTAGTGGATATGAGTCAGTATAAGGTGGGAGAAATAGCACAGGTTACGGTAAATGGTGCTACGGCACTAGCTGTGCGCATAGCTGATGTGGCTGATACGGTTGCTTTTTCACCGGATATGGCACTGACGACGATAGCACCGTTGCCGGAGTCAGACACATTAGCTACGCTACCGCGCAAGCATATTGAATTGCAAGGTATGGGGCCGATGGTATCCATCAACGGACGAACCTTTTCTATGGAACGAATTGATGAACAGGTTGTATTTGGTACACAGGAAATTTGGGAAGTGACGAATCCATCGACGATGATGGGAGGCATGATTCATCCTTTCCACATGCACGGTGTACAGTTCCGTATTCTTTCGCGCAATGGTCAAACACCGCCGGCGCAGGAGCAGGGATGGAAGGATACGGTACTGGTTAATCCTGATGAAAAGGTAGAATTATTGGTACGATATGAGCGTAAAGGAGTATTCATGTTCCACTGCCATATTTTAGAACATGAAGAAAATGGTATGATGGGACAGTTCGAAGTTAAATAAACGGTACATAAACATATGCCATAGATATATCGCATAGATACAAATTATATACGACGTAAAGAAGGAAAAACGACGATGAAGAACGAATGTAGTAAAAATATAGATTTTCATCGTCGTTTTTTTAGTTGCTTATGATAGCTTCATGTAATAGGTGTATACTTAATGTATAAAGAGCAAAAAAGTATATTTATATTGGCATGAAAGAGAGGTGAAGTAGTGCTGTATTTAGTAATTGGGGGTATTATCCTCGTAAGTATTGAAGCCTTGGTGCCGGGTTTCGGGCTGTTTGGGGTAGCCGGTGTCAGTGCGTTGCTTTGGGCGTTGTATTTGTGGTTAGGTGCTACGGTGGAAGCAGCTATGACGGTGGCGGTGCTGGCTGTTTCCAGTATGCTAATAGGCTTTTGGCTTATATCAAAGTTCCCTGACAGTCGCATTGGTAAGCTACTGACCCTGCAATGGCGGTCGACGACGGATAACGGTTATGTAGGCAGTGAGCCTAAGGCGGATCTACTGGGGAAAACCGGTGTTGTACAATCGGTACTTCGTCCGGCTGGTCGAGCAATTATTGACGGCGAACCGGTAGATGTTGTGTCGGACGGTGAATTTTTTGAACCAGGTACGAAAATCCGTGTAGTGGATGTAACAGGCGGGCGCGTTGTAGTGCGTCGTAATGCAGACTAAATAGTGATAGGTTTATGCGTAGTGTAGAAGGAGGCTTTTATGTTTGAGCTAATGAATGTCAGTTTTATTTTTGTTGTAGTGGCCATTGTTATAATCGTGTCACTATTTCTTCATTTTGTACCGTTAGGCTTATGGATTTCCGCATTGGCGGCCGGTGTCAATGTAGGTATTTTTACATTGGTAGGGATGCGTCTTCGTCGTGTTTCGCCGTCGCAAATAGTTTTGCCTTTGGTAAAGGCCAATAAAGCGGGACTGGGTGTGAATGTAAATCAGTTGGAAGCGCACTACTTAGCCGGCGGTGATGTAGACCGTGTAGTAGATGCACTTATTGCAGCCGAACGCGCTGCGATTCCACTTACCTTTGAACGGGCGGCGGCTATTGATTTAGCCGGACGAGATGTACTTGAAGCGGTTCAGATGAGTGTTAATCCAAAGGTTATTGAAACACCGATTATTTCTGCCGTCGCAAAGAATGGCATTGAGTTAAAAGTGCGGGCACGGGTAACGGTGCGTGCTAATATCGATCGCTTAGTAGGCGGTGCAGGCGAGCAAACGATTATCGCCCGTGTCGGTGAAGGGATTGTTACTACGGTAGGTTCATCCGAAGAACATACAGATGTCTTGGAAAACCCGGATCATATTTCTCGTACGGTTCTCACTAAGGGGCTTGATGCGGGATCGGCATTTGAAATCTTGTCCATTGATATTGCAGACGTTGATGTAGGACGTAACATCGGCGCACAGCTTATGACGGATCAGGCAGAGGCAGATAAGAAGATTGCCCAGGCTAAGGCGGAAGAACGACGTGCCATGGCCGTGGCTAAAGAACAAGAAATGCGGGCGTATACACAGGAAATGCAAGCGAAGGTCGTGGAAGCACAGGCTGAGGTACCGCAGGCGTTGTCGCAGGCGTTGCGTGAAGGTAATATGGGCGTTATGGATTATTATAATATGAATAATATTATGGCAGACACTAAGATGCGTGAAACCTTGGCAGTCGGAGACAACGAAGAATTATCTACCAGCGGTAGTGATGGAAATAAATAGAGGTACTGTGTATGGATATCATCGTATTGATTGTACTCTTCCTGTTGGGGGCGGCCATTTTCGGTAAAAGAAAGAGGCAGTCCGCTCCACCGGAGGATACTGCGAATGGAGAAGAACCGATGACATGGGAAGAGATGGAACGACACTACGGACTTTCTATGGAACCGCGTACAAATGAACAAACTACAGCGAATAAAAATACAGCAAAGTCTGATAGGCTAACGTTAGATACATCAGAAGGCGATACGGTAATGCATACCAATCACAGGCAGTCAATGGAAACATCCGGTTACGGCGAGGACTCCGGCCTATCAAAAGAGGTGGAACGGTATCGCAGGTATATGAATCGCAAAGTGGATGACCAAAGCGATGAGACCGTGGTAGCAAGGGATGACAGAAGAAGACGGCAAGCACTAACGTGGTATGGTGATCGTGAAGCTGCAGCATCACAGCGTGCTGTCTTGACGCAGAAACGTCTGACCGGTACTGTGCGAGACGGTGTCCTATGGTCGGTAGTATTGGGACCGCCGCTGGCTAAGCAAGGACAGTATAGGAGAAAGAGATAAGGAGATAAAGAACACTATGAAACAATACACATGGCATTATGGTGAAGGAGAGTTAACGTTCTCCATAGATGAACGGCGTATAGCCGCAGAATTGCACATGGCAATTACACCGGTACTGGATAATCCGGTGCAAGCTGTTAAGAATGGATTGGATCACCCCATTGGCAGTAAACCCTTACGTGAGCTGGTACATCCCGGTGAAACTGTGGCTATTTTAGCAAACGATCCTACGCGAGTAGCCAATTCGCATGTATTTATGCCGGTATTATTAGATTACCTTAATGAAGCGGGCATTCCGGATAGCCATATGACGATTGTCTTTGCATTGGGGACGCATCGTCGTATGACTGAAGAGGAGATGATTGACTCCGTCGGAGCTGAGGTAGCCGGGCGTGTGAAAATGATTAATTCTTATGCCAAGGATAGTGATGATTTTGTGGAGTTAGGGACGACCTCCTTTGGAACACCGGTGCGCTTTCACAAGGCTTGTGTGGAAGCCAATCATATCATCTGTACGGGGTCGGTAGTTCATCATTTCTTTGCCGGTTACGGCGGTGGACGTAAGGCACTTTTGCCGGGGTGTGCGGAGTATGAAACAATCCGAAAGAACCACAGTTTGATGCTGAACCCGGCAGCAGAAATTGGTCGCCTTGAAGGTAATCCGATTTACGAGGATCAGGTGGAGGGGACGGAAATGTGTCGCCCTACTTTCTTGCTTAACGTGGTGCTGAATGAGGCGGCGGAATTCACCGGTGTATTCTGTGGCGATTATATTGAGGCGCATAAAGAGGCTTGTCGCTTTGTGGACTCGCAAAATGGGGTACGCATTACGGAGAGCACGCCTATTGTCATAGCTACCTGTGGTGGTTATCCTAAGGATATTAATATTTATCAGATGCAAAAAACTATGGATAATGCGGTGAAGGCAGTCGCACCGGGTGGTACGGTCATTCTTATGGCGGAGTGCCGTGAAGGTTCTGGGTCGGCCATTCTCGATGAAACAGTGCGAAACTTTGACAGTATTGATGCTATTGAGGAGTCAGTGCGTGCTGATTTTCAAATTGGACGACACAAAGCCTATGCGGTGACGCGATTGATGAAAAAAGCTGATTTTTATCTTATTTCATCTTTGGATGATGCGTATGCGCGACAAGCTTTTTTCACGCCGGTACACTCTGTGGAAGAGGCTTTGGCTTTGGCGGATAAGAAATATGGTAGCGACGCTAAAATTACATTGATGCCGTATGCATCATATACGGTGCCGCTTTTACGATAGGTGATGAAAAGTAAAAAAGAAGGCCTCTTAATGAGACCTTCTTTTTTTGAATATATTGTAATGCACATAATCTAGGAAAATGTTCGAATCGTAGATACATTATTAAAACAGCATGCGTATTGCATTTTTGTTAGCTATTTTAGGTTAGCGGTAATAGCAAGAATGTAAACAACGTTAGAATCGAGTGTTGTAATGGAATAAGTACGTGACCCAGCAGCGGAGAATAGGCAAAGATAATTAAGATAAGGAAACTAAAACGTTCCCATTGTAAAAAGCGCATTTGCCATGCCGGACTCATTAAGGCCATGAGAAGGCGTGAACCATCCAATGGAGGAATGGGCAATAAATTAAAAATAGCAAAGTTAATATTTAAAATGATAGTGTACAGAAGCACGCGATATAAGCCGTCGGATATAGCAATGTGATGTGTGCGTATGACTGTCAGTACCGCTAAGGTAATAAAGGCAACAATTAAATTTGCCAGTGGCCCTGCGATGGATACCAACATATCATCGGTTTTCTTATCTTTGAAATTGGCAGGATTTACCATGACCGGTTTAGCCCATCCGAATTGAACGAGAAAGAGCATAATCATGCCTACAATATCAATATGGGAAAAGGGATTTAACGTCAAACGGTCCATGCGACGAGGTGTGTCGTCACCGAGCCAATCGGCTACCTGTGCATGCGCATATTCGTGAACGGCCATAGAGATAATAATGGCCGGCAATGTGGCGGCCATGGTAATTATATCAAAATTAAACATAGTCATCTCCCTTGGGGTAGTATCTGTAATATTAAAATATAAAATCAATGCTATAAAGAGATTAGCATCAAGATAAAAATATAAAGAGTAAGTGTAGACTAAAAACTAATAATAGATTAACGGAAACAGTATATGCGTCGCTATACGAAATGATAATTTGTAGCGACATAACTACTGTAAATCAGCTTACTCTGTCTGTATAGTATATCATATTGCAATGCACAACAACACCACCATTGTCAAATTCCTATTTGAAGACAAGTAATATTAGTGACTATAATAAAGGGCGGAAAGGAAGCGGTATGGCATGAAGCAACAGACAGTAGAGATAAGTGAAGAGCGACGCATTACTATTCCGCGAAGCTTGTTATGGACATTGTATGTGGAGAAGCAGATGACAACGTGGGCAGTGGCAGAAAAGCTGCAATGCAGTCAAAATACGGTTGTTCGGAGGTTACACGAATATTGTATTCCGGTACGCGGGATTAAAAAATCACTTCCCACCGATGAGATTGTCTATCTATATGAGGTGAAGGGTAAAAGTATGCAGGAAATCGCTACTATTTATCAATGCTCACATACGACAATTGGTCAGCGCCTTCATGAACATTATTGTTTGAAGGAGTCCAACAAAGCTACGGCTAATAAAAATGATGGTCGAAAGAGAGCTTCACGGCCATGTTTGCCGACGGCAGAAATTATCAAGAGCTATCAGGCGGGCACGAGTGCTACGGCAATTGCCAAAAATCTCAAGATATCACGGTGGTATGTATTAAAGGTGTTGCATCATGCCCAGATTACGATTCGCCATAGCTGTAGGTACAAAAATATTTCCGAAGACGAGTTGGTGTATCTGTATACAGTAGCTCATATGTCGACGGAAAGACTGGCTAATTTATATCATGTACGATCAGGTACGATTGCATCGCGCTTACGTGATGCGGGAGTTTCACTGCGCGGGCATCGCCGTCAGTTGGATGAGGTGCGAATTTGCGAATTGTATGCTAAAGGAATCAGCGTCAGTGCTATCGCCAAAGATCAGGGATGTTCGCACACAGCAGTGCGTTGTCGCCTGGAGAGACGAGGATTATATCGAGGTCGGAAGAAGGCAAAATCCATATAACAGCTCTTGCCGTGAAGCAGATAAATGCGTATACTTATAAATAGACTTGTATACTAACATTGAAGAGGAGCGGTTTTTATTATGGAATATATTACAGTGTTGTTACCCTTTTTAGGGGCTGGGTTTATGAGCGCCGTTATTTCGCGATTCACCGGTGTGGCCATCTCTATGCTGTTGGTGCCGACTATTTTATATATGGGCGCAACACCGGCAGAAACGATAGCATTTATGCTTACGTTTGTATTATACAATAACTTTACTGTAGAAACGCAAGATGTGCGCATGAGTGCTAAGGACTTGGTGTTCTTCCCGGGATGGCGATTGATTATACCGGTCATCTTATCATTGGTGATTGGATTAGTATTACCTTATGTAGGCGTAGGAATTTTTATTTTCTGTTTTATTCTGGAATTGGCTGCGGCTTTATATTGTCGGATTCCGGTGGAACAGCGTCCGACAGTGGCTAGTGTCGTGTATTATAGCTTGGCGGCGATGGTGGCATGTATAGCCGGGGTATTGTTGTTCCCCTTTATTCCGGCACCGTACTTCTTCATTGTTGTAGGTGTAGCTATCTTAGCGGTTACCGCATTTGCTTGGTATGCTGGTAAACATCGTGATGCTTTTCGCGGTTCTTGGGGGACTATTTGGACGGCCTTAGCTTTTGTGCTTGGCTTCGTTGGTATCGAAGCATCGTCGTATAATAAAGGACTGCGTCGTAGTTTTTCTACCGGCTTTGATGGCGTGCTATCCATTGTCATGGCCATGGGAGCTTTTGCCGGTATGATGCTGTACTTTGCTATGTACAATGAGTTCTCTATGCCGTCTCTTATTGCGGCTATTGGTTCGGCTATAGGAATTCGTTTTTTTGGTGTGTATGAATTCAGTCGTGGTGGTTCCTTCTCGTATATAGCCATTGCGTTGGCTGTGCTTGCTGTGCTTTGTCTGTATTTGGTAGCACCGGAGCCGATAGGATTTACTGCTGTGCAGCAGGTTTTCGATCAACAAGTAGTAACACCGCGTTAGAAAATTAGTTATGGGAATATCTTTGTGTAGATAAAGGAAGCCCGTCACATCTGTTATGTAGACAGATGTGACGGGCTTTTATTATATAACTATTTTTCTATGCAAATATATAACTAAAAAGAATATTTATTATAATAATTTTACAAAATAAAAGAGGAGATTATAAGATGTATGTCTAATTAGTATAACTAAGAAATAAAATAGAGAGGGTAATGACACGGGATTGTATTTTACTTTTAGGGTTTAGGTAAGGAGGTCTTGGCATGACAGTGTCACAGCAGGAACAGACTGCAATTTGGGATAAGCTGTTCAAAGTAAAAGAGAGACAAAGTACGGTGATGAGGGAGTTGTTCGCGGGATGTACGTCTTTTTTATGTGTAGCGTATATTTTGGCGGTAAATCCGATTATTTTAGGTGAAGCCGGTATGGATATGGGGGCCGTATTTACGGCGACGGCAGTATCTGCGTTTATTATGACATTGGTATTGTCTTTATATGCAAACGCGCCATTCGTTGGGGTAGCCGGCATGGGGATTAATGCATTTTTAGCTTATACTGTTGTTGTGCAGATGGGATATAGCTTTATGTTTGCACTGACCGCACAGCTGTTGTCAGGTCTTATATTTTTACTAATTGCAGTTACACCGTTTAAAGATTTATTATTTAATGCTATACCGCAGAACATTAAACTGGCAGTAACGGCCGGCATTGGTTTATTTATTACGATGATTGGCTTAGGCAGTTCAGGTATTATCGTAGCTACTCCGGGTACGATGGTGGGGATAGGCTCTTTACATAATCCGGCAGTTTTGATAACGTTAATAGGCATTATACTGATTGCTGTATTTACGGCACGGCAAGTAAAGGGTGGAATCTTTTTGGCTGTAATTATCTGTACTTGTTTGGCGTGGGGTATCGGTCTTACTCAGTTGCCGGATAAAGTGGTAGCTATGCCACCATCCATAGGGCCGGTTATGGGGAAATTTGATTGGGATGAAGTGATGCAAGCAGATATGCTATTCGTAACATTTACATTTTTATTTGTTAATTTATTTAATGTTGTAGGTGTTACCATTGGCCTTACCGATCAAGTAAAAGTATCTGGTGAAGAATCTCGCAAAACCAACGGACGCTCAATGGCAGCAGCTGCATTAGGGACAGTAGTGGCTAGTTTATTGGGAACCTCGGCCCATATTGTGGCTGTGGAGTCAGCAGCGGGAATCGCTGAAGGAGGTCGTACAGGTTTGACTGCCCTGACGGCAGCCGTTCTTTTTCTGGCTGCCTTATTTTTTGCGCCTCTCTTGATGATTATCCCTGCGGCAGCTACGGCTCCGGTGCTTATTGTAGTGGGGCTTTTCATGGTAACAGCTGTTAAAGGGGTGGATTTTGAGGACATATCGGAGGGCATCCCTGCATTTTTAACAATTATTATGATGCCCTTTGCGTATTCGATTGGTATTGGCATCGAATGGGGATTGGTAAGCTATGTGATTATTAAGGTGCTTACGGGGAAACATAAAGATATATCGCTTATCATGTATGTATTGAGCTTAATTTTTATCGGTAAAGAATTATTCATGTGATAAATGTGATTAGCATAGGCAGAAAAGAGGTATAATATGAATTACAAAACCTATAGACGACTGTCACGGATTGCGCGCGGCTTGGAAAAAGCAGATGTGGTATTGCACGGGGCGCATGTGCTTGACGTGTTTAATGAATGTTGGCGTACTGCGGATGTGGCGATTGCTGATGAGTATATTGTAGGTATCGGTACCTATGAAGGTGTAGAGAACGTCAATTGTACAGGAAAATACATCGTTCCGGGATTTATAGATAGCCATTTACATCTGGAGTCGACGCTGGTAAATCCACAGGAACTTGTCTATGAAGCCATGCAGTTTGGTACGACGGCATTTGTAGTGGATCCGCATGAAGCAGCAAATGTAGCTGGGCTTAAAGGAATTCAATATATGTTGGATGCGACAGCGCAGTGTGAAGCAGATGTATATGTCATGGCTCCGTCATGTGTACCGGCTATTGCCGGCGAAGATAACGGCGCTGTATTAGATGCGGCGGATTTAGCTAAGCTTATGGATAATCCGCGGATACTGGGACTCGGTGAGGTTATGGATTGCCCCAGTGTGTTGGATGGGGAGCCGGGAATGATGGATAAGTTAGCATTGTTTGCCCATCGAGTAAAGGATGGGCACAGTATCGGTTTATCACCGGTACAGGTGCAGGCATACGCTTTGGCAGGTATTACTACCAATCATGAATGTGTTACCTATGAAGAAGCTAAGGACCAGGTAGCAAATGGCATGTATGTATGGATTCGCGAAGGCAGTGCAGCGCATAATTTAGATGCTATTGTAAAAGGTTTAGTAGCTGACGGTGCACCGACAGCGCGCTATGGTTTTTGTACGGATGATAAACATATAGAAGATATTCAAGCACAAGGGCATATCAGTTACAATGTGCGCCGTGCTATCGAGTTGGGAATTCCCCCTATTGATGCATTCAAGATGGCTTCGTATAATACGGCTATATGTTATAATTTGCAGCGCCGCGGTGCAGTTGCACCGGGATATCGGGCTGATATGGTTATTCTCGATGACGAACGAGCACAATCAATTGCCGGTGTTTGGATACAGGGAAAGCCGGTTTCGGAATGTGTGCGTCGACCAAATGTGCCGGCGCCGGTAGAATTATTACAGACCGTTAATATTGGGCGTTTTACGGAAGACAAGCTACAGATGATTGTCAACGGGCCTCAGGCTGTGATTACAATGGTTCCGGGACAGATTGTAACGACAAAGACGGTGGAAGAGCTACCTACCATAGATGGTGTCTTTACACCTAACGCAGTATACAATAAAATTACCTGTATTGAACGGTATCGTGCATCCGGTCGTAATGGTGTGGCAGCGGTGAAAGGCTTTAATTTACATAATGGTGCTATTGCTACTTCTTTTGCTCATGATGCACATAATGTGGTAGTTATAGGTGACAATGATACAGATATGATGGTGGCTATCGACCGTATGGTACGCATCGGTGGTGGCTATGTCATTGCGTCCGAAGGCAAGGTAATAGCTGAGTTACCATTGGAAATTATGGGCCTTATTAGTAATCGGCCGCATGAAGAAGTGGATGCAAAGGTAAAGGCAATGAAGGAAGTTGCCTATGGCATGGGAATCAGTCGAGCCTTTGATCCGTTCATTAATCTCAGCTTTTTGGCATTGTCGGTAATTCCTAGTTTACGTATTACTACGAAAGGGCTGGTGGAAGTAGGTATGTAAACATGCTTCGTCGAGTGTAGAAAAAGTAAATGTAATGGGAGCAAATAATAAAAGCAATCCTGTCCATACATAGTAAAAGAAATAACAAAAGTAAAAATAAAAGCCGGTATACGATGGAATGATGGATAAGCATCATTCTTGTATACCGGCTTATTGTATGGGAAGGGGAGTAAGTCTGTGTATAAAAATACTTGTTCGAGTCCATAAATAGACTATGGGAACAGTGGCAATGCACTGTATTGTTAGCATAAGAATACTAACATATAAACGGATTGTTATCTATGATTATTGTCGATATTCATTCCCGTCAGAAGAGCTTGTTCAGAATGTTCCATGTGAAGGCGAGCAATCTTGCGAGCTTTATTAGCATCTCGATCGGCGATGGCTTCTACTAAGAGGCGATGCTCTTCCCAAGTTTTTGCAAGACGCCCCGGTTGATTCATGGATACAGTACGGAAGCGTAAAGTTTGTTCGCGTAGATTGTGGATGATTTCTACTAATCGTTCATTGCGTGATGCTTTATACAAGACTTCGTGGAAATTTACGTCGGCTTCTACAATCCTATCCATGTCTTTCTTTTCGATGTAGGTGCCGATTTCAACAAGCATTCGTTCCAAGTACTCAATTTCTTCGGCCGTAATGCGTTCGGCAGCAAGTGCGCCTGCCAATTCCTCCAAGGCGGAACGAATTTCAAAGACCTGTGAAATATCTTTTAACGAAATATCCGCCACATAAGTGCCGCGACGAGGAATCATGATAACAAAACCTTCCAGCTCTAATTTGCGGATGGCTTCGCGAATAGGTGTGCGACTCACTCCAAGCTCTTCGGATAAAGGAATTTCCATTAAGCGTTCGCCGGGCTTGAAGATACCGTCGCGGATAGCTTGTCGCAGGGTTTCACTGACAACTTCGCGCAACGGTTTATACGCATCGAGACGAATCGGTTGTAACCGTGATGTTTCTTTACTCATGCAAGTTCCTCCTTCGCATGTGTACGAGTAATAAGTGACAGCCAGTTGTGTCCGGCTGCTTTAATTTCTTCTTGTAAATCCAGTGCATCTCGGGCCTGGTTTAAATAAACGGCCATGGTAGGACCGCTGCCGGTCATGACAACAGTATGACCGCGATCGGCAAAGAAGGCTTTGCACTGTGCCAGTTCTTCGTTGTTCGGGAAGAGTAACTCTTCGAAAGTATTGCCGCTGCGCTGCATGGCTTCATCCATGCGACCGTCGTTCATAGATTTTTCCACGGCATCGATAGTAGTGCTATTAAAAGCGGATATTCCGTTGAAGCGATTATATGCTGCGCCGGTGGATACAGAAATCTCCGGTTTTACCAAAAGAAGCCAGTGTGCTTTACCGGTAGGTAAATAGCGAAGTTCTTCACCACGGCTGGTACCGCGGGCGGTACCGCCTTTTAGTAAAAAGGGAACATCGGAGCCCAGCGTTTTGGCAAGCTGGAATAATTCGGCTTCGGTCAGGCGTAAATCCCAAAATGTATTAAGCCCTAACAGCATGGCAGCGGCATCACCGCTACCGCCGCCCAGTCCGGCTGCAGGCGGTACTCGTTTTAACAAATGAATGGCACCGCCGGTGGTACATCCTGTATAGTTCTGTACAGCGCGCAATGCTTTCATTGCTAGATTTGATTCGTCGTAAGGAATCATGTCGTTCATATACGGGGGAAGTTCTGGGGCAATGCCGCTAAATACTACGGAGTGATGCTTGGCAAAGTAAATGGTGTCGCCTAAGTGAATGGATTGAAAAATTGTATCAATCGCATGGTATCCGTCGGCGCGTTTGTTGAGAATGGCCAAGCCTATATTAATTTTACTGATACTGTGTTGAACCACCGAATTCATAACTGGTCTCCTTCTTACATCATCTGTTAAAGTAGCGGCCTCATGTCGTATCCGCGTGGACAGCTACCTTACTATTTATCTATTTGTAATATAGCAATTCTACATGAAATTTGCAATAGTAAAGGGATAGTGATAATGCTGAGAAAGGGCATGATAACTGGTTTTTATTGATTTATATGACAGTTTATATTATGATGTACTTGCAAGCATCGGCGTATGCGAAGAAGTTACGGATGTACTCTCGACGCGGCGCGGATGCATATACTTTTATATGTAGGCGGTCTGCGAGCAAGTTATCGGATCGAACACAACGTAACATGGGTAGTCTTGAAGGAGGTTATCATGCTGATAAAGTGGGGTCCCACAGCGAGAACAGTAGTGCTTATTACCATTGGTGCCGTATTATTTGCAATCGGTATTAATGCGTTCATTGTGCCGCACAAATTAGTTGGCGGCGGTATCAGCGGTATAGCGTTGATGCTTTTCTATTTGACGGGTGTTCCTATTGGTACGCTGAATTTGGTGTTGAATATACCGATTTTGTATGCTGCGTATCGATGGCTGGGGCGCTGGCATTTGATGATTACACTCATTGGCACGGCTATTTCATCGTTTACGATTAATGAATTCTCCTTTTTGCAAGACTATAGCTTAACACAAGAACCGTTGGTAGGAGCTATCCTAGGCGGGATAACATGTGGACTCGGCCTTGGGGTTGTTTATCGTTCCGGCGGCAATACGGGTGGTCTTGACCCGATTGCATTGATTATTCGTAAGTACTATGGTTTGCAGATGGGAAGTATCGTCTTTGCCATTAACATGGTTATTCTCGTGATTTCGGCGGCTATTGTTGGTGTGGAACCGGCGGCGATTACTCTTGTAAGCCTATATATTTCGGCAATTATTACGAATAAGGTTATCGTTGGTTTCAGTCAGCGAAAAGCCATTTTTATTATTTCTTATAAGCCGTATAAAATTTGTGATTTGATTATTCATCATATCGGCCGTGGGGCGACGATTTTAAATGGTGAAGGGGCTTATACGCATCAGCATAAGCAGGTCATTTTAGTTGTGGTTGGCTTAATGCAGGTGGCAAAGTTAAAAGCAGCGGTTCAAGAAGAGGATCCATCTGCGTTCTTGCTCATCACCGATGCGGCCGAGGTTATTGGACGGGGATTCACCTTTGGCAGTTTACCGGAACCGCAACAGGCAGTGCAGCAGGCTCTTCACGAAGGTGTTTGTACGGAATGTGGTCATGAACACAATACTGTGAAGACTGATTATGAAAAATCCCAAGACAATCACATGGCGGTAAACGCAGAGCAAGAGAGTACATCGGCAATTGCTGCAGAAAAACCAATAAATACGGAAGCAGCTACGGCTGCGGAGAAAAAATAAAGTGATAGATGAAAGCGGTGGCGACGGCAGGTCGCCCATGAAAGGGGTACAGGTTATGATTCATCCGTTGGCGGGTAAGAAGGTACAACAGGAAGATTTGATTAATCCAGATGAGTTGGTAGAGGCCTATTACAGTAAGATACCGGAGGCAGATGATAAGCGGCAACGTGTGGCATTCGGAACATCAGGACATCGTGGCCGAGCGCAGGATACAAGTTTTAATGACTTACATGTGGCGGCTATTGCACAAGCTGTTTGTGATTTGCGTAACGAGTTCGGCGCAACGGCGCTGTGTTTTGTAGGGGCCGATACTCATTTGTTATCGTCGCCGGCGTTGGCTACGGTGTTGGAGGTGTTAGCCGGTAACGGTGTTGTAGCCGGCGTGGATGAAGATGCAGGCTATGTACCGACGCCTAGTGTATCGCGGGCTATTATCCGATATAATGAAAATCATGACAAAAAGGCAGACGGTCTGATTATTACGCCGTCTCATAATCCGCCCGATAACGGCGGTATTAAATACAATCCTCTTAATGGTGGACCGGCGGATACATCGATTACAAAACGCATCGAAGAAAAAGCCAATGCGTATATTGGGGCTGGTGGTAAAGGAATTAAACGTATTGCTGTTGATGAAATTCCACCGGAGCTGCAGGTGGAATATCCCTTCAAGCGGCTCTATGTGGAAGAATTGCCTCAAATTATTGATATGATAGCGATTCAAAAGGCGCGTCCCCATGTGTTGATTAATGCTTTGGGCGGTAGCGGTGGTGCGTATTGGGAAGCGATTCGTGATATGTACCAGCTGGACCTGACAATTATCAACGGTGAAGCGGATCCCACATTTAGTTTTATGGCCTATGATCATGATGGTGTGGTGCGGATGGATTGCTCCTCTGCCTACGCGATGGCAGAAGTGATTGCCGGCATCGGTGCGTATGATTTAGCGGTAGGAAACGACCCCGATTATGATCGGTATGGGATTGTAACAGCAGAAGGTTTGTTGCCGGCTAATCATTTTCTCGTGACAGCAGGGGCGTATTTATTTGGGACGCGGTCATGGCAAGGCAAAGGTTTTGGCAAGACAGTAGTAGTTACCGGCTTGGTAGATCGGTTCTGTAATGATAAGCACATTCCCGTTTATGAAGTACCGGTAGGATTTAAATATTTTGCGCCGCTCCTCTTTGATGGAACCATTGGTATTGGCGGTGAAGAAAGTGCAGGCGCGTCGTTCTTGAAAAAAGATGGCACCGTATGGACTACGGACAAGGATGGAATGATTATGGGACTATTGGCTATGGAAATGTTGGCAACTACGGGTCAATCACCGGCACGGTTATATGAGGCATTGACGAAGGACTACGGTACGCCGGTATTTACACGTGTGGATACAGCTTGTGATGCAGAAACAAAGGACGTATTATCCCATTTATCCGGTAACGATGTTGTCGCAGATACTTTAGCCGGTGAGACCCTGGAAGAAGTGCGGACAACGGCATATCATGAGGCGCTAGATATTGGCGGTCTTAAACTGACTACGGTTAATAGCTGGTTGGTAGCCCGACCGTCGGGTACAGAAAATCTGTACAAGATATATGCGGAAACCTTTGCCGGTAAGGCAACGCTGGATGCGTTAATCAAAGAAGGTCAGCGTATTGTGGATGATGTGGCACGTCCGTAATAGAGCTACCATGCAAAGTAATGCATTGAGGCAGGTAATGGTTGCGGATAAAGAGATAGCGTGTTTTTGTTTATCAACCGGCACCGAGTGTGATATAATAACCGTGTATTTTGAGAAAATAAGGCCTTTGTATTGACAGTGGCCTATTTCCTTTAGAGAGGAAAGAGAAGGTGGATCACATGAAACTGGTAGTGACGGTAGTAGGGTTGGATCGAGTAGGGATAACGGCCGGTGTGGCAACAACATTGGCGGAAAATGAAGTGAACATCGTATCTATTAATCAGACGATTTTAGATGGCATGTTCAATATGATTATGATGTGTGAAGCCTCAGATGCATCTGATTTGGAGCATATTCAACAGGCCTTGGCTAAGGTAGGGGATGCATTAGGTGTGCAGGTACGAGCACAGCATGCAGATATTTTTCTTAGCATGCACCGCGTAGGGTAGGTGATACTATGCTAAGTATAGAAAATATCTTGGAAACTAATGCAATGATCCACGAAAATAAGCTGGATGTGCGAACTATTACTATGGGCATCAGCTTGTTGGGATGTACAGCTACGGATGGTCGTCGCCTTTGCGATAATATTTATGATCATATCGTACGGGAAGCGAAGGAATTGGTAGCTACTGGTGAAGCAATCGAACGCGAGTTCGGTGTACCGATTATTAATAAGCGCGTATCGGTGACTCCTATATCGATTGTAGCCGGCGGTAGTGACTTGAAAGATTATGTACCGGTGGCCAAGGCGCTTGATAGAGCAGCTAAAGAGGTTGGTGTTAACTTTATCGGTGGATTTTCCGCATTGGTGTCGAAAGGGTACACCGAAGGAGATCGACGTTTGATAGCGTCTATTCCGGAAGCATTGGCCATGACGGATTTAGTGTGCAGTTCCGTCGGCATAGGTTCTACCAAAGCGGGCATCAATATGGACGCAGTGGCTGAAATGGGACGCGTTGTTAAGCAGACGGCAGAGCTCACTGCTGATAGAGATGCCTTTGGTTGCGCTAAGTTGGTTATTTTCTGCAATCCCGTTGAAGATAATCCATTTATGGCCGGTGCCTTCCACGGTGTTACGGAAGGTGATACGACCATCAGCGTCGGTGTCAGTGGCCCGGGGGTAGTAAAACATGCGTTGGAAGCGGTACGTGGTAAGCCGTTTGATGTAGTAGCGGAAACGATTAAGCGTACGGCTTTTAAAATTACCCGCGTAGGGCAATTGGTAGCACAGGAGGCATCGCGCCGTTTAGGAAAGCCTTTCGGCATTATTGATCTTTCCTTAGCCCCGACACCGGCAGTCGGTGATTCGGTGGCTCATGTATTGGAGGAGATGGGAATTACTTCTTGCGGAGCGCATGGTACGACGGCCGCATTGGCGCTTTTAAATGATGCCGTTAAAAAGGGTGGTCTTATGGCGTCCTCTCACGTAGGCGGACTCAGTGGTGCGTTTATTCCAGTCAGTGAGGATAAAGGCATGATTGATGCTGTATCGGTAGGAAGTCTAAGCCTTGAGAAATTAGAAGCAATGACCTGCGTATGCTCGGTAGGTCTTGATATGATTGCCGTGCCCGGCGATACGTCGGCAGCGACGATATCGGCGATTATTGCCGATGAAGCAGCTATTGGCATGATAAATAATAAGACAACAGCAGTACGTCTTATTCCCGTACCGGGAAAAGGAGTAGGCGATGTTGTTGAGTTTGGTGGACTATTGGGGTATTGTCCGATTATTGAAGTCAGCCCGTTCAGTGCTGAGGAATTTATCAATCGAGGCGGCCGGATTCCGGCGCCCGTACGTAGTTTGACGAACTAAAGGGTGGCACGAGGAGGTGCTCAAATGACGGTGTACGTATTAGCATTTGTAACGGCATTGTTCGTTACCTATGTCTTGACACCGATAATTAAACGATTGGCAGTACGCGTAGGTGCGATGGATGTGCCGGATGCCCGTAAAGTGCATCATGGCTCCATCCCACGTTTAGGTGGGTTAGCAATCTTTATTGGTTATATTGTAGCTGTAGTTGCTACTGTGTCAGATCTGTCTTCGGTGATGGGTCTTATTGTGGGCTCAATCATCTTGATTGCCGTTGGCGTATGGGATGATGTTAAGCAAATTGGTCCTAAAACTAAATTATTAGGGCAGATATTGGCAGCAGCAGTATTGGTAGCCTTCGGCGATAAAGTAGAGTTTATTACCAATCCATGGGGGCAAATGATTTATCTCGATTACTTCTCTATTCCGTTAACAATTTTTTGGATTGTAGGCTTTACAAATATTGTGAATTTAATTGATGGGCTTGATGGTTTGGCTGCAGGAATTTCTTTAATTTCCTGTATTGCTATCTTTACGGTACTTCTGCAAATTGGTCAAAGCGATTTGGCTTTGGTAACAATGGCATTGGCCGGAGCAGCTTGTGGCTTTTTACGCTATAATTTTAACCCTGCCAAGATTTTTATGGGCGACACCGGAAGTATGCTCCTTGGTTACACGATGGCGGCCGTATCGGTTATTGGCGCAGTAAAGACAGCGGCAACTGTATCTTTAGTGGTGCCGGTTATTGTATTGGGGCTTCCGATTTTGGATACTACCTTTGCGATTATTCGTCGTAAAATTAACAATCGTCCGGTATTTAAACCGGATAAGGGGCATGTACATCACCGCCTATTGGCCATGGGGCTTACACAAAAACAGGCAGTGTTATTGATGTATGCGGTGACGACGGTACTCGGTTGTGTAGCGGTTATCGTGGCAAAAGTAAATATTCTGGTTGGAATTGTGCTGGTAGCGGCAATTCTGCTTGCGTGTGTCATTGTGGCGACCAAACTAGGTGTTATCGCAAAGGATAAAGCGGTATTAGCTTTGGATCGACAGCGAGCGCAAATGGCCGGGAAGGACAACAAATAAAAGCGCCTTGCCCCATTAGGGGCAGGCGCCTTCATCACATATAGGATAGCTTTTATAAATCAAGGTAGCTGACTTTTCTAATGTAAAAGAGACTATGCATAGAAGTTGAGCACAGGTGGGAGGTATATCATGTTAAAAGTAATGACGGTATTCGGTACTAGGCCGGAGGCAATCAAAATGGCACCAGTAGTAAAAGCCTTGGAAGCAGCGCCGGATATGGAGGCGATTGTGACGGTAACGGCACAGCACCGAGAAATGTTAGATCAGGTATTGCATTTATTTTCTATTACACCGGATTATGATCTCAATATTATGAGTGCCGGCCAGACTTTATATGACGTGACGACGAAGGCCTTATTAGGGCTTAAAGACGTGTTGGAAGAAGCAAAGCCTGATGTGGTATTGGTGCATGGCGATACGACAACAACTTTTGCCGGAGCATTGGCTGCATTTTATCAGGAAATCCCTGTAGGTCATGTAGAAGCAGGCCTGCGGACGGGCAACATTTATTCTCCTTTCCCAGAAGAAATGAATCGAAAATTGACCGGCTCTTTAACTACATACCATTTTTCGCCTACCAGCAGTGCGGAAAAGAATCTTCTAAAAGAAAATATTTCTTCCGAACACCTGTATGTGACGGGGAATACAGTTATTGATGCGCTGCGTACAACTGTGAAGGAAGGGTACCATTTTGAAGAAGAACTGCTGAATAGTCTTGATTACGAACAGAAACGCATTATTCTCGTGACAACACATCGCCGTGAAAATTTAGGCGAGCCGATGCGTCACGTATATCGAGCTATCCGTCGATTGGTACATGAATTTGATGATATTGAGGTAGTTTTCCCGGTACATCGCAATCCGAAGGTACGGAGCATAGTGGCTGAAGAACTAGGCGATACAGAAAGAGTACATCTTATTGATCCCTTGGAATACGAACCGTTCGCTAATTTGATGGCACGCTCATACTTACTGATGACTGACTCCGGGGGCATACAGGAAGAGGCACCGGCGTTGGGGAAGCCTGTACTAGTATTACGCAATACGACAGAGCGACCGGAAGCGGTAACAGCGGGAACTGTTAAATTGGTAGGTACTGATGAGGAAGCAGTGTTTATGACGGCTCGACGTTTATTATCGGATAAGGAAGCTTATGCATCTATGGCGAATTCCGTTAATCCTTATGGTGACGGGGAGGCTTCGCGGCGTATTATTGAAGCATTGCGTTTTGAATTGTTGAACAGTGGTAAGCGCCCTGATCGATTTGGCTACTAATTGAACGGTAGAACTAATAGGTTGAAAATCATGGCTGATAGAAAGCTGTATTATATTGTCAGGGAATAGTGAGATGAAAGAATATATCCATCTGTCGAAGACGAAATAAGATAAATGATGATTTTTTTGCATATACAGTATGAATGCGATAAAATAAGACATTTATTTATCAATACACTAGCTATAATTGATTGTTATATCAAAAAATCTAGTTTTCTATCAGTTTAAGTAATTAGAGTTTATTTGAAGAACAATGCTATAATAGTACAGTATTAATAGTGGTATAGTAAAACACATCGTAGAATGTGTGACACTATTACTATACGAGGACGAAATAGTGCGACAATAAACGGGGTGACGTCATGAAACAGGATAGGTCTGATATATGGCAGGCTGTCAGTGTGGCGGCCACTGCGGGTATGACTATGGTTGTCTGCATTGCTCTCGGCCTATTCCTGGGCAGTCGGGCAGATGCTTGGCTGGGATCATCACCGTGGTGTTTGTTGATAGGTGGTCTATGGGGCGGCATAACCGGTTTGTGGTCTATTATCAAGCAAGCAGCGGGGCGACGATGAGACGTAAGTTATTTGAGAGGTACGCATGGAAGTATATCAACAGTATGTGCAGCGCATGCTCAAATTATTGGTCATTACGACAATCGTCATAGCCGTACTTCTTTATGTCGGTGGCGGAGCGCGGTTCGTTGGTGGCTGGCTGTGGGGCGGAGGTACAAATTGTGTGTATTTCGTTATTTTAGCAGCACAAGTGAGACGTTGGCCGGATATACCACCGGAAAAGTTGAAAAATAAAATTCGAATGACAGTAGTGAGCCGATTCATTCTGGTTCTGGCTATGACAGCGATTGCTACCCGCATACCGGGTGTGCATATGCTGGGGGTACTGGCAGGGATGATATTACTCACACCGTTACAATATCTTGATTATTGGTTGGGACAGAGGCGCAAGTCATTGCCCCGTTAGCTAGTAGATTAGGTGCATAGGAGGGAGGTGGAAGTATGGAACTGCACGCAGGGCACCATACTATAGCCCATTTTGCCGGAATGTCCTTTAATATGGACACGTTGTATATGACTTGGCTGGTTATGGCTGTTGTCATACTTATCGGTTGGTTGGCTACGCGTAAACGCGCCATGGTGCCACGAGGGACACAAAATGTGATGGAGCTTATTTTGGAAGGCTTGGCAGGACAGCTTAAACCAAGTTTAGGCAAGTATTGGGGATTGGTTAGTTCAATTCTGTTTACGTATTTCTTGTTTTTGCTCATCAGTAATGAGTTGGGATTAATTCCGAGTCCGCACATTTTGGCATCGCCGACAAATGACTTAAATACGACATTAGGATTAGCTTTGACCAGTTCGGTCATCGTTTGGTTTGTCGGTATTAAGGCCCACGGGCCGGGGTATTTTAAACACTACTTACAACCGTTTGCGCCGTTTATTGTCATTAACCTACTGGAAGAAGTGGCAAAACCGATTACGCTGTCTTTCCGTTTATTTGGCAATATTTTGGCCGGTGAAATCATGTTGGAAGTACTCAATTACTTATCGCCGTATTTGACGCCGATAATTTGGCTTGCTTTCAGCTTGGTGGTAGGTATCATTCAGGCATTTGTATTCACAATCCTAGTAACGTCCTATTTGGGCATGAGTATAGGTGAAGAACATTAATTACATTTGAGGAGGAATCTTATTATGGAAAAAGCATTTGTACTCGCTATCTCGGCTATCAGTGCCGGCTTGGCAATCGGTTTCGCCGCTATTGGGGCCGCTATCGGTGACGGTTTGGCTACAGGGAAAGCATTGGAAGGTATGTCTCGTCAACCTGAAAATGCAGGTAAATTGTTAACGAACATGCTTATTTCGGTTGGTTTGATCGAATCCGTGCCGATTATTGCTGCCGTTATTGCCATTGTATTGGTATTTGCTAATCCGCTGATTGATTTACTCTAATTTATCACCTAAGCAGAGGGGGTTTGACCGTTGGTAGAATTAAACGGTACATTGCTTGTGCAGTTCATAAACTTCTTCATTCTGGTAGCTATTTTGGCAAAATTTGCCTATAAACCGCTGTTAAAGGTGATGGAAGCGCGTAGCGAACGTATTGCCCGCGATTTGACAGGTGCGGAAGAAGCAAAGGCTAAGGCAGAGGCTCTTCGCGTTGAATACGAAGCACAGTTAGCCGATGCACGTCGCGAAGCGCAGATAATTATTGAAAAAGCGGTAAAACAGGCGGAAGCCGATTCGCAAGCACAGATCAAAGAGTTGCGTGAACAGTTGGCACGTGAAAAAGAACAAGCCCGTCAGGATATCGTACGCGAAAGAGAAAAGGCAATGCGCCAGCTTCGTGAAGAAGTGGTTACTCTTTCCGTGGCCATTGCTGGTAAGGTGGTAGCTAAGGAAATAGATAGCAAAGCGAATGCGGCATTGATTAATGATGCGATTGAAAAGCTTGACGGCAAAGCGATAGGGTTGTGATGCTATGAGCGTAGATATTATAACAGACAAATATAGCACCGCCATCTTTGAGTTGGCTGAAGAGAATCATATTCTCGAGCAAATGGAAACAGATCTTTCTTATGTTAAGGAAGTATTGGACAGTCAGCCGGAACTGAAAGCACTGCTTGTATATCCGGCGTTGGATGCCAAGAAGAAATGTGATGTGCTGGGAAAAGTTTTTGGGACGGCCATCCACACATTGGCACTCCATTTCTTGTATGTTATGGTAGAGCGTGGTCGCGGTCGTTACCTGAGTGCTACAATCCGAGAATACCTGCGTAAGTCGTGGGCAGCTCGCGGTATTATGGAAGCCACGGTGACGGTAGCGGAACCATTGTCTGATGAATTGGAAACAAAACTGAAGGACAAGCTAAAAGCCATAACAGGCAAGCAGTATATTTTCGATGTCAAAGTAGATCCGTCTGTTATTGGCGGTTTTGTCATCAAAATCGGAGATACGCGTATTGATGCCAGCATGGCACGGCGCCTTGAAGATTTGAAAACATATTTGCTTAAGGCAGGTACGACAGAGATTGGGGTGAATGGTTAAGTATGAAAATGAAGCCTGAAGAAATCACTGCCATAATTAAACAGCAGATTCAGGACTACAATGTGGAACTTAACGTTGATGATGTAGGTACTGTTCTCGAAGTCGGGGATGGTATTGCGCATATATACGGTCTTGAAAAAGCCATGGCCGGCGAGTTGTTGGAACTGCCCCATGGTGTATATGGTATGGTACTGAACCTTGAATTGGATAACGTAGGTGCCGTGCTGTTAGGGGATGACTTCCTTATTAAGGAAGGCGACCAGGTACGTCGTACGGGACGTATCATGCAGGTTCCGGTAGGGGACGGCCTTATCGGACGTGTTGTTAACGCCTTAGGACAGCCGATTGACGGTAAAGGCGATATTAAAAATGATGGGTATCGACCGGTAGAATATCCGGCACCGGGGATTGCAGATCGTAAGTCCGTATTCGAACCGTTGCAGACAGGGCTCAAGGCGATTGATGCAATGGTACCAATTGGTCGTGGTCAGCGTGAACTTATTATCGGTGACCGTGGCACCGGTAAAACTGCGATTGCTCTTGATACTATTTTGAACCAAAAGGGACAGGATGTTATTTGTATTTACGTTGCTATCGGTCAGAAAGAATCGACGGTAGCCCGTGTTGTACAAAAACTGGAAGAAGCCGGTGCAATGGATTATACCATTGTGTTATCTGCCGGGGCATCCGAAGGGGCACCAATGCAGTACTTGGCACCGTATGCCGGGGTAGCTATGGGTGAACACTTTATGTATCAAGGTAAACATGTGCTTTGCGTATATGATGACTTGTCTAAACAGGCAGCTGCATATCGTGCAATGAGTTTGCTTCTTCGTCGCCCGCCAGGGCGTGAAGCATATCCGGGCGATGTATTTTACTTACATTCCCGTTTGTTGGAACGTGCAGCTAAGCTGTCCGATGAACTCGGTGGTGGTTCCATTACGGCGTTGCCTATTATTGAAACACAGGCTGGTGACGTATCGGCATACATTCCGACCAATGTAATTTCTATTACTGATGGTCAGATTTTCTTAGGCACTGATATGTTCTACTCCGGTGTTCGTCCGGCCGTTGATGTAGGCCTTTCTGTATCTCGTGTTGGCGGTAGTGCACAGATTAAAGCGATGAAACAGGTAGCTGGCAAGCTTCGCCTTGACTTGGCTCAATATCGTGAGTTGGCAGCGTTTGCTCAGTTTGGCTCTGATCTTGATAAGTCGACGAAAGCGCAGCTTGATCGCGGTGAACGTTTGACGGAAATGCTCAAACAGCCACAGTACTCTCCACTTCGTGTAGAAGAGCAGGTAGTATGTTTGTATGCGGGCACTAACGGTTATTTTGCTACTATTCAGGTAGCTGATGTACCGGCATTCCAAGCAGAGCTTTTGCGCTATGTTCACAGTAACTACGCAGATATTCTGACGTCTATTGCTACGAGTAAAAAGCTTAACGAAGCTACGGAAGAACAGCTGAAAAAAGCAATTACCGAATGCATTCAGGCCTTCGGTGCTACCCATACATTAGTAGCAGAGGAGGCCTAGTAGATGAGCAGTGCACAGGATTTACGTAAGCGTATCAAAAGCGTTAAAAATACGCAGCAGATTACGAAGGCCATGAAAATGGTAGCGTCTGCTCGATTGCGCCGTGCACAGATGAAAGCAAAATCTACGGAGCCCTATGCGGAACGATTGGGGCACATTTTACAAAATGTAGCCTCCGGTATTGATGCAGGTGCTATGAAAGCTTATCCTCTGATGGCAGCTCGGTCGGTGAAAAAAACGGCCTATGTGGTTATCGGTGCAGATAAGGGGTTGGCCGGAGCATATACGAGTAACATAGTAAAATATTTCGTACATGCCGTAGAAGGTAAGGAACGTAATGAATATGACGTTTTTACTGTGGGCCGTAAACCACAAGAGCACTTGAAGCATCATAAATACCCGATTTATAACTCTTACGCAGAATTTTCCGATAAGCCGGAGTATGCGCATGCCGTAGCCATTGTACGCGATGTGACAGCACGGTTTATAGCAGGAGAAGTAGATGAAGTTATTATGATTTACACTCACTTTGTGAATTCGCTTACTCAAACGGTAACGAGCCGTCGATTACTACCGGTAGAGACACCGGAAGAAAAGAGCGGCAGTACCGGCTTATACTTATTTGAGCCGGATGAAGGAGCAATTTTCAAAGAGCTGTTGCCTAAGTATCTGGAAATTACGGTATATAACGCATTATTGCAGGCAGCAGCCAGTGAACTCGGGGCACGTATGACGGCGATGACATCGGCAACGGACAATGCAGGTGAGCTAATCAGCAGTCTTAATTTGGAATACAATAAATTACGCCAAGCCGGCATAACTAACGAAATATCAGAAATTGTCGGCGGTGCGAATGCGCTGCAATAGCAGTCGATAAAGGAGGAGAGACCTCTTAATGAGTACAAATATCGGTAAAGTTGTACAGGTCATCGGACCGGTAGTCGACGTCTTATTCGAAGCGGGTAAGTTGCCGGCTATTTACAACGCAATTCATATTAAAAAAGAAGATGCCGACGGCAAAGAAGCTACCATTGTGGTAGAGGTCATGCAGCACCTCGGTGACGATACGGTGCGTGCGGTAGCTATGAGCTCTACCGATGGTTTGACACGTGGTATGGAAGCTGTTGATACAGGTGCAGCTATTTCTGTACCTGTCGGCGAAGGCGTATTGGGTCGTATCTTCAATGTTCTCGGTGAAACCGTTGACCATGATCCGACTCCGGTGAAGGCTGACGAAAAGTGGCCGATTCACCGTCCGGCGCCTAAATTTGATGACTTGGCACCGGAAACGACGATTCTTGAAACGGGGATTAAGGTTGTTGACCTCATTGCTCCGTATGTAAAGGGTGGTAAAATCGGTTTGTTCGGTGGTGCCGGTGTTGGTAAAACCGTACTTATCATGGAATTAATTCATAACATTGCTACGGAACACGGTGGCTATTCCGTATTCTCCGGTGTAGGCGAACGTACCCGTGAAGGTAATGACTTGTGGAATGAAATGAAGGAATCCGGCGTTATTTCGAAAACTGCTTTGGTATACGGGCAGATGAACGAACCGCCAGGAGCTCGTATGCGCGTAGGTCTTACTGGTCTTACGATGGCAGAATATTTCCGTGACGTACAAAAGCAAGACGTGTTGCTTTTCATCGATAATATTTTCCGCTTTATTCAGGCAGGCTCCGAAGTATCGGCTTTGCTCGGACGTATGCCGTCTGCTGTTGGTTATCAACCGACTCTGGCTAATGACGTAGGTGCTCTTCAGGAACGTATTACGTCTACGAAGGAAGGCTCTATTACATCGGTACAGGCTGTATACGTACCGGCGGATGACTTGACTGACCCGGCACCGGCAGCGACATTTGCTCACTTGGATGCAACGACGGTATTGTCTCGCTCCATTGCGGAATTAGGGATATATCCGGCTGTGGATCCATTGGATTCTACCAGTCGTATTCTTGATCCTCTCGTATTGGGCGAAGAACATTACAAGATTGCTCGCGGTGTACAGGAAGTATTGCAGAAATACAAAGACTTACAGGATATTATCGCTATCCTCGGTATGGAAGAATTATCCGAAGAAGATAAATTGACGGTAGCGCGAGCACGTAAGATTCAGCGTTTCCTCAGTCAGCCGTTTTTCGTAGCGGAAGTATTTACCGGATCTCCGGGGAAATACGTACCGCTTAAAGAAACATTGCGTGGCTTTAAGGAAATTCTGGAAGGCAAGCATGATGAATTACCGGAAGGGGCTTTCTACATGGTAGGTACGATCGATGAAGCCGTTGCCAAGGGAAAGGAAATGCTGGGAAAGGGGGAATAAGCTATGAGTAGTGCGCGCACAGTGCGTTTAAATATCATAACCCCCGATGAAACCGTCTTCAGCGGTGAAGCGAGCTTTATTGTAGCACGCTCCGTAGGCGGCGAGCTTGGTATTTTACCAAAGCATGCACCGATGGTAGCTGCTCTTTCGATTTGGCCGCTACGAGTTGATACTGCAGACGGTGGGTCACATTATTTTGCGGTGTTCGGCGGCTTTATGGATGTGCATCCCGACGAAGTTACGATTGTTACCCCTAATTGTGAGGTACCGGCCTCAATTGATGTGAATCGCGCACAACGTGCTAAGGAACGTGCGGAAAAACGATTGAAGGAACGTTCTGAAGATATCGATATCGACCGGGCTAGATTAGCATTAGCACGGGCGTTGATGCGTCTTGATGTAGCAAAATATAAGTAGGTCTGTCAGCTGGGACGAGAAAAAATATAAAAATCCTGTTGACAGCGTGGGAAATAACTGCTATAGTTATCACATCGAAACAATAACACAATGTAGAGACAATGAATGGATAAGTACCCGCAGGGTGTTGGCACAGAGAGTCCCGTTAGGTGAAAGGGGATGCAAAGGAATGCGGTGAAAATGGTCCGGGAGTCATCAAGGCGGAATGCGAAAGCTTTAGTCTTGACGGATGCAACCGTTACAGTGCCGCGGTATAATCTTCCCGGGGGAAGACGTACCGGTTGAGGGATAGAGTGTGAGCTTTATCTGAAGCAAGGTGGTAACACGTTACAATGAGTATAACGTCCTTGTTCGCGAAAGCGAATGAGGACGTTTTTTTATTACGAGGTACAGCTTAGCGATAACCGTGGCAAGCGTTATGGTTTTGATTAGAGAGAAACTGGTTAAGAGGTGAGTGCATAACGATTAGAAAAAGGTATATAAAGGAGCTTAATGAGGAACAGAAGAGAGTTATAACAAGAAGAGAAAGATAAGAGAGCAGAGAGAACAACGAAGATATATAACATGTTTACATTGAGAACAAAAGAGAGATAATCGGTGCGAAGAGGTGAGAGACCTTTGCCCGATAGAAATTAAAGGGGTTGAGAAAGACAAAGAGAACATACATTGAGGCAGGAGGGAGCAGACATGCCGATAACGGTAGTCAAACAGTTGCCGGCCATTGAGAAGCTGGCGGAGGAAAATATTTTTGTGATGGATACAAAGCGTGCGGAAACGCAAGATATCCGACCGTTACAGATTTTAATTGTGAATTTAATGCCTACGAAGGAAGCAACGGAAACACAGATTTTACGAGCGCTTAGCAATACGCCGTTACAGCTGGAAATTACACTGTTATATACGGCCTCCCATAAGGCAGCTAATACGACGAAGGAATATCTACAAACCTTCTATCGTACTTTTGATGCTATTAAGGAAAATTATTTTGATGGAATGATTATTACCGGTGCACCGGTGGAATTGATGCCTTTTGAAGAGGTAAATTATTGGGATGAACTAACCGGTATTATGGAATGGAGTAAGAGTCATGTATATTCCACTCTCTATATATGCTGGGGAGCGCAAGCAGGTATTTATTATCATTTCGGGATTGATAAGGAAACATTGCCGACGAAGTTGTTCGGTGTTTTTGAAAATAAGGTAAACAATACACGGCCCATGCTTTTGCGAGGTATGGATGAAGTATTCTACATGCCGCATTCCCGTCACACAACGGTACCTATCGAGCGCATTCGCGAACAAAAAGAACTGGAAATCCTCGCAGAATCAGAAGAAACAGGGGCAGCAGTAGTTCGCAGCTTAGATAATAAGCATATTTTTGTGTTTGGTCATGCTGAATACGATAGAGATACACTGCAAAAGGAATATGAACGCGATGTGGCATTAGGGCTGGATATTGAGGTGCCTAAAAATTATTATCCCAATGATGATCCCCGCAGAGACCCCATTGTTAGATGGCGTTCCACAGGTACATTATTATTTACTAATTGGTTAAATTACTATGTGTATCAAGAAACGCCGTACATCATAGAGCAAATTAAAAAAATGAAGGACAAAGTTAGCCACAGTTGTGGCCAATAAGAGATATTTTTTATTAGCCGGCGTGAGAAACCGGCGAGAAGGAGAGAGAATTATGAGCAACAATAAACAGTACAAATTTGAAACCATCCAATTACATGCAGGCCATAAATTAGATCCTACCGGATCGCGTGCAGTACCGATTTATCAGACTACCAGTTATGTTTTTGAAAGTGCAGAACAAGCAGCTAACCGTTTTGCATTAAAGGATGCCGGCGGTATTTATTCTCGCCTCGGCAATCCAACCAATGATGTTTTGGAAGCTCGTGTGGCTGAACTTGAAGGTGGTGCCGGTGCATTAGCTGTTGGCTCCGGATCGGCTGCCATTGCCTACGCTATTCAAAATGTTGCTTCTGCCGGCGATAACATTGTAGCTGCTTCTACGCTATATGGAGGCACTTACAATTTGTTTAGTGCTACATTGCCACGTTTTGGTATTACTACAAAATTTGTAAATCCGGATGTACTTGATGAATTTGAAGCGGCTATCGATGATAATACGAAGGCATTGTACATTGAATCCATTGGTAATCCGAATATTAATCTGGTAGATATTCAAGCCGTTGCCGACATTGCGCATAAGCACGGTATCATTCTTATCGTAGATAACACTTTCGGTTCGCCGTACTTGATTCGACCGTTTGAACATGGTGCGGATGTAGTTGTTCATTCTGCTACGAAGTACCTCGGTGGTCACGGTACAACCATTGCAGGTATTATTGTGGAAAGCGGCAATTTTGATTATAAAGCCAGCGGCCGTTATCCGGGCTTTGTAGAAGGGGATACGCATTACAATGGTCTTGTGTATGGTGATCTACCGATTCCGTTCACCGTAAAAGCACGGGCTCAGCTCCTTCGTGATACCGGTGCCACCCTGACTCCGTTGGCAGCATGGCTTATCCTGCAGGGCATTGAAACATTGTCGCTTCGTGTGGAACGGCATGTAGAAAATGCGCGTAAGGTAGTTGATTTCTTGAGCAAGCATCCGAAAGTAGCTTGGGTGAACTATCCTGAATTGCCGGATAGTCCTTATAAAGCATTGGCTGATAAATACTATCCGAAGGGTGTAGGTGGTATCTTTACCTTTGGCATTAAAGGCGGCGTAAAGGAAGGAATTGCTTTTGTAGATGCATTGCAAATCTTCTCTAATCTGGCTAATGTAGCCGATGCGAAATCTCTTGTGATTCATCCGGCCAGCACAACACATGCGCAGTTGAATGCGGAAGAGCAGAAGGCAGCCGGGGTATCGGAAGATATGATTCGTATCTCCGTCGGTCTTGAAAATGCCGATGATTTGATTGATGATTTGGCACAGGCATTGGATCGTGTGTAAGATTCATTACTTTGTTGTCTTATGATGTAAAATTATAGTAGATATAGAAAAGCTTCATTGCCGAATAGCGGTAATGAAGCTTTTTTTCTTGCAATTTGAATGGAGTATGTTATAATAATTTCGTACTTTATCATAATAAAGAGAAAAAGAGTAATAGCAAGTAAGCTAATCTTGAGAAATGAAAGAGAAAGTTGTGATATGGATGGATACCTTATTAGAGACAGCAAAGAATAGTAATCATCAAGAGCTTTTGGCAATCAGTGCCATGCAGACGGCAATTTGGGATATCTTTGCGGTACATGGATACCGGATGATTGATACACCGTTATTTGAGTCGTACGATTTATATAGTCAATATGCACCACACATAAAAAAAGATTGTATTAAGACGATCGATAGGGACGGTGAAGTGCTGGCATTGCGTTCGGATATTACCTTATCCTTAATTCAATCGGTAGCACAGGAGTATAAGAATCGTGATGCATATGCTAAATATGCATATATTTCTCCGGTGTTTTTACCTTACCAGGGAAAGCATTCGGCAGGACATGTATTCTTGCAGGCCGGGGCAGAAATTATTGGCAGTGATGCAACGGATTGTGACAGTGAATTATTGGATATGGCACTAAAGATTGTGGAAACACTTGGTGTGACTCAATGTCAAACAGCGATTGGTTCCGTAGCATATATGAAAGGGCTTTACGAGGCAATGAACCTGACGAAGGAGCAGCAAGAAGCTTTTGAACTGGCCATGGAAGCTCGTAATGGTATGGCCATTCGAGAATTGTCTGCGCGTTGGCATATTGACGAGGAATACGTTACCATATTGGAAACATTGGCCATGTCCGGCGGTCCTTATGAGGATGTAATCGAAACGGTACGCAGTTTCTGTAAAAACGATACTATGCGTAATGCGTTGGAACGTTTGGACCGGATTGTGCGTGAGTTGCGTTGGATACGTCCGCAGGAACGCATTTATTTAGAATTTATTGCTTCAAATCATCTGGACTATTACACGGATATGATGTTTAAAATTTACGCATTGGGAGCACCTTATGCACTGGTGTCCGGTGGTCGTTATAATGAGTTGGCCGGTAAATTCGGCAAGGCGCGGCCGGCTTGTGGTTTTGGTCTAAATTTACAATTATTGCGAGAGTATATCGAACTGTACGGCGAGAAAAAAGCAGAAGACAAGGATTTGGACATTCTTATCTTTTATAGCAAATCGGATGCTACTATTTGGCGCAGTGTTGAAATACTTCGTCATAACGGATGGCGCACAATAGCTGTGAAGGAAGGCACGCCGATACATACAAATGAAGCACGTTGGGTATTTACTTATGATGAAGCCGGTTTTACCGGACAATCGGATATGTCAATGCAAAAACTACTTTGGCTAACGACTGCAGAATATCGAGACGCAGTCGATGAGCACACAGATTATCGGTGATATGGAGTCGACGTACAGTAGTTGGACAAGTAAAACAGTCATATGGGGGTATATATGTTACATATAGCATTGGCAAAGGGCCGCATAAGTGAGCAGGTCATTGCCTTTTTAGAAGCAGCGGGAATCCACTTTCCCGAGTATAACGAAACAAGTCGTAAACTCATTTTTGTCGATGACACGGACTCTTTTAAAATTACCTTAGTCAAATCACCGGATGTACCTGTTTATGTAGAGCGCGGTGCTGCCGATGTCGGCGTGGTGGGGAAGGATATATTGGAAGAGCATAGCTACAGCTTGTATGAAATATGTGATTTAGGTGTAGGACGATGTCGCATGGCAGTAGCCGGCATTAAGGGGCGTTCCTTACCGACGGGACGGCGGCTGGTAGTAGGCACGAAGTACCCTGCCATTGCCAGAAAGTACTATGCATCCTTGGGGGAACGAGTAGATATCGTACCGCTCAACGGGTCCGTGGAGCTCGCACCTCTTGTGGGATTGTCTGATGTCATTGTTGATATTGTAGAATCAGGTAACACACTGCGTGAAAACGGATTGGAAGCGTTGACATTCTTTATGGACTTAAGTGCGCGCTTGATTGTAAATAAAGGGGCTTTTCGGTTTAAACGCAAGGCTATAAATCGGATAATTGCCTGTACTAAAGGAGGAACCGAAGATGGAATGGATTGAAATAACAGCAGATTGGGATGCAGAGCGTTTGCGCAAAGTGACGGCGCGATCGGAAACGGAACAAAATGATGTAGATGCCACCGTAGCGGCTATCCTTGCCGATGTGAAGGCAAACGGTGATGCAGCGGTGTTGGCGTACAATAAAAAATTTGACGGTTGTAATTGTAAAGACCTGCGCATCAGTGAAGCCGAGATAGAAGAGGCACTGCAGGAAGTAGGACCGGAGATGGTGGCGATTCTTCAAGAGGCAGCCGATAATATTCGCGTGTATCATGAAGAACAAATTATGAAAAGCTGGATCAAGGAATTTCGTCCCGGTGTACGCCTAGGTACACATATTACACCGATTCGCCGCGTAGGTTTATATGTACCCGGCGGCCGAGCTGCGTATCCGTCTACGGTATTGATGGATGCAGTGCCGGCAAAGGTAGCCGGTGTTCCCTCGTTAGTTATGATTAGCCCTCCGAATAAGGACGGGCGCATTAATCCATATATTTTAGCGGCTGCTCATGTAGCCGGTGTAGATGAAATGTATCGCGTTGGCGGTGCGCAGGGGATTGCTGCCTTGGCATACGGTACGGAAACGATTCGTCCGGTGTATAAAATTGTAGGGCCCGGTAATATGTATGTAGCGACGGCAAAGAAACAGGTGTTTGGCACGGTTGGCATTGATATGATTGCCGGGCCCAGTGAGGTAGGCGTTATCGCCGACAGCTCGGCTAATCCTACTTGGGTAGCGGCCGACTTGCTTGCACAAGCAGAGCATGATCCGATGGCAGCCGTCTATTTAGCAACACCGGATAAAGCAATGGCAGAGCAGGTAGTGGCGGAAGTAGAGCGACAAATGACAGGCGCGCCGCGAGAAGAAATTATGCGGTCTTCCGTGGAACGTTGGATGCGTGTCTTCGTTACCCCGGATATCGAAACAGCAGTGGCAGTTATGAATGGTATTGCACCGGAGCATTTGGAGCTTGCCTTGGATAATCCGGAGATATGGCTTCCTAAAGTAGAAAACGCCGGTGCGATTTTTATGGGGCACTATACGCCGGAACCGGTGGGGGATTATTTTGCAGGTCCCAATCACACATTGCCTACTTCGGGAACGGCTGCCTTTTCATCGCCTTTAGGCGTATATGACTACAGTAAACGAAGTAGTATTTTGTCTTATGATAAACAAGCCTTAACAGCTATTGCACATAAGGTGGAAGCATTGGCTAAGGCCGAAGGTCTTTACGGTCATGCTGCATCGGTGGCGGTGCGTCACAGTGAGGAGGTAACGAATGAAAACTGAAACAGAACATTTAGCGTGGCTCCGTCCGGAGCTGAGAGAATTGATACCCTATGCGGTTAGCCCCATCACTGTACCGGTAGCGGTCAATGCCAATGAAAGTGCGCAGTCTCTTTGGGACTTGCCTGAAATACGTCAGGCGCTGCTGGAGGAATTACAAAACACGGCACCTCAGCATTATCCAAAACCTTATGCCGATGAACTGCGCAGCTTAGTTGCCGACTACGTAGGCCGCACACAGGACGAGGTGCTCTTGGCTAATGGCGGTGACGATATTTTGGGTCTCATGGCACAGGCGTTCATTGCCCCCGGCGATACGGCATTGATCCACACGCCTACCTTTGAAATGTATCAGCTGGGTGTTACCGGTATGGGGGGACGTGTGGTGGCCGTACCGGATACGGGATTCTATGAACATGATGTAGAAGGTATGTTGGTAGCGATTGCCAAAGAGCAACCTAAGATTGTATATCTTTGCAATCCGAATAATCCTACGGGACGACCGTGGCAGCGTGAAGAGTTAGAACGACTTATCGAAGCAGCACCGGGCATTGTGCTCCTCGATGAAGCGTACATGGAGTTTGCCGCTCCTGAAGTGTCCCTTATTCCGGCGATTGATACCTATGATAATCTTTTTGTGCTTCGTACCTTGTCAAAAGCCTTCGGCCTTGCCGGCGCACGATTGGGGTATATTGTCAGTCAAAAGGAAAATATAAATTTATTGAGTCGCGTAAAGCCACCGTATAATTTGAATGCCTTTAGCCAAGCCTTGGGGCGTGTAGCTTTGCGGTACAAGGATGCGGTGTTAGCCGGAGTAAGCACAGTATGTAGCGAACGAGATCGCATGATAGCGGACATTGAGGCGTTGCCGGATATTGCCGTGGTGCCTAGCAAGACGAATTTTTTATTTGTTACTTCGCCGAAAGCAACAGCTATTTATGAAGCTTTGTTGGAAGAAGGAATCCTGGTGAAGTATTACGGTGCCGGTCATCCACTACACGGAGGTCTACGCATTACAGTAACAACCGAGTCTATTAATACGCGTATTTTAAAAACCTTGGCAAAGGTAGTGAAGCCATAGCGTTAATGACAAGAAGTCAATAGATAATGCATACTATTGGCACGGTAACAGAGATGGCAAAGCAGAGTAACAACATGGTTATGAAGAAAGAAGGGAGACCTATGGAAGATACAGCCGTACGGCAAGCATCGCTGCGGCGAACAACAAAAGAAACAGATATTGCGCTGACGCTGATACTAGATGGCGACGGAAGCTTTACAGGAACGACGGGCATTGGCTTTTTTGATCATATGCTGACCTTGTTTGCCGTACATGGCGGTTTCACCTTACAGATAGAGGCAACCGGGGACCTGGATGTTGACACGCACCATACGGTAGAGGATATCGGTATCGTGCTGGGCGAAGCATTCAAAGAAGCATTGGGCGATAAAAAAGGAATCGCACGGTACGGTCACTTCTATTGCCCTATGGACGAAACTTTGGTGCGCACGGTTATTGATTTTAGCGGGCGACCCTATACGGTGTTCGATGTGGAATTTAGCGCACCGTATTTGGGAACGATGGAAGCCGAGATGGTTCGCGAATTCGTCTATGCATTTGCCGTGCACAGCGCTTGTAATCTTCACATCAGTTGCCTTTATGGAACTAATAACCATCATAAGGCGGAAGCGGTGTTTAAAAGCTGGGCGCATGCAGTGCGCCAAGCAGTAACACGGCTTAACTCGACAGCGGTGTTATCGTCGAAAGGAGTACTGTAAGATGAAGGTAGCCATTGTAGATTATGGTGTCGGCAATGTAGCTAATGTAGGCTATGCATTGACGCGGGCCGGCTATGAACCGGTACTCACTAAGGAGGCGGCCGAAATTAAGCAAGCACCTATCGTAGTATTGCCCGGCGTCGGAGCGGCGGCACCGGCTATGGCTGCGTTGGAAGCTACCGGTCTAGTGCCGGTACTGCGTGAACGGGTAGAAGCGAAGAAGCTATTGGTCGGTATCTGTCTGGGAATGCAACTGTTATATGATATTTCCTATGAGGATGGTGCGGTTCCGTGCTTAGGCTTCTTGCCGGGACGGATTGAAAAACTAACTAATGTGCCAAAGATTCCTCATATGGGTTGGAATGAGTTGGTGTTTCGTGACGAACATCCACTGGCCGGGGATTTGCCATCGTCACCATATGTGTACTTTGTTCATTCCTATGGTAAAATACCACCGCTGTCCGATGATGTCCTGGCGTATGCGGATTATAACGGTCAGCCCATACCGGGGATTGTGACGGGCGAAGGACTCATTGGCATGCAATTTCATCCGGAAAAAAGCGGTGCCGTTGGTCATCAGCTATTGGTAAATTTGCGGCAGTGTCTATAGCCGTGATTGCGAAGCAAAGGTAGTTACCATGGTGAATCGAGAAAGAGTAGAAATGCATGTAGAGCTAGACCTGTACATGAATCCAGAAAGGCAGATAAATAATGAAGCGCATATAGATATTGGATGTAGATGTGCGCAGATAGATGTATGTGTATGAAGCGCGTAGAAAGGAAGAGCACCTATGATTGTATTTCCGGCCATAGATATACAGGGCGGACGATGTGTACGACTTAAACAAGGAGAAAAGAACAAGGCCACTGTATATGGCGATGACCCGGTGGCGATGGCACAGAAGTTAGCTGACGAAGGTGCCGCTTGGCTCCATATCGTTGATCTAGACGGAGCCTTTGCGGGGACCAGAACCAGTCGTGATTGTATAGCTCGCATTGCGAAGACCGTAACGATTCCCATTGAGGTAGGTGGCGGCATTCGCAGTGAGGAAGCAGTGGCGGATTATTTAGAAAGCGGTGTGCGTCGTGTGATTATCGGCTCTAAAGCCGTAGCCGATCCGGATTGGGTTGAAACGATAGTGCAGCGCTACGGCAGCGAAGCTATTGCCGTATCTGTAGATGCCCGTGATGGTTTTGTAGCCACACACGGTTGGGTAGCTACCAGCAAGCAACGGGCATTGGACGTTATTGGTGCTATGAAGCATCGTGGTGTAACGACCTTTATTTATACAGACATTAGTCGTGACGGTATGATGACGGGCCCTAATATACCGGCGCTTACGGCAGCACATGCATTGGGTGGTATAAACATTATCGCTTCCGGCGGTATCAGCCGTGTAGCCGATTTGGAGCAGTGTCGTGACGTAGGCCTTTACGGTGCCATTACGGGGCGGGCTCTTTACGAAGGCGCCGTAACAATGGCAGACATTCGGCAGCTACAGAATGAAAAGTAATGATTACAAAGGAGGAAGCGTATGCTGGCAAAGCGTATCGTACCTTGTCTTGATATACGCAATGGGCGCGTAGTAAAGGGACAGCAATTTAAGAATATAAAGGATGTAGCCGATCCGGTAGAACTGGGGAAACGTTACAGCGACGAAGGTGCAGATGAACTCGTTTTCTATGATATTACCGCCTCCTACGAGGGACGAAGTATTTTTCTGGATGTAGTCAGAGCGGTAGCGGAGACAATTACCATCCCCTTTACCGTCGGTGGCGGTGTAGGGTCGTTGGAAGATTTTGATGCCCTTTTAAAAGCCGGTGCCGATAAAGTATCTGTTAATTCCGCAGCCGTACGAAGACCGGCATTGATTCGTGAAGCGGCTGAAGTATATGGCAGCCAATGTGTGGTACTATCCATTGATGCGAAGCGTTATGGCGACAGCTGGCATGTATATGTGAAGGGCGGCCGAGAAGATACGGGCCTCGATGCCATTGCCTGGGCCAAGCAAGGCGAAGCATTGGGGGCCGGAGAGATATGCATTAATGCCATGGACCAGGATGGTGAAACGGAGGGCTTTGCCATTGAGCTGTGCAGGCGACTTACGAAGGAATTGCATATACCCGTTATTGCCTCCGGAGGGGCCGGTAAAGCAGAAGATTTTGTAGACGTATTTACACAGGCACAGGTTGACGCTGCCTTGGCTGCGTCGATTTTTCATTTTAGACGCGTTGCCATCAGTGATATTAAACGATTGTTGAAGAGTAAGGGTATACCGGTACGGCTATAAATTGATGACAGTGTCTCGGACATAGACGGGCATAGATTTTCGAAGAGAGAAGAGGGCGATAGATATGACAAGTGAGGAGATAACGGCAATTGTACGGCGATTGACTTATAACGAACAAGGATTGATTCCGACAGTCGTACAAGAGGAGCGCACCGATAAGGTGCTTATGGTGGCATACATGAATGAAGAGTCCTTGCGTCGAACCTTAACGGATGGTGAAACGTGGTTCTATAGTCGCAGTCGTCAAGAACTGTGGCATAAGGGCGGTACGTCGGGACATACGCAGCAGGTTGTATCCATTGCCACTGATTGTGATGCGGATACACTGTTGGTGCGAGTGAAAGCGGCCGGACCGGCATGTCATACCGGAGCGGAATCGTGCTTTTACGATACATTGCTTCCCGCAGACGGCGAAGCGGAAGGGCCTCATGTTTTAGCCGACCTGGCGCGGCGTATTGAAGCGATCAGGCATACACATAGTGAAACATCATATACGGAATATTTATTGCGTACCGGCATCGATAAAATAGGAAAAAAGATTGGCGAAGAAAGTGCAGAGGTAATTATTGCGGCAAAAAATGGCAATAAACAAGAAATCATTGCAGAATCTGCAGATTTGTTGTACCATTTGGCTGTATTATGGGAAGACCGTGGCATTACGTTACAAGCTGTGATGGCGGAATTAAGCCGACGCAGCCACAAACAAGGTAATAAGAAAGAAGTGGGTCACCTCGATAAAACTTTTTGATACAACAGGAGGCAATAAGATATATATGAACTATGCGTTGTTTGATGTGGATGGTGTACTGCTCAGTGAGGAGCGTTGCTTTGACGTATCGGCGTTAACCGTATGGGAATGGTATAAAAGTCCGGCCTATTTAGGTCGTCTTAATGAATCCATTGATATGAATCCGCCGGAGGAAACGGTGCGGCACTTGCGAACGTATTACTGGGACAATGATCGTCTGTTGGCATGGCTTAAACAATTCGGAATTAATTCGAATTGGGATATGAATCACGCACACATTGTAGCTACCATGGCGATGATGACCGAGGAAAAGCGAAAAGCTATGCCGGAAGCTGCACTTCCCTGTGACGGCGTACGTGTCATTACCGATGCGGTAGTATGCCGTTGGCGGGACTATTTTGCTACCAGTCGGCGACCGGAGCCACAGGAAGTCTTGCAATGGTTACAGTCACACATCCCTGCTGATACGGATAAGGATGGCGTATTTACCTCCTTGGCGCAGTTGGCGGAAGAACGCATGGGTGGCCAAGGCTGGGCCGATTTGGGCGGAGCCTTATGGGATATGCATGTTCGCCTGTTTCAGAATTGGTATCTCGGAGATGAAGCGACGGGGAAGCCGGGTTTTTTACATCGAGAAACACCCTTAGCCGATGTACCTACGCTGCGAGCAGCCTTAGAAGAATTGAAGCAGGCAGGTGTCGTTATCGGGATTGGTACGGGGCGGACGCTGCATGAAGCAAAAACGCCGCTTACGGATCTTGGCCTGTGGACACTCTTTGCAAAAAATCACGTAGGAACTAAGGATGATGCCACAATGGTAGAAACACAATTGGGCTATGGCCGGTGGGACAAGCCAAATCCTTTTACCTATCAAGCAGCTTGGTGGGGCAATGCGCCGGCAAACTATGTATCCTACGCGACGGAACCGGAGCGGTGGTACCGTAAAGAGGACACCGTGTATATTATCGGTGACAGTGTAGCTGATATATTGGCGGCCAAAGAAATAGATGCCATCAGCGTGGCTACTTTGACCGGTCTTACCGGTGAAGCGGCACGGGATGAGCTTAAAGTCGCCGGTGCTGATTATATTGTGGCGGATGTATTGGAAGCCATTGCCAAGGTACGTGAACTTATAGGATGAATAGGTGGCTGACTATACACTCCGATGCGGAATTACATGGACAGTTAAATGTAAAGTAAGATAGTAGTTATGATGACGGCAGTCATTGTGATGACAGGGACGATGATGAAAAGTGTTCCTGTCATCACAAGGCTGCCGTTTCTTACTTTACAGCTATGCTATAATAAGGATAGAAATATATTGTACACAATGGAGGTTATCATAGATGAAAATTATTGATGCCCATCTTCATTTTGAGCAAGGGGGCTATTGGGATGTGATTGCCGAAGAGGCAGGTCATGTAAATACAGCGGCACATTTGGCCGATACCTATAAAGAACATAATGTAGTACACGGGATTGTAATGGGGAATAAGCCGATTACGGAGACGAACTGTGAGTATCCACAGCACTTGAGCTACTGTGTAGGCATTGGCCATCAAACCTTTGATTTTAATCGTATTGAAGAGCAGATGCCGCTATTGGAAGAACACCTTAGACGTGATACCTGTGTGGGAATTAAATTTTATCCCGGCTACAGCTATTTTTATATTTATGAGTCCCGATTTGATCCGATTTATGAATTGGCAGAGAAGTATAATAAACCTGTAGCAGTCCATACCGGTCTTACGGCAACGGATACGGCACTATTAAAATACAGTCACCCCATGGTATTGGATGATGCGGCGGTACGTCATCCTCATGTACAATTTGTCATGTGCCACATGGGTGAGCCGTGGTTTATGGATGCTGTAGCAGTTATGATGAAAAATCAAAACGTAGCTGCCGACTTATCCGGAATTTTGGCCGGTAAGCTTCCCGATGAGGAAGCATTCTATCGTAAGAATGCGTATTTTGTAGAGCAACTGAAAGGTCAGCTGACAATTTTGCAAGATTATTCGCGTTTTATGTTCGGGACGGATTGGCCGCTGGCAAATTATGGGGATTACATTAACTTTACAAAGCATATTGTGCCGGAAGAAGCGTGGGAGGCTGTATTCTATGAAAATGCAAAGCGAATCTATCGACCAAAGGAGCTTTTGTAAATTAAAAAATCTATATGTTATTGGCTGTGATAGAACACGCAAGACCGTTCACCACTGGTTTCGTTCAGATGAAGAGCGCATTACCTGTAGATATTATGTAGACCTGTATACTCAGGAGGCTATGACAGTTTGGTTGCGTATGATTTACGATACCTTGGCGAGAGCGCTCTTGGAAACGTATGGTGAAAGTATATTGCCGATTGTTATTGAAAGCGGTACCGTGTGCATGACGGGAAAGACCTATGACAAAGATATGTTGGATGAGTATGTAAATAAGTATGCAGCTTGGAAGAGTCATGATTGCTCACATAGCGGGGCTACTCTGGATGATCTTCATCTGTGGCGCCTCAAGGACTATTGCGGATGGCCTTTTGCGGTAGCGTCGAAGGTACAAGCCGCTTATGCACCGGAGGGGTTATGTCCGGGGGATTGGCCGGAGGATATGCGCTATTACGAGCAAGATACCTCATCGTATCGGGTGCCACCGAAGGAAGCACCTATTGATACGCAGGAAGACTATATGAATGAGTATGAAGATACACTGAGAAATTATAAAAAGTGATTGCCCTATATCTTAGCGGTCAGGTCTTACGAATGACGCGCTTGCAATATAGGGCAATCACTTTTTATAACAGTATTTATTTTTCTAGCGTATCCAAGAATACTTTAATTCGCCGCAATGCTTCTTTTACATTTTCCAACGAGTTAGCATAGGCGATACGAACAAAGCCTTCACCGCAATCGCCGAAGGCATTGCCCGGTATTACGGCGACGTGTTGTGAATACAATAATTTTTCACAGAACTCTTCCGAGGTTAGACCGGTACTGCGAATGTCAGGGAACACATAGAAGGCCCCTTCCGGTTCGAAGCAGGTTAATCCCAGTTGATTCAGTGTGTCTACTAAAAGGCGACGACGCAAATCATATTGATCGCGCATGTAGACGATATCCTTGTCGCCGTTGCGCAAAGCTTCGACGGCAGCATATTGTGCCATGGTAGGTGCGCTCATAATAGCGTACTGATGAACCTTGGTCATGTGTGTAATAATTGGTTCCGGTCCTACGGCAAAACCAAGGCGCCAACCCGTCATGGCATAGGCTTTGGAGAAACCGTTAATGACGATGGTGCGTTCCTTCATGCCCGGCAAAGAAGCGATGGTGGTATGCGGTTCATCACCATAGGTGAGCTCACTGTATAGTTCATCGGAAAGAACCATGAGATTATGCTCTTTAACAACGGCAGCAATTTCTTCTAAATGTTCGCGGCGCATAACGGCACCGGTAGGATTGTTCGGAAAGGGAAACACCAGTACCTTGCTTTTCGGCGTAATGTGACGGCGAAGATTTTCGGCAGTGAGTCGGAAATTATCTTCTGCCGTGGTTTGTACCGGCACGGGGATGCCCATAGCCAGTTCGGTCATAGGTATGTAGCATACAAAGCTGGGGACGACAATGAGTACTTCATCGCCGGGATTGACTAAGGTGCGCAGACATAAATCAATAGCTTCCGATCCGCCGACGGATACGAGTACTTCCGTAGACGGGTCGTAGTCTACCTGATATTTGCGAGAGAACCAGTGACTGATTTCATTGCGCAGTTCCATAAAGCCGCGGTTAGGGGAGTACCAAGTTTTCCCTTGCTCTAACGCATCGATACCGGCTTCACGGATATGGTATGGTGTAGAAAAATCAGGTTCTCCGATGCTAAGAGAAATCACATCGTCCATTTCGCTGGCAATATCAAAGAAACGGCGAATGCCGGAAGGCTTGATAGCAGCCACTTCTTTATTTAAAAAGTCGGAATAATTAATCATCGAATACATAGCTCCTTGTTTCGCGAACAGCCTCATCATGATAGATTACATTTCTATCTTTATAGCGGCTCAAAATAAAGTGGGTCATTGTAGCGCGGACGCCATCGAGAGTGGATAGGCGACGAGCTACGAAAAGGGCGATGTCACGCATGCTTTCACCTTGCACGACAACGGTTAAGTCGTAGCCGCCTGACATGAGGTATACCCCTTCTACTTGGTCGAGCTGCATGATGCGGTGTGCTAATTTATCGAAGCCTTGTTCCGGTTCGGGCACTACCTGTAATTGAATGAGTGCCATGGATTTATTAGCATCGACGCGTTCCCAGTCTACAATCGCCTGATAGCCACGGATGATACCGTCCGCTTCAAATTCGGCAATGCGTGCCGCGACGGCTTCCTCCGTAGTATTGAGCATGGCCGCCAGTTGTGCGGCAGTAAGTTTGGCGTCATCCGCCAAAAGGTCGAGAAGCTTTCTGTCTGAAGCTGTTACATTGGACGTAGTCATTGTGTCAAATCTCCTTTCTTGTAGATCCGGAAACGATATTCCGAATACATAGCAATGGAATAAGTACCTGTAAATAGGTACTCTTTATTGTATCACGTTATTCTCGTTAGAAAAGACATGAGTTATATAAATTTGTCATGCATCCCTAATGAAGTAAAGTGGATGGTGAAAAAATTCAATAAAAAAAGAGGCTACCTTATTGAAAAGTAGCCTCTTTTATGGTGTCACGCATTACCGGTACAGGTTTGTAGTCGCCTGTAATGTGTGTAAGGTGAACGATTTATATTTTTTTGTTTGCCAATCAGTCAAAAGAAAATTCTTTGTAACCAGCCGAGAGAAAACTCTTAGAGGCTGAATGTTTTAATTTCCGTAGCGTTAATGGAGGCAACGATGTCGTCAGCTAATTTTTCAAACAGCGGACGCTGTGACGGATGAAGAGCACCGCGGATGTCGAGCGGTGTACCGACAATTTCCATATCCTTGAATTCGTTGGTGAAGTAATCTACCATGCGCTTCATGGCTGCGGAGGCCCAAGAGTGATTACCGACGATGGATACCTTATGATTGTGGAAGTTCAATGCCTTCAATTCATAAAGAAGGTTTTCCATGGTCAAGTACAGAGCGAGGTTATAGGTCGGTGCCATACAAACGAGATGACTGTATTTCCAAGCATCGGCAATGATGTAGGATGCGTTGGTTTTGGATACGTCATAAATTTTAATGTCCGTAATGCCGCGTAAGGATAATAGCTTGGCAAGCTGCTGTGCCATTTCGGCGGTGTTGCCGTACATGGAACCAAAAGCGATAACAACGCCTTTCTTTTCGGCGGAGTACGTGCTCCAGTGCATGTATTTTTGAATCATGTAGTTGATGCTTTCCGGTGTACGCCAAATCGGGCCGTGAAGCGGAGCAATCATTTTAATGCCCAACGGCAACGCTTTTTTTATCGCGTTTTGTACCTGAACACCGTATTTACCTACGATATTGGTGTAGTAGCGACGTGCTTCGTCTTCGTATACGCGTTCAAAATCAAGCTGATCCGCAAAGATGTTGCCGTTAATCGTACCGAAAGTACCGAAGGCATCGGCGGAGAAAAGAATACCTGTAGTGGATTCAAAGGTACAGGTTACTTCCGGCCAATGTACCATCGGCATTGTGTAGGAATGCAAGGTGTGTTTGCCGAGCTCGATGGTGGAGCCTTCTTTTACTTCATAGTAGTTATCCGGGCACGGACGACCGTAGAACTGTTCAAACAGGCGGAAGGTAGTACGGTTACCTACCATTTTTACGTTCGGGTAGCGGTCGATGAGTTCCACCAAGGTGGAGCAATGGTCCGGTTCCATGTGGTTTACGATAAGGTAGTCCAACTGACGACCGTTCAGTAAATGTTCTACATTGTCAAAGAATTCTTGACGAATGCTGTCGTCAACGGAATCGACGATACAAGTTTTTTCATCGTCGATAAAATAGGAGTTATAGCTAACGCCTAAGGGAATGGGAAATAAATTTTCAAAACGTTCGGTGTCCCAATCGTTACTGCCGATCCAATAGATATTATCTGTCAATTTTTGTGCGCAATGCATGGTATACATCCTTTCATGAGAATAAGAAGAGCTTGTTATGCCCCTAAAATTATTCGCTATCCACTATGATACCCGTATTTTTCGGGATAATCAATATTTACGGCAACAAATCTCATAATTTTCTTATTAAGTAGTATATAAATTATGCGTAACCTTCATGCATTAGAGGCAATCAGAAGAAAACACGGTTACCGATAGGGAAACCGTGTTTTGCATCGCTGTGGTTGTGCTGCATAGAGAGCATATAGGTGTCTACACACATGCTTATATGCAGAGCGTTAACTTCAGAAGTAATTAACTTTTGAAGTATTTAGCCTTTGAAGTAATTAGGCTTTGAAGTAATTGACGCCGGAGGTAAAGATAGGCATTACCTTTTCACCGGGGATATTTTTAGCTACGCCGTAGCCAACGCGTTCTACATGAGCCATTTTGCCGAAGACACGACCATCGGGACTGAAAAGACCTTCGATGGCAGCCACGGATTGATTAGGATTAAAGCGTGCATCATAAGAAGCAATACCTTCCATGTCTACGTACTGCGTAGCAATTTGACCGGTGCGATTAAACTCTACTACCTGTGCCGGTGAAGCAATAAATCGACCTTCACCGTGAGAAATCGGCACGGTGTAAATATCGCCGGCTTTGGCTTCACACATCCATGGGGAATGCGTGGAGATAACCTTAGTGCGAACCATACCGGATAGATGGCGGCCGATAGTGTTATAGGTTAGCGTAGGACTGTCGGCGGTAAGTGGAGCTACATGGCCGTATGGCAAAAGGCCGAGCTTAATGAGTGCTTGGAAGCCGTTGCAAATGCCGAGAGCCAAACCGTCACGTTTATATAATAAATTTTCCAATGCTTCCGTCAGATATGGATTGCGGAAAAGGGTAGCCATGAATTTACCGGAACCGTCCGGTTCATCGCCGGCACTGAAGCCACCCGGGAAGAAGAGAATTTGGGCGTTGTCGATTTTTTCCTTCATTACTTGAATGGAGTCGGCTAACTGTTGTGCGGTACGATTGCGAATGACTACAATATCGGCAATCCCACCGGCTCGTTCAAAGGCACGAGCGGAGTCAAATTCGCAGTTTGTACCAGGGAAGACCGGTATTACAATGCGTGGTGAGGCACCGAGAGCGGTGCTGCGCGGCTGCGGTCGACGATCATAAATATAGGCAACGGCTTCACCCTGACCGGACGGCGCATGTTGCGGGAAAATAGGATCTAAAGTAGCGTCATAGGCGCGTTCCAGTTCGTCAAGCGAGACGGTTTCGTTGCCCAGGGTCATAGCAGCGGCATAGGTAACGGTACCGATGCGAATGGTGTGAGCGTCTTCTGTTAGTTCATCGGCAGTAGGCACATTGACTTCAAGCAGCCAAGAACCGTAGTGCGGTGCGAAGAGATCGCTTGGGCTAAGGGACGGATCAAAAGATACACCGCGGCGATTACCGAAGGCCATTTTGGCTGTGGCAGCAGCGATACCGCCATCTTCGATGACATAGGCAGCGCTGATGCGGCGGTCGGCGTTGAGGCGAGCAATCGTATCACAATGGGCTTTAAATACATCCCAGTCCGGGGTTTCATCGGCTTGGCGGGGTACTCGCAGCATAACAAGAGCATGACCGGCCTCTTTTAAATCAGGTGTGAGAATATCGTCTACGTGAGCCGTCGTTACCGCAAAGGATACTAAGGTAGGCGGTACGGTTAAGTCCATAAAGGTACCGGACATGGAGTCCTTGCCGCCGATGGCGCCAATACCTAATTCCTTTTGAGCTTGGTAGGCACCGAGTAACGCCGCTGTTGGTTTGCCCCATGCGGTTTTGTCAGCACCAAGGCGTTCAAAATATTCTTGTAAGGTAAGGTAAGCCGTTTCACGTTTGCCACCTAAGGCAACGAGTTTGGCCACAGATAAGAGAATGGCGTACTGCGCTCCGTGGAAAGGACTCCAGGCGGACAGGTACGGTTGGAAGCCGTGAGTCATAAGGCTGGCCGTCGTAGTTTCTCCGTTTAGTACCGGTAACTTGGCAGCCATACCCTGTACCGGTGTCTTTTGATAAAGACCGCTGAATGGCATAAGCACTGTGCCGGCGCCGATGGTGCTATCGAAGCATTCGCTCAATCCTTGTTGCGAGGCGATGGAAAGGTCGGCCATGGTTGTTTTCCAGGCAGTGCCTAATTCATCGACATTGCCATGCACACCGGTAGGGTCAGCAAAGAAGGAACCGGAAGGAGCTGTAATGTGAGCCGATTGCTTTTGGCTGGCACCATTGGTATTTAAAAAGTCGCGGCTAATATCTACGATGGTATCCCCTTGCCATGTCATGGTGAGGCGATTGTGATCGGTTACATCGGCAACGATAGTAGCGTCAACGTTTTCTTCGTCGCAGTAGGACTTAAAGGTGCTCCATGAAGCGGCTTCAATGACGCAAGCCATGCGTTCTTGCGATTCGGAGATGGCAAGCTCCGTGCCGTCCAAGCCTTCATATTTTTTAGGTACGGCATCAAGATTGATGCGAAGACCGTCAGTGAGTTCGCCGATGGCTACGGATACACCGCCGGCACCGAAGTCGTTGCAACGTTTGATGAGGGTCGTTACTTCCGGTCGACGGAATAAGCGTTGAGTCTTGCGCTCCGTTAAGGGGTTACCTTTTTGAACTTCCGCTCCGCACGTGCTGAGGGAGGTTGCGTCATGGGCTTTGGAGGAGCCGGTAGCACCACCGCAGCCGTCACGCCCGGTTTGACCGCCTAAGAGAACGACGATATCACCGGGCTGCGGTGCTTCGCGGCGCACGGCATGACGAGGAGCGGCACCGACAACGGCACCGATTTCCATGCGCTTGGCTACATAACCGGGATGATAGTATTCACGCACTTCACCGGTAGCGAGACCGATTTGGTTGCCGTAAGAGCTATAGCCTTTGGCAGCGCCGGTGGTAATTTTATACTGTGGTAATTTGCCGGCCGGCGTAGCCGCAAGCGGTGTGCGCGGATCGCCGGAGCCGGTAACGCGCATCGCTTGGTATACATAGGCACGACCGCTCAAAGGATCGCGAATACAACCGCCGAGACAGGTAGCGGCACCGCCATACGGTTCGATTTCCGTCGGATGATTGTGGGTTTCGTTTTTAAAGAGCAACAGCCATTCCTCTTCGTGATCGTCAACAGTGACCGGTACGATAATAGTGCAGGCATTGATTTCGTCGGATGCATCAAGATTGGTAAGACCGCCTTGGGCGCGAAGTTCTTTGACGGCAAGAGTTGCCATATCCATTAGCGTTCGTGCTTTGTGGCGCGATTGGTATATGGCGGTACGACCGTCGGTGTATTCGGCAAGGGCCGCTTTAATGGGATCTGTCAGCGGAGCGTCTTCAATGGTGATATCCGTCAGTTCCGTCATAAAAGTGGTATGACGGCAGTGATCGGACCAATAGGTATCCAATACGCGGATTTCCGTTAAGCTTGGTTCGCGATGCTCTTCGTTGGCAAAGTAGCTTTGAATCAACTGCAAGTCGGCCAAGGTCATAGCAAGTCCTAAGTCATCAATGTAGCTTTGCAGTCCGGCGGTATCAGCGGCACAAAAACCGGTAAGACGGGCTACCGGTTTTGCCGGTTCTATGGCCAGTTGTAAGGATGGCGGTAATTCTTTAGTACCTTCGCGAGAATCCACCGGATTTATATAATATGATTTAATAGCATCAAAATCAGCATCGCTGATAGTGCCTTGAATAGCATAGACACGTGCTACGCGAACAGTGGCACCGGCTTCGAGTGTCAACATGGCCAGACATTGTTCGGCAGAATCGGCACGCTGATCGTATTGACCGGGCACATACTCGGTGATGAGCAAATGTGTGGATGCTTCTTCCGGAAGCTCGGTGAAGACTTCATCTACCGGTGGTTCGGAGAAAATAAGGCGCTGTGCATTAGCCAGTGCGTCCGGCGAAATGCCTTCGATATCATAGCGTTCATAAATTGTAACAGCCGTAGCCGGAACGGCTAGCTCGGTTTGAATGGTACGAAGCACACGAGCCGCTTCCTGGGCAAAGGCGGAACGTTTACGGACATAAAGACGGTAAATTGACATGATGACCTCCTCGTATGAGAGCAACACAAGAATAAACCTATTAGCATTTTAAATAAAATTTAAGTAGGTGTATTGACAATATTAGTATATACGGTTTAGACTTATAAGTAAAGATAATCTTAAAATATAATAATTAAGGAATGGTAATCAAAATGAGCATATCTACAGATTTATACCGCACATTTTTTGGAGTGGGTCTCCACTTGTCATTTTCTAAGGCCGCTAAGGACATCGGCGTATCGCAGTCGGCGATCAGTCAGAGCATTAAGCAGCTGGAAAAGGAATTAAAAATTACATTATTTGAGCGTACCACCAAGTCGGTTGCTTTTACACCGGAAGGGAAGGAATTATTTGATACTGTAGCAAAAGCGTTTTCTATTTTAGACAATGGTGTCACACAGCTACAGGAACGGGTTACGCATGAACAGGAAAGCCTGAAGCTGGCTGCTACGGATACATTATGCCGTCACTTCTTGTTGCCGTATTTCAAAGAATGGCAGGAGCAAGAAAAGGAAACGGGGTTGCAGATTACAAATCGTCCGTCGCCGCAGTGCGTGCAAATGGTGTTGGATCGCGAAGCACAATTAGCAGTAGTTAATAACTATGACGAATTGATGGCGGATCCGCAGTTAGAGGTTATTGAGCTGGCACCGATGCGCGATGTCTTTGTAGGCGGTCCGGCGTATGCCAATGCGGGCGAATTTGACGAAGAACGTTTATTACAGGAACCACTGCTTCTTTTATCGCAGGGCGCAGCCAGTCGCACCTTCTTCGATGAAATTACGAATCATCGTTGTAAAAAGCCGGCCTTCGAATTGGGAAGCCTTGATGTATTGCTGGATTTGGTGGAAATCAACATGGGAATTTCTTTAGTACCGGATATGCTTCTCAAGAATCGCTTGAAGGAAGGCAAGGTCGTAGAAATTAAAACAAATATTGTAGTACCGGAGAGAAAGACCGTCTTGGTTCGTTCGCGTTTGACTCCGATTTCACGGGCAGCGTCGAAATTTATTGACCTCTTGGTAAAATAGTGATACATTAATAAGACAAGCATAGGGAGGTTATAAGCAACATGGATATATTAAAGCAGCGAATCAACGAAGAAGGGATTGTACTCAACAATCGCGTATTGAAAGTAGATAGCTTTTTAAATCATCAAATTGATCCTAAGCTGTTTGTTGCTATCGGTAAGGAAATTGCCGCTCGTTTTAAGGATGCCGGCATAGAACGCATTGTAACTATCGAAGCATCAGGGATTGCCATTGCCTTGCAGGCAGCTATTGAAATGGATGTGCCCCTTGTATTTGCTCGCAAGAAAAAATCAATTCTTATGACGGATGATGTGTATCATTCCGTAGTATATTCCTATACAAAGGAAGAAAATTATGATGTGACCATTTCCAAACGGTTCTTGCCGGCCGGCGAAAAAGTCTTAATTATCGACGATTTCTTGGCCAGTGGTGAAGCAGCGATGGGATTGGCTAAACTGGTAGAAAGTGCCGGCGATACGGTAGAAGGGATTGCTATCGTTATTGAAAAATCTTTCCAGCCCGGTCGTGAACGGTTGGAACGCGCCGGTTATAACGTACAGTCCTTAGTGCGCATTAAGGCATTCGAAGATAACCATTGCGTATTTATGGAAGACTAGTACTTGCACTACGTTGTGCATGTGTAATAGGGTAGATATGACAATGCCGTGTGGTGTGTTATATCTGTAGCCGACAATGTCGGTGGAGAGGTAAGGTGTGTATAATGAACGAGAAAGCAAAAAAATTTGATGCCTTTTTGGAAGAACGTAATTTACAGTGGTTCACTAAAGAGGAAATGACGGATGAATTTAATTCCGTTGTGTATCGAGGTTTCCTGGAAGCAGCTTCGCAGCGTTTCCCTCTCTTTATCGTATTGGACGATACGGTATTCACCATGGCACGGATGATTGCTGTGTCCGCTGCCGTACCGGCTGAACGCCGCGGTCAAGTTGCTGAATATCTTAGCGAGTTGAATGGCAAATTTAAAATCTTTAAATATTATATTGCCGAAGACGGTGGCGTATACATGGATATCAGTATCCCGTCCTTGGTGGAAGAGTTCAATCCGGAATTGGTATTGTACTTAATCGGCCAGATTTTGTTGCCGCATGTGGAAGAATATTATCCTCAGTTGATGGAAAAAGTATGGGGCCGCAAGGAAGAAGAAGGTACTGTTAATTAAGTAGCACATAGCGATACTGAGATTGCATTATTATATAATGTGCGATTCTATCGTAATATAGCGTGTGGTTGTACCGTGATACAATGAATCATAAATAGTAGTGAAGCATAGTTACTAATCGAACTATGGCTAGGAGTATAGCTTCATCAGCGGCTATAGCTCCCAATAATAAAAAAGATAGGTCATGAAAATAATTTCGTGACCTATCTTTTTTATTATAATTTGATTCATTGGATAGTTAGTTCACATGTAGTACATGCTGACATACAAAAGCTAGATACATATGATGTAGATGCACAGTAGTCTGTGTGATTCAAATATAATTTATCAAGTAGTATGCGTAGATTTTTTAGATATGTTTTGTCGGCGGTGGTGCTAAAGGAAGGGTGAAGCCTTGTCCCACTACTTCCGACGCATCGCTGATTGTCATAAAGGCCTGAGGATCTACACGGTTGATGATTGCCTTTACCTTGGCTACTTCGGTTAACTTAATTACGCTGTAGATGACTTGCTTTTCCTGACTGGTATATGCGCCTTCGCCGTGAAAGAAGGTAACGCCGCGTCCGACATAGTGAATGAGGAGCTGTGCAATTTTTTCCGGCTTACTGGAAATGATAATGATAGCTTTACGTTGTTTCATACCTAAGACTACTTTATTGGTAATGACAGCAGTAATATAAATGGACACAAAGGTAAGAATGGCTTTTTCCAGGGAGAATAAATAGGCTGCCCAGAAAAGGATAACCGTGTTGATAATCATGACGGCCGTTCCCATTTCTAAGGAATAGAATTTTTTGACAATAGCCCCTACCACGTCGAGACCGCCGCTGTTGCCATCGTACTTGTAAATAATTCCAAAGCCAATACCGGAAAGTAAACCGCCGGTAATACAGGAAGTCATGGCATCATGGATGAGATGCCACTCGGATAAAAAGGCGGTGGCATCAACGAGTACGGATAAGATGCCGGTGCCGACGATACTTACGATGGTATAGCTACGTCCCATAAATTTGTAGCAAGCAATCATGATTGGGATATTGAGAAGAAAGATAGCCATGCCGATAGGCATATTGAAAATATAATAAATGATAATAGCTACCCCACTGATGCCACTGCTTAAGAGTTGGAATGGAACAAAAAAGGCGTTTACTGCAATAGCAACCAGTAAACAACCGACAAAAGTGGCCACATAAGGAATCAGAAAATCCTTCACTGTGGTGCGAGTTAACGTATTCATGATATACATCCTTTCTAACAATGGTTACGCTTACGTACTATCATATCACGGATGGATAACAAAAGATATATGAAGAGCGTATTTATATTTTGTCAGCGTAGATACACTTTTTTGCGTAATCGGTAAGGTTGTGTGATTTATAGGAAAGTATAATAAATGCTAAGCTCTTATTTGAATTTCAAAATTGTGATTACTTGGAGTATCGGTTATTATGATAATACAAGCTAATAAACAATTAAGCATAGGTAGGAGGAGATAGGATGCATTTATTATCGGGATTGTTGTTTGGTGTATTGTTCGGATACTTCTTAAAACGCAGTCGATTTTGTGCTACAGGAATTACACGCGATATTGTGATGGAAGGACGGACGTATAATTTTATCTATATTCCGGCTATCATTTTTACAGAAGCGTTTTTGTATTTCTTACTAGTAGGCAATGAAGCAGTACCGGTACCGGCATTGGCACCATTTTCGCTATTTCGAATTGCTTTGGGGAGTCTGATGTTTGGTATCGGTGCGGTGCTTTGCAATGGTTGTATCGCTTCCTCACTGATAAAGTGCGGCGATGGCCGATTGATTGGCTGGTTGTCGGTAGCAGTGTTTACCGTTAGCGCTTATATTGTTAAAGTGGGAGCACTTAAATCAATTACGGGACAGCTTAACACGATTGCTGTTGTACCGGATACCGTAGTTACACAGTTACCTATTTCTCCAATACTCTTAGCTGCGGTGGCAATGTTTCTGCTTTATATTGGTTTGCACAGAGTGTACCGGCACACTCGACTTCGCTTTACTATTCCCGGTCGGTATACGGGGTTGCGACATATACTCTTTGAAAAGGTATGGCCTAAGGAGATTACCGTTGTTTTAATCGGAATTATTATGGCATTAGGTTTTTATTTTTCTAATTTGGCCGGTCGTAACGGTGGTTTCGGTATTACAACACCGCTTATCAGCTGGTTGCAGTTTGTGGGATTTGGTAAAAGTATCGGATGGGCATCGACCTTTGTAGTGGGCATTATTTTAGGATCCTTTGCTACAACGATACTAGGTGGTGAATTTGCTATTGTGCGTCCCAAAGCAAAGCCTGTACTATTAACCGTTATCGGTAGTATATTGATGGGCATAGGTGCTGTATGGGCATCGGGCTGTTTTGTGGGGAATGTTATGGTTGGTACATCGCAATTTTCAATGAAAGCTTGGTACTCGTTGATATTCATATATCTTGGTGTTTGGACGGCTACAAGGTTGTATTTGATGCGTAATCGTGACAAGGTTTAGTGATTTGACAGCGGTGATGTTACATGTAAGCATATGCAGTAAATAAAAATTTGAGATAACAAGCAATACAAACAACTGACACAAATAAGTAATGAAATAGGTGTATAACAAGGAGGTTATAACAATGGCTCAAGTGATTACAATTGATACAAAAGGCTTGGATTGTCCCATTCCGTTAATGAAAATGAAAGAGGCATTGGAACCGCTACAGGCGGGAGATATTGTAGAAGTAGAATTCACTTGTCCCGAAGCTACGGTGAATTTACCAAACTATTGTCAGGAGCACGGGCATGATGTAGTCAGTTTTGAAAAGCTGAAGACAGGATGGAAAATTGTTGTGAAAAAATAAAAGCATGTGTAGATAAAACAGCGCGTAAATATTTTGGTACATAGTTATAAAAAGATAGCCTATCAACTGAGAGATCGTGGTTTTGTGAAGAGTATTCCTCAGATTGATAGGCTACTGTTTTTTGTGATTTTAATATATGCGCAGCGCTTTTAGGAGCAGGGATGCTATTTTTCTTTATAGAAAAAATAGAAAAGTGGGAAAAATTAAGTACTAAAGTGTAGAACATATAGATACAACAAAAGACCTCGAGCGTGGAGGCCCGAGGTCTTTTGTTTGTAAAGAAGATGGAGTATGTATAGAGTGGTAGTCTATACGATATATAAAAATGCACAACAACGCGTGTGGTTATAACGTTGCGGCAATTTTACCGAAGTGAAACGGAGCCGTTGTCTACTGTGACATAGAGCATACGCAAGCCCGACTCTTCCAAATGGAGATAGGCCGGAGAACTTTGCCGCGTGAAATGATATAGTGTGTCACCTTGTAGTCGTTCGTGCTCCAAATACGATCCCCGCAGAGGGGAAGGCTGAAGGCTTGGCACATAGATAAAGCTATGTGCTGCAGGTTTGAGATAGGTAGATGTTGTGAGGACATCTGCCGCTGCCTTCAAGCCTTTGCGGACCATCACATTAAAGTCGGTGGCCCGTCCCACGCAATGCGTATGGTGAGCCCCATCAAAGAAAGCCAAATCCAATGGCTGTAGGTGATAGGTGTCCGCTGTCTCTTGAAAGGAAAGGTACAATTGATTGGTTAGCGGAGTAATTATGCGATCATATCCGGAAAGTACGGTAAATTCTGATTCATTAAGGTCTACTGTAGCCGAGCTTATCCGTATGTCAAAGTCTCTTTTTTGATAAGAGCTTTGGTGAGGAGAGATAAAGAACTCGGTGGTAGTGCCACCGGACCAAGTTGAGGAAAACGCCCGTTGACGGGGAATGACAGTAATTTCCATGAAGCCCTCCCGAATATAATTATCAGCAAACTTATCTCGCTGACTACACTATAAAACCCGTACGTCTGAAATGGGTCAAAAAATTAAATCAATATTCAAAATTGTGATAGACGTTTTTTAGTCGATATTTGATGTAACATTAGACGTAACAAAGAACATACGGTATGATATACGGTATGAAGAATCATTTGAACCTGTATAAAAGACTGGAGGATGTAGTATTATGGCAAAGCTAGTTGAATTTGTCCCGAATTTCAGTGAAGGCCGCGACAAGGCTAAGGTGGAAAAAATCGTTGACGAAGCACGCAAAATTAAAAATCTTCGTATTTTGGATTATTCCAGCGATGCTGACCATAACCGTTCGGTAGTGACTATTATTGGTTCGCCGGAAGCTGTTACGGAAGCAGCTATTAACATGGCCAAGGTAGCTATTGAACTCATCGACATGCGCACTCATGAAGGGGCCCATCCGCGTTTTGGTGCCGTTGACGTTGTACCGTTTACACCGGTATCCGAAGTGACCATGGAAGAATGTGTGGCTATTGCCAATACGGTAGGTAAAGCGTATGGTGATATGGGCATTCCCGTATACTTGTATGAAGATGCTTGCACGAAAGAAGCTCGCCGTAACTTAGCTTCCGTACGTAAAGGCCAGTATGAAGGCTTCTTTGAAAAAATTAAGGATCCCGAATGGGTACCGGACTATGGACCGGCAGAAATGAATGAAAAATCCGGCTGCTCCGCTGTGGGGGCGCGCGCTGCATTGGTTGCATTTAATGTAAATCTTAACACCAGCGACCTATCGATTGCCGATGCCATTGCTAAGAAGGTGCGTCACATCGGCGGCGGCTTGCGCTATGTGAAAGCCATGGGAGTTATGCTGGAAGAACGCAACCAAGTACAGGTATCAATGAACCTTGTTAATTATGAAAAATCCGCTGTATACCAAGCCTTTGAAATGATTAAGATGGAAGCTCGTCGTTATGGCGTCAGCGTAGTGGGCAGTGAAATTATCGGCACCGTACCGATGAAATCCCTATTGATGGCAGCTGAGTATTACCTACAGATTGAAAACTTTGATATTAATCAGATTTTAGAAAAACAGCTACTTGATTAATCGTGTTAATTAGTAATACAATGTTGTATATGTGACAGTAAATACTCAGATTGAGAAGATTATGGGAGGTGCTCGCATGTTAAGCGATATTGAAATTGCGCAACAGAACGTAATGGAGCCGATAACAACCATTGCCGACAACTGCGGAATTAAACCGGAAGAGCTGGAACAGTACGGTCATTATAAGGCAAAAGTATCCTTGGATATTTTTAATCGTCTTAAGGATCGACCGGATGGTAAATTGGTGTTGGTAACGGCTATTACGCCTACACCGGCCGGCGAAGGTAAATCGACGACTAGCATTGGTCTCGGTCAGGCGCTGAATAAAATAGGTAAGAACGCAATTATCGCTTTACGCGAACCATCGCTGGGACCGGTGTTCGGTATTAAAGGAGGCGCTGCCGGCGGTGGCTATGCTCAAGTAGTACCAATGGAAGATATTAACCTTCATTTTACCGGTGATATGCATGCAATTACAGCGGCTAATAATTTATTGGCAGCCATGATAGATAATCATGTACACCAGGGTAATGAATTGCGTATCGATGTGCGTCAAGTTTCTTGGCGTCGTGTAATGGATATGAATGATCGGGCGCTTCGTCATGTAACGGTGGGATTAGGCGGTAAGGTATGTGGTTTCCCCAGAGAAGACGGTTTTATGATTACCGTTGCCTCGGAAATTATGGCTATCCTTTGCTTGGCGACGAGCTTGGAAGATTTGAAGCGCCGCTTCGGTAACATTGTTATTGGTTGCAATCTTGATGGTGATCCTGTCTATGTACATCAACTGGGTTGTGAAGGGGCGATGGCAATGCTCATGAAGGATGCTATCAAACCTAATTTGGTGCAGACCTTGGAACATACGCCGGCCATCGTCCATGGTGGTCCGTTTGCCAATATTGCTCATGGTTGTAACTCTATTTTGGCGACTAAATTAGCCTTGAAGTTAGGCGATATTGTTATTACGGAAGCCGGCTTCGGTGCGGATTTAGGGGCTGAAAAATTCCTGGATATTAAATGTCATTACGGTGATATTTATCCGGATGCGGTCGTTTTGGTTGCTACGATTCGGGCATTGAAGATGCATGGTGGCGTAGCAAAGAAGGACCTCGGTATTGAAAATCCGAAAGCTGTTGGCGAAGGCTTTGTAAACTTAGCAAAACAGGTAGAAAATATGCGTGCTTTTGGGTTACCGGTTTTGGTAGCTATCAATAAATTTGCTACGGATACACCGGCAGAAATCGATATGCTACTTCAAAAATGTGACAGCTATGGCGTAGACGTTACCCTCAACGAATGCTGGGAAAAAGGCGGTGCCGGCGGTATCGACATGGCTAAACAGGTGGCAGCTATGGTAGAGGGTACGGATATTAAACCGGTTATGATGTACGATGTTAATGAGCCCATTCCGACAAAAATCGAAAAAGTAGTACAACGTATTTACGGTGGTAATGGTGTTGAATTTACGCCAAATGCAAAGAAGCAAATTCAACAGTTGGAAACATGGGGCTTAGATAAACTGCCTGTTTGTATGGCTAAAACACAGTATTCCTTAAGCGATGATCCTACTTTATTGGGGGCACCAAAGGATTTTACCATTACCGTACAGGATGTGCGCGTAGCTAATGGGGCAGGTTTTATCGTTTGCCAAACCAGTAATATTATGGTTATGCCGGGGTTACCAAAGAAGCCGGCGGCTTTGGCTATGGATGTAACTGAAGATGGCAAGATTACCGGACTTTTCTAATATATAAACAATGGGAGAATATTCATGGAATTAAAAGGATTATCCGTAGAAGCATTTATTAACGAAACCGGTTCCAGTTCACCGGCTCCGGGCGGCGGTAGTATTGCGGCACTTAATGCGGCATCGGCAGCAGCATTAGTAGAAATGGTAGCATCTCTTACTATCGGGAAAGAAAAGTATGCTGCGGTGGAAGCCGATATGAAAGCTGTACAGGCAGAGGCAAGCGAATTAAAAACAAAGTTCGTTAATTTTATTGACGAAGACAGTAATGCTTTTAATAAGATTATGGCAGCTTTTAAATTGCCGAAGGGAACGGATGAAGAAAAGGCGGTTCGTTCCGAAGCTATTCAAACGGCAACCAAGGAAGCGGCACTTGTGCCGTTCCATGTAGGTGAGGCGGCAAATGAATTGTTTGCCTTAGCAGAGGAAGTCATTACTAAAGGCAATCAAAATGCGGTAACCGATGGTGCCGTGGCTGCAATGAATGCGCGGGTCGCCGTAAAAGGTGCGTTCCTTAATGTAAAAATTAATTTGGGATCCATTAAGGATGAAGCCTTTGTAGCTGAGCTTAATGCTAAGATGGAAGCCATCGAAAGCGAAGTGAATGCAAAGGAAACGACCTTGCTTTCAAAAGTCGTATTGTAAAATATATAAAGCCGGCTATCCATGTCTCAGCAGTCAGGTCTTACGAATGACATGCTTACGACATAGATAGCCGGCTTTTTTTGCATACGACGTTTTTAAGCCCGGTCGTCAGAAGGAAAGAGAAAGGCTATCAAGGGAGGTCTTTTTATATCCTCGACTTTGAGAAGTCAGGTCATTAAAGAGGGAGTGACATAGATAGCCGGCTTTTTTTGCATACGACGTTTTTAAGCCCGGTCGTCAGAAGGAAAGAGAAAGGCTATCAAGGGAGGTCTTTTTATATCCTCGACTTTTGCTAGTCAGGTCATTAAAGAGGGAGTGACATAGATAGTCGGCTTTTTTGCATACGACGTTTTTAAGCCCAGTCGTTAGGACAAAAGCCCATATATCGAAGCAGGTTATTTTACTAATCGGTCTGCTAAGATATATGGGCTTTATTATACATAGGATTTATTTTTACTGTATTAGCGCTTGATGTCGATTATGTCACCAATAATTTGATAATGTGGTTGCCAACCACCGTTGAAGTCTGGGTAAGTTTGGGGTGCAGCTGCATAGTAGTCTTGGATATCCTTGGCTAAGTCTTCACGACTGAATTGATGCATGTACAGCTTGCGACATAGGAAAGTGACCTTTGCTTCTTCGTAAGTAACACCGTTACCAAAAGCGATAGGAGTTAACCCGGCTCCTTTAGTTTTATCTTCGTTGCGACCGGAATGAGATCCCATGTAAGCAAGTGCTTTTTTATACTCCGGAGCATAGAAGCTCAACGTAAAGAACTCGTTGTTTTTCAAAAACTCACTGGTATAACGGGCCGGATGCACATAAATTGTAGCAGCCGGATGGGCTTGACCGGGACCGTTCCAAATGGAGCCTAAAGCACCCCAACTTAACGTGCAACTATTATAGTTATCCATGGAACCGGCGGTAACCAAAGCCCAGCCGTTATCGAATAGCTGGAAAATTTTATAATCCTCTTCTTTGAAATCTACCATGATAAACCGTCCTCTCTTTACGTCAAACAAACTCTTTTTTTCAATACGAGATACCATATAAGAAAAGTAACTCACTTTTATATTGTATAGTTACATTTATAATAAATCAATACATTAGATTTAAATAGTTATATTTTCCCTGAGACGTAGAAAGGGACATCCACTCAAGATTGCGTAAGTCATAACAGAAAAAAGAGGGATACCTCCATTGTGGGCACGTCATTCGCAAGACCTGACAGCTTGTCCTAACCCGCAGAAAGGGACATCCAGTCAAGATTGCGTAAGTCATAACAGAAAAAGAGGGATACCTCCATTGTAGGCACGTCATTCGTAAGACCTGACAGCTTGTCCTAACCCGCAGAAAGGGACATCCACTCAAAATTGCGAATGACGTTAGCGATCAGAAAAAGAATATTATGGTTATGAATGCAAAAAGACCAACCGTGATAGCTATGAAGAATGCCCTTCGTAAGACCGGGCTTCAAAGAGCTATCACGGTTGGTCTTACTTTATAAAAAATATTTTTCTAATCACTAATGCCTACGCTTCGTTGAGTGGTGGAGTTTCAAGGAACGTTATGTCCGGATTACGTTCCACAACCCAACCCATTTGCCATTCGTTACTGATAAGGATAACAGTTCGGCCGCGGTTATCGGTAACGGCCATAGCGCTGTCGAGACCTTTCAGCTTACTGATTTCCACATCGCCTTTCACCCAACGGGCAACGCTGTACGGCAAGTTGTTCATTACTAAATCAACACCGTACTCATTTTTGAGACGATACTGCAATACTTCAAACTGAAGCATACCAACAGCTCCGACGATGAAGGAGTCCATTGCGTGAGGCTGTTCAAAAATCTGTACGGCCCCTTCTTGGGCGAGCTGCGTCATGCCCTTTAAGAACTGTTTGCGCTTCATGGTGTCCTTTGGAGTAACGCGAGCAAAGAATTCCGGCGGGAATACAGGAAAGTCGCCAAAGGTTACTTTGTGATTGGACGCACAAAGCGTATCGCCTACACCCATCGTACCGGGATCAAAGACGCCGATGATATCCCCCGGATAGGCTTCATCGATAATGGTACGTTCCGTAGCGAGAAATTGCTGCGGCTGTGACAGGCGTACGGTTTTATCGGACTGACGATGAAGAACAGACATGCCTTTTTCAAACTTGCCGGAACAAATGCGCATGAACACGATGCGGTCATGGTGATTCGGATTCATGTTAGCCTGGATTTTAAAGACGAATGCAGAAAAATCTTCAGAGGATGCGGACACGGTTTCCTCCAAGGCTTTACGGTCTGCCGGAGCCGGAGCCAATTCTAGGAATTTTTCGAGGAACGGCTTAACGCCGAAGTTAGTCATAGCAGAGCCGAAGAACATTGGCGTTAATTCACCGGCGCGGACACGATCAAAGTCGAAGGCATCGCCGGCAATATCGAGAAGCTCAATATCATCGATAAGAGATTGATGCACCTCTTCTCCTAACAACTCGCGGAAGGCAGGATCGTCTACAGATTCTTTCGTGGAAGCCAATTTTTTTTGACCATGCGTTTCATCTTTGGCGAATAGGTCAACCGTGTGAGTTGCGCGGTCATAAATACCTTGGTATTCACCGTTAATGCCTACCGGCCAATTCATCGGTACCGCCCGAATGCCTAAGGAATTTTCGATATCCTCCATCAAGTCAAACGGATTACGTCCGTAGTGGTCGATTTTGTTGACAAAGGTAAAGATAGGAATGCCTCGTTCTTTACAAACAGCAAAGAGTTTTTTCGTTTGTGCTTCTACGCCTTTAGCTACGTCGATGAGCATGACAGCACTGTCGGCAGCCATAAGGGTACGGTAGGTATCTTCGGAGAAATCCTGATGACCCGGCGTATCAAGAATATTGACGCGGCAGCCGTCATAATCAAATTGCAGAACGGAACTGGTTACGGAAATGCCGCGTTGCTTTTCGATTTCCATCCAGTCGGACACAGCATATTTTTGTGTCTTACGGGATTTAACGGAACCGGCTAAGTGGATGGCACCGCCGTATAGGAGCAGTTTTTCCGTCAACGTCGTTTTACCGGCGTCAGGGTGCGAGATAATGGCGAAGGTACGACGACGCTTCACTTCTTCTAAAAATGTCATTGTGTGTCACCTCATGAAAGTTGTCTATGAAATAGAAATGAGCGGTTACTCGGTAACGACGCATCATTCCTTGTAATTAAACTAGCATTACGATTATATACTACCCATGCGGTATTTGTCATCTTTATATACAAAATGAGAACATATGGTGTAGAATATAAAAGATAAATATATAGGTAAAAGGAGAGGTCATGCGACTGTTTATAGCGGAAAAACCGAGTGTAGGGAGAGAAATCAGTAAATATTTAGGGGGAACGCCAAAGCGTGGCGACGGCTTTATCGATCACGGCAATGATGTGGTGACGTGGGCCTTCGGTCATGTGTTGGAACAAGCTGAGCCGGGGGATTATGATGAACGGTATCAACGGTGGCGTGCCGAAGATTTGCCAATCGTGCCGACGGCGTGGAAGCTTTTGGTTACTAAAAGCAGTGCCAAACAGTTTCGGATAATTACGGGGCTGATGAAAAAGGCCGATGTCATTGTCAACGCCGGTGACCCGGACAGGGAAGGGCAACTATTGATTGACGAAATTTTAGAATACACCGGTAATACGAAGCCGGTGCAGCGCATCTTACTCAATGCCTTGGATGAAAAGTCGGTGCGTGCGGCATTAAGTGATTTACGAGATAACAAGGACTTTTTCAATTTGAAGCAATCCGCCTTGGCGCGGTCGCGGGCAGACTGGCTTATCGGTATGAATTTATCCAGAGCGTATACTTTGGCGCAGCGACGTAAGGGGAATAAGGTAACCTTTCCCATAGGTCGTGTAAAGACGCCGACGTTGGCCTTAGTTGTACGGCGTGAACGGGAGCTGGAGAATTTTAAGCCTGTAGATTATTACCTGTTAAAGGTACTGTATGCGCATCCGAAGGGATCGTTCTGGGCTACTTGGAAACCGAAGGATGAACAGGTCGGCATTGATGCGGATGGTCATGTCATCAAACAAGAGGTGGCGTTGGAACTAGCCAAACGGGTGGCAGCGGATACGACAGGTGTTATCAGTAGCTGCAGTCGCAGCAAAAAGAAGGAAGCCCCTCGTCTGCCTTTGTCGTTATCGGCCTTGCAGGTGGCAGCCGGTAAAGCATACGGCTATGATCCGCAGCAGGTACTCGACACGGCGCAAAAGCTATACGAAAAGAAACTCACTACCTATCCTCGTTCGGATTGTGATTATTTACCGGAAAATCAGTATGGAGACCGCACGGCTATTTTACATCATTTGGCCGCTTACGGTGATGCTATGCTCAGTGCATGGGTGCAGGGAGCCAATCCATCCATTAAGACGCGGGCATGGAATGATAAAAAAATTACCGCCCATCATGCGATTATTCCGACAACGGTAAAAGCAAATAAGGATAGTTTGACGGCGATGGAACGAAACATTTATTTCCTCATTGCCCGTTCGTATATTGCGCAGTTCTACGGTGATCACATATACGAGCAAACTAAAATAACTGTTACGCAAGTGGGCGAAGAATTTGTGGCGTCCGGTCATGTGGTGCTCGACATGGGATGGAAGGCACTCTTTCAGCGTACGACAAAGAAGACCGCCAAGTCGGGAGAAAAAGAGACTGCCGGCGATCAAGATACCGGTGACGGTCGTAGTGATGACGATGATACTCATGAAGGTCACGGTGAAAGTCATGAACTGCCGCGTGTGAAAAAAGGCGATACGGTAACGGTAGAGAACACGGCTATCGATAAGAAACAGACGAAACCGCCTACACGTTTTACATCGTCCACTTTGCTACAAGCGATGAAGGAAATTCACAAATATGTGCGCAACGACGAACTGAAAAAGCAGCTTAAAGCGGTATCCGGCATTGGTACGGAAGCAACGAGGGCCACTATTATCGGTGAGCTTATCAGCCGTAAGTTCATGCGGGAAAGCGGCAAGAAAAAAGTATTGCAGCCGACAGAGCTGGGCTATATGTTGGTAGATGCATTACCGGATGAAATGTTGTACCCCGATGAAACCGCGATATGGGAAGAACGTTTGGCAGATATGAGTGATGGCAAGGGGACATTAGATGCGTTTTTGCGCGATCAAGTGCAATTTTTAACGAGGCTTATCAACAAAGCAAATGAGGGAATCAATGTAGCAGGATCGACTATGCCCGGCGGCTATGGGGTGCCCATGGAAACTACCACCCGCACGATTGAAAGAAATACGATGACTACTGACAGACAGGGCAGTCATCGTGAGGAACAGCCCCATTCGGATATCCCCTGTCCACGCTGCGGTACAGGTCATTTAGTACGGCGACAAGGTAAGTTCGGCACCTTCTTTGGGTGCAGTGATTTTCCAAAATGTCGGTATACGGCAGGTGTCGGTGATGACGGAATGCCTCGCGACAATGACGGTACGGGAGGAGCGAACACCACATTTGATTGGCAACCGAATGATGCACAGCTGGTCGATGCCAAGGCGAAGGGCTATGTATGTCCGCGGTGTAAGACAGGATATTTTGTGGCTGCCGGAGAAGGAACGCGTAAACGTTGGATTTGCAGCAATACCGAACAGTGTCGTACAAGCTGCGCCGATGTGGATGGTCAGCCTAGCGTGTATGTCGGAAAGAAATGAAAAAAGAAGTTGACAATCGTAATGACTCGGTGTAAGATAGAGCACAAGAATTCTTACATGTATTATAGGAATTAAAATTGCATAGGATTTCATCAAGAGTAGTGGAGGGAACGGCCCGTAGAAGCTACAGCAACCGGCGATGAGTATATTCATTGAAGCGGTGCTACATCCGGCAGAGTTTTCTGAAAGATGAGTGAGGTGAGAGACACCCGTCTGAGGAAGGCGGGTGTTTTCTTTATGTATATTCTTAGCAAAAATGTACCGTAATACATGGGATGGTCCCTTGGGGGAGGGACCGCCAAAAGACCGTACCGGTCATCGCGTAGTACTCCGCATAAAGGTAGTATTGAGAAAAAAGAGAGGTTTGCATATGGAAAGAAAATATCGTTGGCACAAAAAGGAAGACAGTTGGGCCATTGTTATTGGCTTGGGGTTCATTGCCCTATTAACACTTTTGTTTTACGGCGGACTGGGAGATATAACGTCCTGGATTCGTTTTAAGGTAACGCCATGGCAAAGCTGGGAACAGCTGGGGCAAATTATACAAAATGGTTGGGCATCCATTCTGCGGTTATATATAGTATTGGCTGCCGTAATTACGGTGGGGGCGTACTATCTTGGCTTTGGCAGCCGGCGTTTTATCGGCAGCTTTACGGCATTATATGTACTGGCGGTCGTCGTTACGGTATTGGCATCTCATACTTGGATAAAGGCCGCACAACTGGAAGGACCTTTATTAGCACTTGTGGTCGGACTTATTCTCAGTAATCTGGTGCGATTACCGGCATGGCTCAGCGATGCACTGCGCACCGAGTATTATGTAAAAACCGGCATTGTACTCATGGGTGCGACCTTGCCCTTTACAATTATATTGCAAGCCGGTCCGGCCGCTATGGGACAAGCACTTATTGTTTCGGTTGTTACCTTTGGAAGTATTTATTTAGCAGCAACGAAGCTGTTTGGCTTGGATAAACGGTTTGCAGCGTGCCTTGGTGCCGGCGGATCTATATGCGGCGTATCCGGCTCCATTGCTATCGGCGGTGCATGCCGCGCCCGACAGGAACATGTATCGGTAGCAATTTCCTTAGTTATTGTATGGGCCGTCGTTATGATCTTTGCTCTTCCGGCAGCAGCAAAAGCATTGGGGCTTCATCCCGGTGTAGCCGGTGCTTGGATCGGTACGTCGGAATTTGCTGATGCTGCCGGCTTTGCAGCGGCTGAGACAATCGGTCATGAAGCTGCGGTGCGGGCATTTACCTTGATGAAGGTGGTGGGCCGCGATATGTTTGTCGGCGTATGGGCCTTCTTGGTGGCCATTCTTTCCGTAACATTGTGGGAACGTAAGCAAGTAAAAGACAGTGAACACATCGACAAAAAAGAAATTTGGCGACGCTTTCCCAAATTTATTATTGGCTTTTTTGTGGCATCCATTGTTACCTCATTGGTACTAACCGGACTTGATAGCAGTACGGGGACAGCTTACAGTAAAACCGTATTGGCAGCGCTCAAGGAATTACGTGGCTGGTTCTTTGTTTTAACGTTCTTAAGCATTGGCCTTACTACACGTCTTCGCGACTTAACGAAGATAGGATATAAACCCTTGTTTGCATTTGCTATCGGTGTGGCCATCAATGTACCGTTAGGCTATCTGTTATCGACACAAGTTTTTCAGAATTTTTGGCTACAGCTGTAATATATTGCGATACTGCGTACGTGTGAACTATGAATGTATTGGTTACTATGAGGAGGTGCGCATATGACTTCATTGATTGCTATAAAAATTACATTAACACCGGCAGCTACCGCTTCTTCGGTTGTGCGGGAACGCCTGCGTCACTTTGCCAAGCAACATCGGTTTGTTATAGCTGATGCGGAAAGCTCTTGGCATGCTGTTATCTATGATGGTGAAGGAGAAGATGTGAAAGATCGTTTACGACAACAAGGGTTCACGGATACGGAGTTTTCATTGAATGTAGAATACCAACGGCGATGGGGATTTTTGTAAAGGAAAACTAATTCTGTGGTTGGCTTGGTTGGGAATCTTTGCGCAACGAAAAAAGAAGGCGCAAAGCTTGATCGATGCGAGTGCCTACCGGCGCTTTTCTCCAGGTCATTTGGTTCAGGGCGATGGGATCTGTCGGGCTTGCAGTGACAATATCATCGTGCGTTAGATATTCAAAATAATCTTTATTGGAAATATAACGGAAGAAAAATGGTGAAGGAGATAGAAATCTTTCACCATTTTTATATTGTATAGCTGTTACAGATAATGTGGCACAATATATAAGGTTAGGCTTTTGGTTTTTAATGGTGAACGAAGAAACCAGAGATTTATCAAGTAGTCTAAATTGTGCGACAATATCATTGGCAGATAAACTGTCGGGCTGGGATGATTCATAGGAGTCTAATAACAACACATTAGGATTGTTGTGATCTATGACACTGCCTATGATTTCATTGACTTCGGGTATACTCTCGGAAACGGGCGGAAGTGGTGTTGCCGGAATCATATGAAATGTATGTATGGCTTCTTCGTACGTATAATTAGTGGTTTGACTCTCTGTAGCAGATGTGGTTTCTGTAGTTAATGAAATAGTATTGCTGGTAGTGCTGGAAGCGACAGTAGATGCAGAAAATGTACTAAAGAGCAGTGTAGCTCCGAGAATCGTAGAACATAGGCGTATAGATTTCATAATACTCTCCCTTTCAAATAAATCATTGGCAATTTTTTATAACAGCTACTAACTTCTTAATATAGTTTGAGTGTAGCATAGAATGAAAGTAGTGTTAAGAACCTGTGGTCAAGTAAGATAAGAAAAAGAGGGAAAGGTCATGAATGGCCTTTATTTGACAGGGTACCTATTTCCTTGGTATACTTCTATGGTAGATATGCGCCTATAGCTCAGGGGATAGAGCACCGGTCTCCGGAACCGGGTGCGCAGGTTCGAATCCTGCTAGGCGCACCATAGCGAATACAAATATGATAAAGGGGCTGTAATGAAATTGAGTTTTTACTCATATTTCATTACAGCTCCTTTGTCTTATATGGATATAAGAAGTGGTTCGGAGATGTTTTAGATCTTCAGGCCATTTTTTATTTTTATGATATTTTGTCGCGGCTTTGCTACATCTTTCTAGTTGTTTTGATGCCGGTGATGGGAGTAAATGTTCGATAGTATATATTCACTTTGCTTGTATATATCCATCGCTTGAAGAGGTACAAATAGATTTTTTGTAATTTTTATTTTTGGATAAAAGAAGCGTTCGATGCAGATGTATGCTGGCTTGTTAGATTTGATGCAAAATTAAAATGACAGCATGATAAAAAAGTATGGGGAATTATGTTTAAAAAAGGGGTCGTTTTTGCCTGTTATAAGTGAGGGGGTAACTTTCCCCGATAGGTTTTAGGGAGGTACGACTCATGAATTACATCGAAGAAATGAACGCATTTAATGTTTGGATTACATTGCATCCGGAGGTACCTTCATCGGCGCAATTACTCTGGTATGTGTTGATGCATTATAACAATACATGTTCTTGGAAAAAACAATTTTCCGTTCCCATGTCGATGCTGATGACAAGTACGCGATTGAGCGAGTTATCAGTGAAGCGAGCAAGGCTTGCTTTACAGAAAGCGGGACGCATTCGATACTGTGTACGTCCGGGCAAGAAGGCGACAGTCTATGAAATGATTTCTATGAAAGAGGAAGGGATTGTTACCAGCTTTTTATCAGGCAATAGTACTGCGATTGCTATGGACATGAGTGATAGCGAAGATCAAAGTATTTCGCAAAATGAGGGGCAAAGTATTCCGAAAAACGGAGATAAAAAAGATTGCTTAGGCGAACTTTTACCTGAACGTCTACCCGAACGCCTAGCCGAACGCCTACCCGAACGCCTACCCGAACGCATACTTAAACTAAACGAAACTAGACTAAACATCTCTAAAGAAAGTACAAAGAAAGGTAGCGAAGCTATCCTTGTAGAGCCCCAAGACAATACATTAAAAAATGCAGAAGAGGACATGTCGAATGTAACATTGCAATCGAAATCTGTGTCTACGATTGAATTACAATCCAATGCTACGATTACACCGAAAGAAACATCCAAATCTACATCGAAGTCTGCATCGAAGTCTGTACCGAAGTCTGCATCGAAGTCTAACATTGATGACCAAGAGTTACCGTTTGTTCCGCCAACGCTGGAGATGGTGCAGGCGTATTGCTGGGAGACGGGCTACCACATTGATCCGGAAGCGCTCATGGCCTACCACATTAATCTGGAAGCGTTCATGGCGTACTACGATGCAGTAGGTTGGTCTGTGGGCAAGAAGATGATGAAGAGCTGGAAACCACGTGGTAGGAGGTGGTTCATTACCAGTGACGAGGCGGGTTAACAATAGTGACAAGGAAAAAGGCACTGCGTCTCACCTTTACCTATCACCGAGCAAGAGGCGATGACTAATGGTAGGGATGAGAATAATATTGACACACTCCCTCGCAGAGAGTACAATATAACAAGAAACAACAGGGGCGGTACGAGAGACCGTTCGTTTCATGAGAAATACCTTTTAAGTTAGTCCTGTGAGGCTAGTAAGGGAACAATAGTTAGGCTATCCGTATATATGGATGCACCTTTACGTCTACTATAAGACCTCTTGCCTCAAAGCAAGGGGTCTTTTTTGCTACAGGGCCATGAAACTCATCAAGGAGGACAGAAATGGGACAGGTAAGTTTGAAGGGCAAGCATTTGTTAGGTCTGCAGCATGCCACTAAGGAAGAGATTGAATTAATCTTACGCGTGGCGAAGAAGATGAAGAAAATCGTGCTGTCGGACAATAAGAAGCATCCATTGTTAAAAGGCAAGTCGATTATTAATTTATTCATGGAACCGAGTACGAGAACGCGTAGTTCTTTCGAGTTGGCCGGCAAGTACTTGGGGGCCGATGTAATCAACATCTCCAAGAGCGGCAGCTCCATGGTAAAAGGGGAAAGCTTCCGCGATACATTGCTTACGATGTCGTACATGGGCACCGATGCTATCGTTATGCGACACAGTGCGGAAGGGGCGCCGCTGTATGCCACGAAATGCGTGGACCCGATTATCATCAATGCCGGTGACGGAGCGCATGAACATCCGACGCAGGCACTGCTTGATATGTACTCCATATTAGAAAAGAAAGAATCGCTAGAAGGACTTAAAGTAGTTATTGCCGGTGACATCATGCACAGTCGTGTAGCACGGTCGAATATTTACGGACTCAAGACCATGGGTGCCGATGTACACCTCGTAGGTCCGCGCACGCTGGTATATCCGGAAATGGCCAAGATGGGTGTGACGGTACATTATGATTTGAAGGAAGCCCTTGAAGGTGCGGACGTAGTCAATGTACTTCGCATTCAGTTGGAACGAATTAACTCGGCGTTATATCCGACAAATCGTGAATATGCACGCATCTTCGGCATCAACCGCGATGTATTGAAATATGCAAAAGACGATGTAATGGTTATGCATCCGGGACCGATGAACCGCGGTCTTGAAATTGCACCGGATGTAGCCTACGGCGATGAATCGGTGATTCAGGAACAGGTTCGCAACGGCGTTGCGATTCGCATGGCAGTATTGTACTTGACGATTATCGGAGGTGACGGCAGTGAACTTGCTGATTAAAGGTGGTACGGTAGTAAATCCGGCCAAGAAACAACATGAAGTAGCCGACGTATTGGTGAAGGACGGCAAGATTGCCGCTATCGGTCAGAATTTAAGCGCTGACGGTGCTGACGTATATGATGCTACCGGGTTGGTAGTAGCACCGGGACTCATTGATATGCATACGCATTTGCGCGAACCGGGACAAGAAGCGAAGGAAGATTTTTACAGCGGTACACAGGCAGCCGCTGCCGGTGGCTTCACTCGCGTAGCAACGATGGCAAATACCACACCGGTTGTAGACAATGCGGCTTTGGTACGCGGTCTTCGCAAACAGGCGGAATTGACGGGCGTAGTTAAGGTTGAATTTATGGGGGCTGTAAGTAAAGGCCTTAAAGGTAAAGAGTTGGCGGAAATGGGCGATATGGCCGAAGCCGGTGTAGTAGGCTTCTCCGATGACGGACATTATGTAGAAAGCGCTGCTTTTATGCGCCGCGCTTTGGAATACTCCAGCATGTTTAACAAGCCGGTTATCGACCATGCCGAAGAAGTGACATTGACCTGTGAAGGGCACATGCACGAAGGTTTTGTAGCCTATGAAATGGGCGTGAAAGGACGTCCGGCGGTAGCGGAAGATATGGCCGTAGCCCGTGACCTTCTCCTCGCCGAAATGACGGGCGGTCACATTCACATTGCCCATGTAAGCTCGAAGGATACGGTGGATCAAATTCGCAGAGCTAAGGCAAAGGGCATCAAGGTAACCTGCGAAGTAACGGCACAGCACTTGGCCTTTACCGATGAATACTTGCGCGAATACAATCCGGCGTTTAAAATGGCACCGCCGATTCGTTCCGAAGAACATCGTCAGGCATTGCTAGCCGGTGTGAAGGACGGCACTATCGACGCGATTATTACGGACCACGCACCGCATGCGGAAGAAGAAAAAGATCAGGAATTCTGCTGTGCACCGAATGGCTTCAGCGGTCTCGAAACCTCGTTGGCAGCAGTGCTTACCCACACATATAAAACGGGAATTTTGACCCTGGATGAAATCGTATCTCTCATGAGTACGCGTCCGGCACAGCTGCTCGGTGTAGAAGGTGGCGTACTGGAAGTAGGTAAGGCAGCGGACATTACGGTGTTCAGTACCGATGAAGCATGGACGGTTGATCGCAACCGATTCTATACGAAAGGAAAAACAAGCCCGTTTGACGGGATGACGTTAACCGGTCGTGCTAAGTTGACCGTAGTTGACGGAGATGTTGTTATGAAGGAGGGAGTTGTTACCCGGTGAAAGGCAAATTAGTTTTACAAGATGGCGCTGTATTTGAAGGGGAGCTTTTAGGCGGCGCTCCTATATTGGGGGAAGTAGTATTTAATACAGGCATGACCGGGTATCAGGAAATCGTAACGGATCCGTCCTATGCAGACCAGATTATTACGTTGACCTATCCTCTTATCGGGAATTACGGTGTATTCCGGGATATTGTACAGGCACCGAAGCCGTACTGTCGCGGGATGATTGTAGGGGAGTTGTGTACCTTCCCCAGTAACTGGCAAAACGAAGGACGTTTTGAAGAGTTTCTCCGCGCTTACGGAGTACCTTGTTTATATAATGTGGATACGCGCGCGATTACGCGCCGTATCCGTAACCATGGCGTAATGAAAGGCGTAATTTGCCCGGCAGACACGGACGAAGCGCGTATTGAAGCACTATTGGCACAGGAGCTGCCTACGGATCAGGTGGCGCGGGTGACAACGACCTGGGAAGGTCGTCGCGGCGCTGACAATGCAGACTTTCATGTAGCTGTGTACGATTTTGGTGTAAAAGAAAATATATTGCAATCCTTGGAACGCTGCGGTTGTCGCTTGACGATTTATCCGGCAGCAACCAAAGCCGAAACCGTTCTGGCCGCTAATCCGGACGGGATTTTCCTGTCTAATGGACCGGGGGATCCGAAGTCTCTTGACTATGCCGTGGAAGAAGTAAAAAAGTTAATGGGCAAGAAGCCGATTTTTGGGATTTGCATGGGGCATCAGGTATTGGCGCTGGCTTATGGCGGCGATACGTATAAAATGCGCTTTGGTCATCGCGGATCGAACCATCCGGTAAAGGATTTAGAGACGGGACGCATTTATATTACCTCTCAGAATCATGGCTATGCCGTATCGGAAGAAAGCCTTAACGGCGCCGATGTGACCATTACGCATCGCAGTGTGAACGATGGCAGCGTAGAAGGTATGCGTCACAATACGATGCCGATTATGTCGGTGCAGTATCATCCGGAAGCATCTCCCGGACCGACGGATAACCTGTATCTATTCGAACAGTTTAAGGAATTAATGAGAAAGGGTTAACAGTGACTAGAGAAGCAAAAAAAGTACTCGTTATCGGCTCCGGCCCGATTATTATCGGCCAGGCCGCAGAATTTGACTATGCCGGTACACAGGCATGTCGCTCCTTACGTGAAGAAGGTTATGAAGTCGTATTGGTTAACTCGAATCCGGCGACAATCATGACGGACAGCGATATTGCGGAACGCGTATATATCGAACCGATTAGTTTGGAATTTGTTACCGAAGTCATTCGTAAGGAACGCCCGTACGGTCTTTTGGCGACTCTGGGAGGCCAGGTTGGTCTTAACATGGCGGTGGAATTGTCCGAAGCCGGCGTTTTGGAAAAATATAATGTACGCTTGTTGGGAACGACGCTGGCGGCCATTAAACAGGCGGAAGACCGCGAACTCTTTAAGGAAGCCATGAAGCGTATTAATCAACCGGTACCGGAAAGTGATATCTTCAGCGATGTGGAAGAAGCAGTGGCCTTTGCGAACCGCATCGGCTATCCGATTATTATCCGTCCGGCCTATACATTGGGCGGCACCGGCGGCGGTATTGCGCAGAACGAAGAAGAAATGTACATGATTGCCTTACGCGGCATTAAACTGAGCCCGATTCACCAAATCTTGGTAGAACGCTCCGTAGCCGGTTGGAAGGAAATCGAATACGAAGTTATGCGCGACAGTGCGGATAACTGTATCATCGTATGTAACATGGAAAATATAGATCCGGTAGGTGTACATACCGGGGACTCGGTTGTTGTGGCACCGAGTCAGACCTTGAACGACATTCAATACCAGATGCTTCGCACGGCATCGATCGACATCATTCGTTACCTGGAAATCGAAGGGGGCTGTAACGTACAGTATGCCCTCGATCCGCACAGCAACAACTACTACGTTATTGAAGTAAATCCGCGCGTATCACGTTCGTCGGCATTGGCCTCAAAGGCAACGGGCTATCCGATTGCCAAGGTAGCCGCCAAGGTTGCGTTAGGTATGACCTTAGATGAAATTACCAATGCCGTAACCGGTGAAACCAAGGCGTGCTTCGAACCATCCTTGGACTATGTAGTAACGAAGTTCCCGCGCTGGCCGTTTGAAAAATTCAGCATGGCCGATCGCACCTTGGGGACGCAGATGAAGGCTACCGGTGAAGTTATGGCTATTGACCGCACCTTAGAAGGGTCTTTATTGAAAGCCATTCGTTCCTTGGAAATCGGCCTTGACCATATTGCGTTGCCGAAGCTGGCGCACGAATCGATGGAACAGCTCATTGAACGCCTTCACAAGGTGGACGACGAACGACTGTATACGGTAGCGGAAGCACTGCGCCGTGGTATCAGCGTGGAAAAGATTGCCTATATCACGAAGATTGATACCTTCTTTATCAATAAGATTAAAAATATCATCACCGTTGAACAGCGCTTGGCGGCTGAAGGCGAAAACCTTACGGAAGATACGCTGCGTTTGGCAAAGCGCTACAGCATGCCGGATGGCGTTGTTGCGCGCTATGCAGGTGTAGGTACTGATGTAGTGACGAAAAAGAGAGAAGAACTTGCTATATATCCAACATACAAATACGTAGATACCTGTGCTGCTGAATTTGAAGCGCACACACCGTACTACTACAGTGCCTACGCTACGGAAGACGAAGTAGTGCCGCAAGGCGATAAGAGCGTCATCGTTCTCGGATCCGGACCGATTCGTATCGGACAGGGCGTAGAATTTGACTACTGCTCCGTACATTCCTCATGGGCGTTGCGCGAAGCCGGTATGAAGTCCATCATCATCAATAACAATCCGGAAACGGTAAGTACCGACTTTGATACATCGGACAGCCTTTACTTTGAACCGTTAACAGTAGAAGATGTCATGGAAGTCATTCGCAAGGAAAATCCGGTAGGCGTTATTGCACAGTTTGGTGGTCAGACGGCTATCAATCTTGCCGGGCCGTTGGCACAGCGCGGAGTAAAAATTCTCGGAACCTCGGTGGACAGCATCGACATGGCGGAAGATCGTGAACGCTTTGATGACCTTTTGAATACCTTGGGTATTCCCCGTCCGGTAGGGGCGTTGGTAACATCCCATGAAGAAGCGTTGGCAGCGGCAGCACGCCTCGGGTATCCGCTGATCGTGCGTCCGTCCTATGTCCTCGGCGGTCGTGCAATGGAAATCGTATACAACGATGACGAACTTGATGTATATATGAAAGAAGCTGTTGTGGCTTCGAAGGATCACCCGGTACTCATCGACCGGTACATGGTAGGTATGGAAGTGGAAGTAGACGCTATTTCCGACGGCGAAGATGTATGTATCCCGGGGATTATGGAACAAATCGAACGAGCCGGCGTACACTCCGGTGACTCCATGGCCGTGTATCCGGCACAGCATGTATCGCCGGAAATGACAGAGCAGATTGTAGATTACACACGCCGTATTGCTCGCGGTCTTAATGTTAAAGGGATTGTAAATATCCAGTACATTATTGCGGATAATACACTACATGTTATCGAAGTAAATCCTCGCTCCAGTCGTACGGTGCCGTTTATCAGTAAGGTAACGGGCATCAACATGATTGCCTACGCAACGCGCATTGCTTTAGGCGAAACATTGAAGGGCATGGGCTTGCCTACGGGCTTGGTACCGCCTAAACCGTATGTAGCCGTAAAGGCACCGGTATTCTCCTTTGCAAAGATGGGTCTCGTTGAAATTGCTTTGGGACCGGAAATGAAATCAACCGGTGAAGTTATGGGCATCGGCCGTACGTATTCGGAGGCTCTCTTCAAAGCTATTCATGGAGCGCGCATGCGCATTCCGGAAGCCGGTCATATTCTGATTACCGTAGCGGATCGCGACAAGGAAGAAGCCGCGCAGCTTGCCAAGGGATTTACAGAGCTGGGCTACCACATTATGGCAACGGATGGCACCGGCCAATACTTCAAAGACCACGGCGTGGATTGTGTATTGGTCAATAAAATTCATCAAGGCGGTTCTACCTGTGCGGACCTCATTCGTCAAGGTAAGGTAGACCTTATGGTGAACACGTTGACCTATGGAAAGCGTCCGGAACGTGAAGGATTCCGATTGCGCCGTTTGGCTGTAGAAATGGGGACCCCTTGCTTGACCTCTCTCGACACGGCACGCGAAGTATTGCGTGTTGTAGTCGGCCGGGCCAAGAAGGAAGTTACCATTGATGTAGAAGCGTTACAGGATTACGAGATGGAGTGATACAGCATGAGCGGTTATGTAGAAGCGGCTCGAGTTCTCAGCAATGAGCAAATCGGCGCCGACGTATGGATAATGGAACTGTATGCGCCGAAGCAAGCCAAAGAGGCTCAGGTGGGACAGTTCTGTAATGTGCGCGTCACGGATGGAACAGCGCCGCTCTTGCGGCGTCCCATCAGTTACGCCGGTTTTGACAGCGAAAAGGGAACCATAACTCTTCTCTATCGCGTGGTCGGTCGTGGTACGGAATTGATGACACGCCTCGAAAAAGATGATACATTGGATTGTCTCGGACCTTTGGGAAGTCGCTTTGAAACATCGCGGCACATGCTTTTAGTCGGTGGCGGCGTAGGGATTGCGCCTATGCTGTGCATCGCATCAAAGTTAAAGGACGGCGAAGAAGCGCAGGTACTCCTGGGCTTCCGTAGTAAGAGCGAATCCTTTTGGGCCGACTTGTTCAAGCCGTATCCGGTGAAGGTGCATATCACTACGGATGACGGAAGTCTTGGAACGAAAGGGTTTCCTACGGCGCTTATGCCGACCCTGGCAGCAGACAATGACTTTTCGGCGGTATTGACCTGTGGGCCGACGCCGATGATGAAAGGGGTAGCTGCCGAAGCGGCTACTCTTGGCATTCCGTGCCAAGTATCCTTGGAAGAACGGATGGGCTGCGGTACCGGCGGTTGTCTCGGCTGTGGCTGTGACGGTGCCGGCGGTAAGCGGTATAAGGTATGTCAGGACGGGCCGGTCTTCCCGGCAGAGGAGGTGTTCTTCTAATGGTAACACCGGATAAAGATATGAATAATACAAGCAAAGCCTATCCGAAGCTGGCCGTAGAATTTTGTGGTATTCCGATGAAAAATCCTATCGTAGCCGCATCCGGGACCTTTGGCTTTGGCTTAGAATATGCAGGCTATCTTGATCTCAGTCACGATGTAGGGGCCATCTCCGTAAAGGGGCTGACACCGGAACCGCGTCACGGTAATAAAGGGACGCGCATTGCGGAAACCGCGTCAGGTGTACTTAACTGTATCGGTCTTGAAAATCCCGGAGCGGAAACCTTCGTACGGGATACATTGCCGGTACTTAAAACGTATGATGTACCGATTTTGGCTAATATTTCCTCCGCTGATGTGGACGGCTATGGCTATATGGCGGAAACGCTGTCCGTAGATGGTATTGCCGGTTTTGAAGTTAATATTAGCTGTCCGAACGTAAAAAACGGTGGTATGGCTTTTGGCGTACAGGCGGAAAGTGCTGCCGAAGTGTGCCGCATGGTAAAGGCGCACACGGATTTGCCGGTGATTATGAAGCTGTCACCTAATGTAACGAACATTGTAGAAATTGCGAAAGCGGTGGAAGATGCCGGTGCAGACGGCATTAGCATGATTAATACATTGCTGGGGATGGCTATCGATGTCCGTACACGCCGACCGATATTAGGTAATTTGTACGGTGGCTTATCCGGTCCGGCAGTAAAACCGGTGGCACTGCGTTTAGTGCATCAAGTAGCACAGGCCGTATCGATTCCGATTATGGGGATGGGTGGCATTATGACAGGTACGGATGCCGTCGAATTTATGCTGGCCGGTGCGGATATCGTATCGGTAGGTACCGCAACAATGGTTGACCCTACAGCGATTGCTCGGATTGCCAAAGAAATGAATGATTACGCAGAAGCGGAGAAGCTGACACATATCAGCGACATCGTTGGCGGATTGCGTATATAAAATATAAAAGAAAGAGACTATCAGAGGCGAAAGCTTGGTCTATGGAAGAGGGTTCTTAAAAATAAAGCGATGCTCATATATCTTAAAGGTCATGTCTTGCGAATGACACCCTTGCGATATATGGGCATCGCTTTTTCTTTTGGACTTTTTTTATTCGGCGCGCTGTAAATGCATCATAAGGTACGCCAATACTTCACCTTCGCTTTTTGCCGATAGGCTCTGGTTCAAAGCGTGATAGGATGACGTCATTTCAGAAAGCTGATCGGCAGTTTTGTCATACACAAAAAGAGAAATAGAGGCATTGATTTCGGTGTAGAGCTCGCCGTTGCCATAGCGATCCATACGAGGACGAATCGTGCGGAAGGTCCAATTTTTGATAGCCGGCATAACAACGATGTCAGCGTCGTTGTCGTTAGCTAATTTTGCTAAGGTTACTTGTGTCGGATACAGGTTCGTATTTGTTTCTCGTGTGCCGTATGCCGGATAGGGGAAGAGTGCTTTGGTGCGTGTTACAAAATCGGTAAGGATCGTTTTATCGAGACCTAATTGACGATTGGAATTAGGTATGGCGATAAGAACACGCTGCGTACTTACCGGATCTTGAGCAGCTGAGGTTGCATTGCCGTTAGTTGTTTCATTAGTCACAGCAGCCGTAGTGTCCGTAGTCGCTGCAGTTCCCGTAGCGTCCGGTGTGGCAGCCGTAGCTTCGTTGGTTGCCACCGGTTGTGATGCTGTGTCAGCAGCTACCACCGGAGTGACTACTGTTATGAGTGCAGCGGCGCAAAGCGCAGCAGAAAATTCTTTCAACATATATATACCCTCCTTGTAAGCAAGAACTCTATACTAGAACTCTATACTATTAGTATATCATTATATGAGTGAATGGTAAAAGCGTAGCTACAGTTATTGACGGCATACTAAGTGGGTAGCGTATAATAATGACTGCGGTGCGGTAACGAATTATACCGTGCAATACAATGAAGTGCTAGTTGTGAGGAGTGTATATGGCGATTAAGTTATCAGAACATTTTACATACGGAAAATTGGTTCGGTATGTCATACCATCCATTTGGATGATGATTATCATGTCTATCTATTATGTAGTGGACGGTTACTTTGTTTCAAACTATGTGGGAAAGATTGCTTTTGCTGCGGTAAATGTATTGACACCGGCGATTGTCATTCCTTCGTCGGTAGCCTTTATGCTTTCCGCCGGCGGAGCAGCCGTTGTGGCAACAACCATGGGAGAGGGGCGCAGGGATGATGCCAATCGGTATTTCTCCATGCTCCTTTATGTGGTGATTGGTTTCGGAGCGGTGATGACGCTGCTCAGCGAATGGATCTTGCCGTACTTTTTACATTTTATGGAAGCCGATGGTGATCTGTTTACAGCCGGTATGGAATACGGATGGATTTGTCTGCTCGGCTTAATTCCTTTCATGTTGCAGGTTATGCTGCAAGCATTGTGGTCAACGGCAGAAAAGCCGCAATATGGGTTATACATGACGGTCGCTGCCGGAGTGACCAATCTGGTGCTGGATTATGTGTTTATCGTTCTATGGGGATGGGGAATTACCGGGGCAGCCGTAGCCAGCGTGCTCAGCCAAGTCTTGGGCGGTCTGTTGCCGCTGGTATATTTTTATTTGCCCAACAGCAGTGCCTTGCGATTAGTGACGACTGCTATAGAGTGGCCGATTATTATGAAAGCAGCCACTAACGGGTTTTCGGAAATGTTAACCAGTATTTCCGCCTCTATTTTGGGCATTCTGTATAACCTGCAGCTGATGAGTTACATCGGGGCGGACGGTGTGGCCGCCTATGGTGTGATGCTCTATGCGAACGGAACCTTTGAAAGTATTTACTTTGGTTACGGCATGGGAGCTTCGGCGATTATCAGCTATCACTTTGGAGCGCGGAATACATCGGAGCTTCACAATGTACTGATGAAAAGCTTGGTTCTCGTCGGCGGTGGCAGCTTGGTGATGACCGCTATTGCGTATACCGGTGCCGGTTGGCTTACCTATTATTTTGTAGGTTACGATGCAGCCTTGTGGCAGATGACGAAGGAGGCCTTTCGGATTTATTGTCTTTCCTTTATCTTGGCCGGTATGAATGGATTTGCATCGGCTTTCTTTACGGCACTTAACAACGGTCGGATTTCGGCGGTGATTTCCATGAGTCGCATACTCATCTTCCAAGTCGGATCTGTATTGGTATTACCAATGCTTATCGGGATGGACGGCATTTGGTGGTCCGTAGTTATTGCCGAGGTAGCTACCTTCTTCGTAGCGGCGTGGTATGGGAAAGCAAATCGATTACGTTACGGCTATTAATAGGGCAAACGCCCCCGTACATAGTGTGACGGATACTTGACGTGTATCTGCCACTGCTATGACGAGGGCGTTTTTATAGTATATATCATGACCTGTGCAGAACAAAATCATCGCTTACGGTCCACCGTTACTCTTATTGAATCAACGGATACTCTATGATGAAATCGGTTTAGTGAACGATGGCATAGTAAATCACATATACCCAGCCGAGAATCCCGTGGAAAATAGCCCAAGGAATTGAATGCCAGTTGGCATAGCTAATGACTAATGCCAAGGCAGTACCGAAGGAAATCCCATTTTTTACAATGCTGTTCATACTACTACCTCCTATACAGATGATGTACTTAGTTTTATCTTTCATTTATATATTTCGACAGACGGAGATGAAAGTCCTTTTATTTAAGGACGTGTTAGGGATGGTAATAGCATTTAATGGAAGTCCAAAAGCAAAAGGCAATACATATCATGCAATTCGCATGGTAGCGGATGAAGCAGTTTTGTGAGTCACATCATACAAGACGGCTGTTAGTAAAAAAGTCCCGACCTAATTTAGGCGGGACTTTTTTAGTTACTGACCGATAGGTGTTGGCTATCTAGTAATAGTTATTAGCAATATATTTTATGTATTATAATTCTCCTTCGGCGATAGCATCAAGCACGTCTCGCGAAGGAATAAAGAAGAGGGCACCGGTAACGGGCGTGCTGTAATCCAAAAGTTTATCGTTTTGCGTAAACATGTTGGTCAGCATTTGTTTAGTTACATCCCAGTAGCGGGCGTAGCCGATGAAGTAGGTACCGGTTTCATTCTGTCCGGGACTAGAGAACGGCACGTTCATGCGCACAATTTTATGTTCTTTACCATCGCGATTATCTTGGGCGATGATGTTGTGAGCATGTGGATCTTTTTCGTCATCGTCCAGTTCGATGTCGCTGAACTTGCGGCGACCGATGACTTTCTCTTGCATGTCCGTCGGTAAGGATTTCCACGCATCCATATCGTGGATATATTTTTGCGCGAACGCATAAGAGCCGCCGGCAAAGTTGGGATCTTCATCGCCGATGATACCCCATTCGGCTGCTTCATCACCTACCGGATTTTCGGTGCCATCAATGAAACCGATAATAGCCCGGCCTTCAAAATAGCGGAAACCATGTGTTTCGTCGACTACATTGGTTACAGGGCGAAGAAAATCCATAATCTGGTCGCACACTTCGTATACGACAGCTTCGTCGGTAGCGCGAAGATGGAGGAACAAGTCCGCCGGGGTAGATACGGCCGTGTGGCGATCGCCTTTAATTTCTTGGAAGGTTTCTAATTCTTTTGGCTTCTTGGCACCGGGGAAGAGATACTCCCATGCATCATTACTGAAGCCAAAGGCGATTTTTAAATTTGCATGTTCTGCGCGAATGTTCATGGAACGCTGAATCGCCTGAATGCGATCGGCCATATCGGCGATAACCTCTTTTTCCGCCGGCTGGTCCTTACGATGTAATTTGAGCATTAGAAAAATCACGCTGCTCCCTGCGTCTTTGTACACGTCTTGTGAATTATGCAATGCCACTCCCATTGCTAATCCCTCCTTTTCTGTTATCGTTTCTTTGTTTTACTATTAGATAGATGAATTGAGTTTTGTTATCAATATATCCTATAAGTTAATTATAATACGGGATAAAGGGAAGTCAAGGGAGTAACGAGTGTAAGTAAATATTTTTGTAGAATATAAATTTATGTATGGTGTATATTATATAGAGGAGAGTGATTCGCAAAAATAAAAAGATACCAACCGCGCCCCATCCTTCCCTTACGGCAAAACAATTTGACAAAATTTTTCAAATACAGTATCATGTAGAAACAGTGATACATCGTTGTATTACCAACTACATACAGATCATCAAGAGCAGTGGAGGGAATGGCCCTGTGAAGCTGCGGCAACCTGCCTGAGTCGGGCAAGGTGCCAATTCCAGTAGGCTTTGACCTAGCAGATGATGGCTATCAGACGTTATCTGCGAGGATAACGCTTTTTTTATATCTGTCGTTGGACGGCAGTACCCCTTTGTAATTTGGTGGACAATACTTGTATTGGAATGCAAGGTAGGTAAGGTATCCTACGTTCTCTAAGTGCTAATACCTTATATGTATTGAGGCATAAGGGAATATGAGAAGCGTGTTATTGTAGCCGTTGGAATAGGAGCACAGGGGGCACTGGTTGGCTAACCAAGGTGATTTGCCAAGTAGAGAGAAAAGAGACCGAATGTATAAGGTAGCACAGGACTACCGGTAAAGGAGAGATGACAATGAGTACAGCTATTGAAAAAGGACCGTTCCGTTATGATATTGTAGGCAGCTTTTTGCGTACGCCGGAAATTAAAGAAGCCCGTCAGGCTTTTGAAGCCGGTACACTCGATAAAGCCGGCCTTCGCAAGGTAGAAAACGAAGAAATTGCTAAGTTGGTCGATAAAGAATTGGCCGTAGGCCTCAAGGCTGTTACGGATGGTGAATATCGTCGTAGCTTCTGGCATCTTGATTTCCTTGAAAATCTCAAGGGGATTACTCATGTAAAGGCCGATGCATGGTCGGTAAAATTTAAATCTCATCAGCCGAAGGCGGTAACCATCGAGATTACCGATACGATCGATTTCGAAGATCATCCGTTTGTGGAGGATTTCAAAGAGTTCAATGCTATCGTGAATAACCGCGCCGTAGCTAAAATGACAATTCCTTCACCGTCCATGTTACATTTGATTTGTTGTGTGCGAAACGAACATTTTACATTGCCGGCTTGCTACAACAGCGAAGATGAAATTTTTGAAGATATTGCCAAGGCATATAAAAAAGCATTACATGCATTCTATGACGCAGGCTGCCGTTATTTACAGCTAGATGACACGTCATGGGGCGAATTCTGTGATACGGAAAAACGTAAGGCCTATGCAGCACGCGGCATTGATGTAGATAAAGTAGGTCAGAAGTACGTGGAAGTAATCAATAAAGTATTGGAAGATAAGCCGGCTGATTTGACGGTGACCATGCATATTTGTCGCGGTAATTTCCGCTCTACTTGGTTCTCCTCCGGCGGCTATGATCCAATCGCGCCGATTCTCTTTGCTCATTGCAAGGTAGACGGTTTCTTCCTCGAATACGATTCCGACCGTGCCGGTGGCTTCACGCCGTTACGTCATATTAAAGACCAGAAGGTCGTATTAGGTTTGGTTACTTCTAAGTTTGCAGATCTTGAAAAAGAAGAAGATATTATTGAAAGAATTAACGAAGCAACGCTGTATGTTCCTAAAGAACAGCTTTGTATCAGCCCACAGTGCGGCTTTGCTTCCACCGAAGAGGGCAATGCAATTACCGATGAAGATCAGTGGAAAAAACTGAGTCTTCTCAAATCCATTGCGGAAAAAGTTTGGTAAAGAGAAGCGCTTTTAGTTACGCGTTTCCGTTAACAGTTCCAATTTGTGCGGGGTTCCTGTTCCTGGGCATATCCTACGGGCTCTATGCAACGGGACAGGGACTTCCTGCGTTTTTGCCGGTTTTGATGAGTGCTACCATCTTTGCAGGGTCCATGGAATTCGTAACGGTGGCGTTGCTGACAGCGCCATTCGATCCGTTAGGTGCATTCCTACTGACCCTATTGGTGAATGCACGTCATATTTTTTACGGCTTATCCATGGTAACGGCCTATCGCGGTACAGGGTGGAAGAAGATTCCCCTCATTTACGGTATGTGCGATGAAAGCTTTGCCATCAATGCAACGACAAAGATCCCCGATACGATAGATAAAGGCTGGTTTTATCTGCATGTGACATGGCTCAATTATTTGTATTGGGTTGGCGGTGTTGCGTTAGGCAGCTTTGGCGGCAAGCTGATTACGATTAGCCTGAAAGGTATTGAGTTTGTATTGACGGCATTGTTCGCCGTATTGTTCTTGGAGCTGCTGCTCACGGCGGGGAAGCGCCTGTATTGCTATTTAGGCTTTGGCATTACGGCGGCTTGGCTGCTCGCGGTCGGACCGGAACGATTTATGATTCCCGCCATGATTACTATCGTCGTGGTTTTTCTAAGTATGCGGCGCTATAAAAGAAGCGCAAGTCATGATAGTCAACCGAAGATTGATGCAAAGGAGGATCCGCAGGTATGATACAACACTTGGATTGGCATGTGTATGTTACGATTGCCGTTGTTGTGCTCGGCACCATACTAACGCGGGTGATTTCCTTTGTGCTCTTTGCCAATCGAGCTAAGCCACCGGCGGTGGTGCAATATTTAGGTGATGTATTGCCGGGAGCCGTTATGGGTCTGTTGGTGGTGTATTCGTTAAAAGACTTAACGATAACAAGCTATCCCTACGGCATTCCGGAAGCCATCGCATTAGCCGTGCTGGTCATTCTTCATGTGTATAAACGAAATTTGCTCCTTAGTATTGCGGTAGGGACGATTCTTTATATGGTGTTGGTGCAAACCGTGTTTGCTTAAGTGCTTTTATAAAATGACCTAACACATACGAATACAAATAAAAGGCTGTATGCCTCATGGTACTTGTTACTTTGAACGAGAACGTAACAAAAAGAGATACCACTGGGCATACAGCCTTTTATTATTTTTATTCTTGCGCGTTTATATAGTTATGTCGGTAGTTATTTAGTTGTATAGATAGTTAATTAGTTACGCATAGGTATGCTTACATACCTGTAGACCTTGTTATTTATCGATCTCTACCGGGTGAGTTACCGTGTACGCGGTGCTTGAAATTCCTGCGGATGATAGCGATACACCGTAGGCTGATTAGGGATAGGCAGCTGCGCCTTTTCAATCATGACGGCGGCAATTTGTTTACCGTCGGACGGTTGAAAGCGTGAGAAGCGACGACCGAAGGTACGATCGAACAGCCATGCAGCACTACGTTCTACTGAGCGAGAGTCACCGCGTTCGCCAATGATGAGGAAGGGGTGAGCAATCTGCAGGCTATCATAATAGAGAGCGGTAATGGCTGCTTCCGTATCACCTTTAGCTTTGAAATAGCGCAGCGGCGAATGAGGATCGGCGCCGATAGCAGAGACTAATACAAAGCGTTTAACTCCGGCGCGACGCCCCCAACGGGCAACGGCAAATGAATTAAAAATAATGAGTTAAAAGTTATTAATTAAAATGAGAAAGGATGTCAACAGTGAAAACATATGATAAACTATATATTAACGGTACATGGTAAGAAGGACATAGTCAGTATACCTTAACGAATACAAATCCGTTGTCCGATTTCGTGTACTTCACCGGTTCCACCGGAGTAGCTCGTCAAATTCATACGGGTATGAGCCATGTGAACAGCCCGTCCGTACAAGACGAAGCACATGTTATGTTCGGCGGCATGAAGCAGTCCGGCTTAGGTCGTACCAATGGCGAATGGGTAATTGAAAAATTTACGGAAGAACGTTGGATCAGTGTGAACCGGTAGGGGCAGATGTGATATAGGAAAGGAGTTTTACTATGAATTTTGATTTTACATATTATACACCGACAAAAATTTATTTTGGACGCAATGCATTATTAAACCTGCGGACGGAACTACCAAAGTACGGTCCGACAGTGCTCATGGTGTACGGTCGCAATTCCATTAAGAAGAACGGCTTGTATGATGCTGTCATGGAATATATGAAGGAAGCCGGTAAAACGGTGGTTGAATTGTCCGGTGTTATGTCCAATCCGACGGCGGACAAGCTTCGAGAAGGTGTAGAGCTGGCACGCAAGCACAAGGTAGACTTAGTGCTTGCCGTAGGCGGTGGCTCCGTTGTGGACTGCTCCAAAGGCATTGCTGCCAGTGCTAAGGCAGAAGGCGATGTGTTTACGCGTTTTTGGGTAAACCAAGAGGAAGTGACCAATGATACCTTGCCGGTAGCGGCCGTGTTGACGATGGCCGGTACAGGATCGGAAATGAACACCGGTTCCGTTATTACCGAAACGGCGACCAAACAGAAAATCGGTCGACTGTTTGATGAACGGTTGGCACCGCGCTTTTCCATTCTTAATCCGGAATACACGATGACCTTGCCGGAGTACCAACTGAAGAGCGGTATTTTCGATACCTTCTCCCATTTGATGGAACAGTACTTCTCCGATACGGAAGTGACTACCAGTGACTATTTAAACGAAGGTTTAATGCGCGGTCTTATCGCCAATGCTCGTAAAGCGGTGGCAAATCCGACGGATTATGAAGCACGCAGTAACTTGATGTGGGCTGCTACGGTAGCTTTGAACGGGCTTATGGGCCTTGGCAAGAGTCAGGATTGGAATGTTCACGGTATCGAGCATCAAATCGGAGCCTATACGGATTGTGCTCATGGCATGGGTTTAGCGGCGATTTCTCCGACCTATTATCGCCATATTTATAAAAACGGTTTGTCGCGCTTCGTTGCCTTTGCACGCAATGTGTGGGACATTTGCGATGACAGCCTTAGCGATGAAGAAGTAGCACTGACCGGTATTGATGCACTGGAAAACTTTATGCGCGAATGCGGTATGTATCCGACCTTGACTGAGCTAGGTGTTACTGAAGACATGATCGACGATATTGCTAAGACGGCTACGATTTACGGCGGCTATAAAAAAGTAAGTTCTGCAGAGGTAGCAGACATTTTGCGAGAAGCTATGTAAGCCGGGGACTCATTATGATAAGCCATCGTTCTATTGATAGTATAAAAAGAATAGAAAGAATACATACGAAGTAAATAAGAAAGTAAATAAGAAATAGATAAAAGTAAATAGAAGTAAATAGAAGTAAATAGAAGTAAATAAAAAAGCTATATCATCAAGGAGACCTGATGGTATAGCTTTTTTCATATACTGTTTATCTAGTTAATGAATCGTTACATCTATGTTGGCTTTATTGCCTCTTCGGTAGCCGGTGAATATACCGGTGCCTAGCTGATGGTTGTATTAACGGTCGCCGTTGAAGATAGAGTTCTTAACGATAACGTAATCAACTTTGCGGATGGCATTTAAGTTGGTGCCGCCGGCATAGGAGATAGAGGACTGCAAATCCTGTTCCATTTCCGTTAAGGTGTCGAATAAGCTGCCTTTGGAAGGAATGTACATTTTTTTGCCTTCCACGTTTTTGCGTTCGCCCTTCTGATGTTCGGAAGCACTGCCGAAGTATTCCTTGTACGGCTTGCCGTCGATTTCAACGGTTTTACCCGGCGATTCTACATGACCGGCAAAGAGGGAACCGATCATAACGAGGGTAGCACCGAAGCGAATGGATTTGGCAATGTCACCGTGATCGCGGATACCGCCGTCGGCAATAATCGGTTTGGTTGCTGCTTTGGCACACCAACGAACAGCGGACAACTGCCAACCACCGGTACCAAAACCGGTTTTTAATTTGGTAATGCACACTTTACCCGGTCCAATACCAACCTTAGTAGCATCCGCACCGGCATTTTCCAATTCGCGAACGGCTTCCGGTGTACCTACATTACCGGCAATTACAAAGCTACCCGGTAATTGTTCTTTGATGTGGCGAATCATGTCGATGACACGGTTGGAATGGCCATGCGCAATATCAATGGTAATATATTCCGGCGTGAGACCGGCATCCTTTAACTCTTGTACGAACTTGAATTCATCCGGTTTAACCCCGATGCTGATGGAGGCAAACAAACCGGCTTCCTTCATGCGTTTTACAAAGGCTAAACGGGTATGGGGCTGGAAGCGGTGCATAATGTAGAAGTAGTTACCGCGCGCTAATTTTTCAGCCAAGTCTTCGTCGATAATGGTCTGCATGTTTGCCGGCACAACCGGTAAGCGGAATGTGCGATCGCCCAACGTAATGCTGGTGTCGCACTGGCTACGGCTGTCAACAATACATTTATTAGGAATCAGTTGTATATCTTCATAGTCAAAAATATTAGTTGTATTAATCATTGGTTGCCTCCTTGTAATAACAAAACAATCCATTAAGCATTATACAGAAGAAGACCCACTTTGACAAGAGTAAAACCCGAACATTTTAAAATATTTTAATAATAATATTAGGATAATGACGAATGATGATGTGCTATGACAAAAATTCACTTTTACTATTCAAGACAATAGCGTATAATGTGAGTAATCTTTTAGTTGGCTTAGTAGTTGGGAGGCGCATACTATGACTACGGCAAATATGGTGAAAACACCAAACACGGTAAGCAAAGCAAATACACGGATGTTGGTTGAGGCAGGACTGGCGATTGCTATTGCCTATGTATTACATTTTGTGGTGCTCTTTCAGATGCCGCAAGGTGGATCGGTAAATGCAGCTAACATGGTACCGTTATTTATTTTCGCTTTGCGATGGGGCGGTAAGGCCGGAATGCTCACTGGGGCTGTATACGGTTTGGTAGCGTTTCTCTTAGGATTTAAGTTTAGCTTGCATCCGCTTAGCATTATTTTGGATTATATCGTTGGCTTTGGTGCCTTAGGGGTTGCCGGTTTCTTCGGTGACAGTCGCCCGGCAGCCATTATCGGTTCCTTTACGGGCTGCACGTTGCGGTGGTTGTCGTCGGTAATCAGCGGAGCCGTTGTGTTTGCTTCCTATGCACCGGCCGGACAAAATCCGTGGGTGTACTCGATTGTGTATAATGCAACCTATATGATTCCGGAAATGCTCATCAACGGATTGGTTATTGTTTTATTCTATACACAGATTATGAAAGGTATTAACAGTGTGACCAAACGATAAATCTAATGGGCATGATACGTTAATGATTTAATGAACAGGATAAGTTAATTATCTAACGGACACGATAAGCTAATTATCTAACGGACACGATAAGCTAATGATCTAATGAATAATCGTAAAGGATTTTCACGTTAACTTTAATTATGTTGAAAGGAGCCTACCACCATGACGGGATTAGGATATATGATGGTGGCCGGTGGCATGAGTACACGGATGGGGCGCGACAAGGCGTCGCTACCGTGGATGGATGGGACCTTACTGTCTTCACTTGCGTTGAGGGCGGTAAGGTCATATTCATTTACGCACCTATGTGTAGTCATCAATCGACCGCTGGTAAAAACAGAATGGCCGGGAAGAGTTTGGCCCGTAACAAAAAGCGGAGGACCGTTACAAGGCGATGCCTATATCGTGCCCACTACAGAAGGGATGATGTATCGGTGGCAACCGCCGGACAGTGAACGCATTATTTCTATGTTGGTCGTAAGCGATCGCTTCAAAGAATGCGGTCCCTTAGCCGGTGTAGAGGCAGGGCTGAGGGCCATTACGGCTATAGCCGATGCAGGCGACACGGCACTGCCGGAGTATTATTTGACGGTGTCGGTGGATATGCCGTTTTACGAACCGGATCCCATCGTGTTGACAAAGTGGCAAAAGACTGTGTTAAAACCGGACACAACTAATATATCCAACGCAGCTAACATAGCCAACACATCTAGCGCATCTAATACATCCAACGCAGCTAATACATCCAACGCAGCTAACGCATCTAATATAACTGATACATCTAATGTATGTGACACACCATATAGTTTTATGCCTCGACAAGAGGATGGACGTCTGCAACCGTTGGCTGCCATCTATCATCGGCGATGCGGGGATATAGCAAAAGAGCTATTAGAAAAAGGTGAACGCCGGATGCAATCGTTAGTAGCTGCTGTGCCGACCGTCTATGTGCCGATTAGTAGTGATAATAGGCGCTACCGCAATGTGAATACACCGCTGGCATATAAGGAAGCCTTGGCATACGCAATTAATAGATCGCGCACAGTACCTATTGTGACCGTTACCGCCAATCGTTCAAAAACAGGAAAGACGCGCGTGGCTACCGAATTAATTCGCCGGCTGACAAATCGAGGCATAGCGGTGGGTCTGGTGAAAAGTGACGGTCATGGATTTACTATGGATTATGCCGATACGGATACGGGAAAAGCAACGGCGGCAGGCGCGGCAGCGGTGGCCATTAGCGGACCGAACGGTTACGCCTTGTTGCATCATACGCCGTCGGAGGATAGCTTGCTTACACTCGCCCAAAGCATGAAGGTGGACGTGGCGTTAGTGGAAAGCCGTCGTCACGGATCCTTTCCGAAGATTGTCGTTCTTCGGAAAGATCATATGGAGGAATTGCCTTGCGAACCGCAAGAGGTATTGGCCATTGTCAGTGACGGACCGCGCCCACTGCCGGAGACGGAATGCCGGTATTTTTCCTTTGATGAAGGGGATGCTCTGGCAACGTGGTTACTGGAACAAGATATTTTTGGACGAAGACAGTAGAGTCATTGCATGTACCGAAGAGAAAATGAGGTATGCATACCGAGCAGAAAATGAGTTATGCATACAAATCAGAAAACGAGTTATACATACCGGATAAAGACAATAGGTAGTCATCATCATATCGAAAAGTCATAGGAGAGCAGTTACTTATCTATGATAATTAAGAATATATAAGTTGCGCAGAATAGTTGCAAAAATAGAAATATAGATATACAATAAACGCATGTAATAATTTATGTTTATATATTTATTAATTGTTTATAACAATCTAAGCCATTAATTAGAAAATAGATAATTGTAAATCATAAACATAAGGTACATGCGTTTTTATTATCTATACAATCAGCACGACCGGTAGAAGCAGCACGATAGCAAGGGCAGTGCAATCAATAAGACCGGCAAGATGGGCAGGACCGGCACAATCAGTATGTTCGGTAGGCCTGTACGATGAGTAGGAACGCAGTCGTGTATGATGGATTCAAGTGAAAAGAGGTAAGGGATATGGAACAGGGCTACAAGACAGTGCGAACGGTGTGTCCTTATTGCGGTGCGGGCTGTCACATTGCATTAACCGTAGATACGGTACATAATCGCATCGTGAAAGCTACCGGTGCGAATGGACGGACGAATGAAGGTCGCTTGTGTTTAAAGGGATATTACGGCTGGGATTACTTGACCGATCCGCAGCTGTTAACGAAGCGGTTGCGGTATCCTATGATTCGCAAAGGCGGTAAAGGCAGTCCGTTAGAACGGGTGAGCTGGGAGGAAGCCATTCAATATACGGCGGAGCGCTTACAGGCCATCATCAAGGAATACGGACCGGATACAGTGATGGGCGCCGGTTCGGCGCGCGGTCCCGGAAATGAAGCAGGGTATATTACACAGAAATTTATGCGTGCCTGCATCGGCACGAACAATGTGGATCACTGCGCACGCATTTGTCATGCCGCTTCCGTAACGGGCTTGCGCGCTTCCATTGGTGAAGGAGCCATGTCCGTCAGTGTACCGGAAATTGAAGATGCAGAGGTTATTTTTAACATTGGCTATAATGCGGCGACATCGCATCCCATTGTGGCCAGACGCGTGGTGAAAGCCAAGGCTAAGGGGGCAAAAATTATTTGTGTGGATCCGCAGATTACGGAAACGGCACGCATTGCAGACATTCATTTGCAAATTAAAGGCGGTACGAATTTGGCGCTCCTCAATGCCATGGCGTACACGATGATTGAAGAAGGCTTAGTGGACGAAGCGTTTGTAAAGGCGCACACGGAAGGCTTTGAAGACTATGCGAATGCGCTCGGTGGCTATGCGCCGGAAGCGATGGCAGACATTATCGGCGTACCGGCAGAGTTGATACGCCGGGCAGCACGGTTATTTGCATCATCAAAGCACACCGTTACGTTGTGGGGTATGGGCATTACGCAATTTGCTCAAGGTGTGGACAGCGTGATTGCCTGCTCCAATTTATCACTACTTACCGGTAACTACGGCCATCGAGCTACCGGCGTAGGTCCGGTGCGAGGACAAAATAATGTGCAAGGCACCTGCGATATGGGCGTATTGCCGGATGTGTATCCCGGATATCAACGGGTAGACGATCCGAAGGCACGGGCTAAATTTGAAAAGGCCTGGGGTGTTACCTTGCCGACCACACCGGGGTTGCCGTTGACGTTGGTGCCGGAGAAAATTCTTCGTGAAACCGATCCGAAAAAGCAAATTCATGCCTATTATATTGTAGGCGAAGACCCGGCCCAGTCGGATCCGGATTTAACGGAGATTCGCGAAGCACTCAGCGCCTGCGATTTCGTGGTGGTTCAAGATATTTTTATGAATAAGACGGCGGAGTTTGCCGATGTAGTGCTGCCGGCGACGGCTTGGGGCGAACATGATGCGGTATATAGTAGTTGTGACCGTGGCTTTCAGCGGGTGCGCAAAGCAATCGAACCGGTAGGTGAAGCTTGGCCGGATTGGAAAATTCAGTGCGCCATAGCTACTGCGATGGGCTACCCGATGAGCTATGATTCGACGAAGGAAATTTGGGATGAAATGCGCAGCCTGTCACCTAAATTCTACGGTGCAACCTATGAAAAAATGGACGCCCTCGGCGGCGTGCAGTGGCCTTGCGTTGATCCTTCCATGGAGGATAGGGGCACGGAATATCTTCATGAAGGCGGCACTTTTGCTACCGAAAACGGCAAGGGACGCTTGCTCTTTGCGCCGTATAAACCGGTGCATGAAGAGGTGGACAGCGAGTACCCGCTATCCCTGTGTACCGTTCGCGAGGTAGGTCATTATTCGGTGCGCACCATGACGGGGAACTGTCGTATGCTGAGCAAGCTGGAGGATGAACCGGGATGGATTGCCATGAACCCCGCAGATTGTAAGCGACTGGGCATTACGACCGGCGATTTAGTGTATGTGCATTCACGGCGCGGCAAAACCATCACACGGTGTTTAGCTACCGAGCGTGCCAAGGAAGGGGCTACTTATATGACCTATCAATGGTGGGTCGGTGCGTGTAATGAATTGACTATCGGCATGTTGGACCCGAAGAGCCGCACGCCGGAATATAAATATTGTGCCGTTCGTGTGGAAGCCATCGCCGATCAAGCGGCCGCGGAAGCCAAGGTAAGCGAGTACTATGAACGCTTGCGGACGCGCATGGGGATTACCGTAAACGACAAAAACGCAAAGGCGACTGCGAAAACAGACACCGCCGGAGCAGCCAATGGTACCATGGCAACAGCACATGCAAAAGCAGCCATGGCAACAACACAGGCAAAGGCAGCTATGGCAACAGCAGTGACAATGAATCCGGCGAAAGAAAGGGAGGTACGTTCGTTATGAATTATTTTGTAAAGGGAAATCCCATGCTATGCATCGGTTGTCGCACCTGCATGGTAGCTTGTGTAGTCGCGCATGAAGGCCCGTCTATCTTTACTGTGCATCCCGATGAGGCAAGCTTTCAACCGCGCATTAAGGTAGTGAAAACGAAAACGATGACAAAGACGGTGCAATGCCATCAATGTGAAAATGCGCCATGTGCTGCGGTTTGTCCGACAGGGGCGTTACATAAGGATGCGCACCATATTGCCTTTGAAAGCGAGCAGTGTATCGGCTGCAAGCAATGTGTGATGGCCTGTCCTTTTGGCGCCATTACTATGGCAGCGCCTGATGAAAAGGGACGGCGTGTGGCGCATAAGTGTGATTTGTGCACGTCAACGGCAGAAGAAGCACCGGCCTGTGTGTCGCATTGCCCTACAGAGGCCCTTACCTTTTATACGGAGGACGTACAGCAGCAGAGCCTAACGGACAAACAAGTTCGCTCCGTACGAGCGGCTTCTCGGGTTGCCGGAAAGGAGGGAGTCTAATGAACGCCTTTGTATACTGTGATACATCGCTTTGCATTGGCTGCGGTATGTGTGAACGGCGGTGTATTATGAGTCATGAACAGCTGAGCATCAAGGAAGTTACGTTAGATGAACCGACGCAGCGGCAGCGGTGCAAGAGCTTTCGCCGAGAGGATGTGAAGGGTGTCCTTCACTGTCGTCACTGTGAAAATGCGCCGTGCATGGCAGCGTGTCCGGTAGGAGCTATCGAGCGACGTACCTGGAACGAAGATGAGAAGGGGCATGGGCAAAGCGGCATCATCGTCAATGAAGACACATGCATCGGCTGCAAGGAGTGCGTGTTGGCCTGTCCTTTCGGTGCCGTATGGATGGCACCTACGAAGGCGCAGCGCATGGTGGCAACGAAATGTGATTTGTGTGTCACCACCGAAGAAGGAACGCCGGCCTGTGTGAGCGGCTGTCCTAAGAAAGCATTGCGAGTAGTAAGCCTCCGTTGATGGTTGCCGGTGTCACTATATTTTCATGGGCACTAATGATATACTGAATTTATAGGAAGACATGCCACCGATAGTGCGGTGACCAAGGAGGTCTATTGTGAACGGTATAACAGTAGAAGCAGTTCGTCAACGATTATTGGCGGAAGCGGCAACATACAAAAAGAAGAGTGAAGAATGCACGCTTGATGAAGCGTTGGGGCGAGTACTGGCGGAAACGGTGACGGCCCCCGAAGCCATCCCGGCGTTTCCAAAATCGCCGTATGACGGCTTTGCTTTGCCCTACGAAGAAGGGCGGCAACACTTTACGGTAGTGGCCACGATCGGCGCGGGACAGGTGTATGACGGCGTGGTGAGAAAAGGCGAAGCGGTGCGCATCATGACCGGGGCACCATTGCCGGACGGCTGCGATACTATTGTTATGCAAGAACGTTGTGAGCTGGATGGCCATGCACTTACCGTGCGGGGGACGATTACCCAAGGAGATAACATCATCCCTCGTGGTGAAGAATGCGAAGCCGGTACTATACTGATGCAGCCAGGCATTCCCATAGGAGCAGGTCAGCTGGCGGTGGCTGCCGGTGTAGGTCGAGCGTCTTTAACCGTGTACCGCAGGCCAAAGGTGCTGTTGTTAACATCGGGCCGTGAAATCATTGCGCCGGGAACGGCGATGACTAAGGGGAAGGTGTATAATTCCAATCTGTATATGCTGAAAGGCCTATTGCGCGAGCATGGGCTTACGCCGTATGCGACGTACCATATCAGTGACGATCCGGCGCGACTGGATGAAGAAACGACTATGGTGAAAGAGTTAGCTGCCGAGGCGGATGTCATTATCAGTACCGGCGGCGTGTCCGTAGGTCTTTTTGATTCGATGCCGGCCATCTATGAAGCATTGGGAGCGGAAGCCTTGTATGGACGCATCCAAATGCGACCGGGCGCCGCTTCGTATGGTGGCATTATTCGCCGCGATGAAGGTAATCCCGTATTTTGTCTGGGCTTATCAGGCAATCCGACGGCAGCATACAACTCGTTTCAGCTTTTTGTAGTACCGCTGCTGCGAATGCTGTCCGGCTATGCGGAAGCGTTGCGACCACCGCTACGCGTGCGCCTTGGCGTAGACATTCACAAAAAAAATCCCTTCGATCGCTATGTGCAAGGCGTTATTGTCAGCGAACAAGGGGAAGGCGTATTCTATCCCAATGAACTATATACCTCCAGTGCCTTACTGGGCATGGCTAAGACGAATGGGTTGGCCAAACTATTGCAAGGACATACAGACTATGATAAGGGTGACTATGTGGACGTATTGCCCGTAGCTAATATCACCCTGTAATCGTCACGAATTGATTGTCACAACATGAGCATCACAAATTGATTGTTAGAAAATGATTATTACAAATTGAATACGATGTAACATATAAATGAAAACTAGCACTTCTATACTGTGTAGGGGTGCTAGTTATTTTATTATGTATTCATTGTTTATTAATTACATATTTACTATTTATAGATTACATTGTTTATTAACCGTTTACTAACTATGTATTAATTGCGTATCGGCTATGATGCGCTCCGGATGAGCAAAGACTAAAAACTCTGTAGGACGCAGCTTATTGACGAGTGTAATTCCGTAAGCATCGGCCAAGGTAATACCCAGCTCTGTGGGCATGGCACGCGAACAGAGAATAGGACAGCCTATGCGGTGAACCTTACGAATCACCGAGTCCGGTACGCGACCGCTAAAGATGAGTAAGGTATCCGTCGTGTCGATATGCTTCTTGGTGACAATGCCCAGCAGTCGGTCCAATACATTGTGACGGCCCACATCCTCCGCATAGGCTAAGACGCGACCGGCTTTGACGATGGCTCCTTCATGAACGCCATGCGATATGTGATGCGCTTTCGTGATCGAGTCCAGTAGTGTACCATAGGAACAAATTTCCTCAGAGGTAACAGACCAATGCGATGAGGACTTAGTGGTTCCATTGATGTTTGAAGCGGACCGGAGAGTCGTACTGCCAATCGAAACGGACTTGGCAGTTGTATCGACGATTGAAGACGAGTTCCGGCGTTGCATCGTTGCCGTAGCGATAGACGTGCGACGAAGTGTGATGCGATGACTCGTGGCATCTACATCAATAGCGGCGACTTCATCAGGCGATTGGATATAGCCTTCCGCCAGACAATAGCCGAGACCCAATTCATCTAAGTGATGCGGTGACGCAATTACATGTCCCAACGATTGATGATCCAAATACAATTCATAACGCACTTCCCGTGAAATCGAAGTGGCTGCCGACGTGCTCAGTCCGGCATCGTAATGCCAGCACGGATATATATTGGTTTCGGATAACTCGTACATAATAGACCTCCTGCGAGACAATCGGATAGTCCGGAGATGGCTTCATTGATGATAGAAATACTGGTTCATATACATATAGTAATAGATTATAAGATTATAATCCATTGCTATATATGCATGGTCAATGAAAGATGACATAATCCCAAATGGTATGCGTAGTGGTAATACAATGAAGATAATAGGCTGTCCACATTGAAAGCTAGCAGTAACAGAAGCCTCCCCTATGGTGAAAGCGTGTGTGTGTTATCTATGAAGAAAGTGGGAGGCGTATTTGAATTATCATTGGGAAGGTAAAACTTGATTGTGCGCATACAAAATACAAGAGTGTATTGAAAGTAGTAGACAGCATTAGTTGGATATGATACGATGGAATCAAGAAAAGTGTTATTTTATTTCTTTTTGACACATAATGTTGGATGTCTTATCACGGCAGGTGTTAAATGGTAGATAACATATTATTTAATGTGTGAGAGTATTAAAAGAAGGCGATCATTGTTAAAATCACGAGGCGATGAAAGGAGAGTACAATGAAAGTAAGTGGGAAACGAACAAAACAATTAACTGCGTCTATAATGGCGACGTTTGTGTTTGGGGGGGGGACTCTTCTAGGAACTAGTACCGTAAGTGCGGCAGATGTTATAAAGACAGATGTAATAAAAAAAGTGGCAACTGGCGAGGCCTTAACAGCAGATGAAAAAGCTTGGTTCAATGGGTTCTTCGATGGAAAAACGCTACAGACAAATGAGTTAGCTATAAGTAAAAATAATGGAAATGTAATCTACTTTCAAAAGAATTCTGGAGCAAAGTCAAGGGTTGTTGAAGATGGAGGAACGAATCAAGCGTATATTGTCATTGGTGATGGTTCTAAAGGATTTATTGGCCGAGGTGGTCAAGAAGGTGCTATTTCACCAACAGGTAAGGTTGAGGATGCCGCCGGTGCCATTGCTATCGGCAACCAGACTTATGCACGCAGTGGCAGCATCATGATTGGAAGCCACAACTTTAAAGGCAACATGGGGGATGTAACAGAGATTGATTCTTCTAAGCTTGAAACGGAAGGGGAACACGGGGTTTATGGGCATACTGTAGCGACCATGACGGTAGGGACTAATAGCTTTACAAAAGGGTTCCTTGCTACTACATTAGGAAATTATAATATCCAGACCAGTCGAAATGCTGGCTATGGATTTCTCAATAAATATAATCTGGAAAACTTTGGTGCCACTGTTGTAGGTACGCTGAACAGTAATGAATCATATACTTCTACGAAAGAATATGGTGGTTTTTTTGGAAAATCTCATTCCGGAATTGCAAACAGTATTGTAGGTGTAGCGAATCGGGTCAATAATTCAAATGGTGCCCTTGTGTACGGTGCGGGGAATGAGATTACAAATTCTATTACTGATATTAAAGGTATATTGGAGTCACCAAGTCTAAAAGATGTAACAGCTCAGTCTAATACTCTTAGAGATGCTATAAGAAAATCTAACAGTGGCGGTGCTACCATGGCCTTCGGTGGCGGTAACGTAGCCAACTATACAAATCTCACCATGATTACAGGCGTTAATAACACTGTTAAGGGAACAGCAGATAACATTATTAAGCTTGATTCTATCATTGGGTACAATAACACTGTAACAGGTGCTAGAGACATCAAGCTCATAGGGAACAATAATATCATAGAAGAAAAAGCCAATAACAATATCATCTTCGGCGATAACTATACTCTTAAGAGCGGAAAGACGAACAATGTTATCCTTGGTTCTGCAAAAGAAGAAAAAAGAGAACTTAACATTTCTAATGCCACCATCCTTGGATACAATGCGAATGCGCAGGTTGACGGCGGCGTAGCCCTCGGTAGCGAGAGTGTAGCCAGTGTAGATAAAGAAACCCCCGGCTATGATCCTCTTACAGGAACGGCGTATGCATTGTCTGATTCCAATAAGGATTCAGCATATATTTGGCAGAGCACTCGTGCGGCTGTATCGGTAGGGGATCTTGTAGGGGATACGAAGATTACCCGTCAAATCACCGGAGTCGCTGCCGGTAAGAATGACACCGATGCGGTCAATGTAGCGCAGTTGAAGAAAGTAACAGAGTTAGTAAATTCTAAAGCCTCTACAGATACGAATACGTATATGACCAGTGGTGCATATGATAAAAATAAAAAGCAGTTGACCTTAACGCAGAATGACAACTCATCTGTGACGGTTGATTTATCGGGCGTTGATACCGATACAAATACTATTACAAGTAGTGGTAGTTATGATAATCAAAGCAAAGACATTACATTTACTCGCAGCGATGGATCAACTTTTGCTGTTAATCTAGCCGGTATTGACACTAATACAGATACGAATACGTATGTAACAGGTGGTGCGTACAATGAAAATAACAAGCAGCTAACCTTAACTCGCAACGATAACCAATCAGTGACGGTGGACTTGTCGAATGTTGATACAAATACATTTATAACAGGCATTAATTATAATAGAAATAACAATCAACTAACTATAACTCGTAATGATGGTGAAAATTTAACTGCAGATTTATCAGATCTTGTAGCGAAAGTTGGAGAAGTAGCTGGGGATACAACTTTACATCTCGCAGGAGATAATACGGATAAAAATGTTAGTGTGAAAAATAATGAAACGTTGTCAATTACCGGTGGAGCAACAGGTAAGTTAACCAATAATAATATTGGTGTAACGGCTACGGATAAAGGATTATCTGTCAAGCTTGCGGAAAAGATTGATTTAGGAAAAGATGGCTCCTTAACGATAGGAGATACAGTAGTTAATGGTACGTCCATTACAGTAGGTAATACGGTAGTAGAAGATAACTCTGTTAAAGTAGGGGACAAAACAGAAGTAACGAATGAACATGTTAAGGTAGGTAATACGGTAGTAGAAGATAACTCTGTTAAAGTAGGCGACAAAACGGAAGTAACCAATGAATATGTTAAGGTTGGTACTACTGAAGTAAAAGATAAGCTTATCACAATGGATAAAGAAGGCATATTCACAGTAGGCAACACAACGATACAGGACAACTCCATCCATATGGGTGACAAAGGCTCGCTTACTATTGGAAATTCTACAAATACTACTACGGTAAATGCTAATGGTCTTACCATTACGAACGGCCCATCCATTACGACTAACGGTATTGATGCAGGCGGAAAGAAAATTTCTAATGTAGCTGGCAGTGAGTTAACAGCTGATTCTACATATGCTGTGAACGGCGGGCAGCTGTATACGGTTAGAGAAGATCTTAATAATCGCATTGATGGCGTGGATAAGCACGTAAATGCATTGGATAATCGCATTCGTGAAACCAATCGCCGTGTAGATAAGGTGGGGGCCGGTGCTGCGGCACTCGCTGCATTACATCCTCTCGACTTTGATGCGGATGACAAGTGGAACATTGCTGCCGGGGTAGGTGCGTATAAGGGAACTTCGGCAATGGCCTTAGGTGCTTTCTATCGTCCGAACGAAGTAACGCAGCTTTCCATAGGCGGTGCTTTCGGTAACGGTGAAAACATGTGGAACATGGGTATTAGCTGGCGTACAGGCAGCGGTGAATCGTACAGCGGCAAGTCTAAGGCAGAACTTGTTCGCATGGTAAATGCTATGGAAGCACGCGATGCACAGCAAGATGCTATTATTAAACAGCAACAAGTAGATATTCAGAAACAACAAGAAGGTTTGGCTAAACAAGAAGCTGAAATTAATGAATTGAAGGCAATGGTACAGCAGTTGTTGGCTAAGTAACTTTCATCGGTTTCTAGTAATAGGCTTAGAGGGTATCATAGCCGCTAGGAGAGCAGGTCTTACGAATGCTCTCTGCGCGGCTATGATACCCTCTTTCGCTGTATAATAGTAAATTGCCGATGATAGTTAATAGCCAAGCAAGATTAAGGGGAGACAGGTCTTGCGAATGCTCTCTGCGCAGCTATGATACCCTCTTTCGCTGTATATATAGTAAATTACCGATGATAGTTAATAGACAGAGTACTTCCTTATGGCAATGTTTCTTTAAAAATATCTTCCAAGGATATAATGTGGGTGAATGCATAGTAGATAGTTTTTAATAATTGTACCATTAACGCCGCGCCGGATCCTTCGCCGAGGGCCATGGAAGCATGAAGCATGACTGACTCCGGTGGTTGGTGGGCAAAGGCAAGTGCCGCTGTCATGCCGGTTTCACGCGATTGGTGTGATGGCAATGCATAGTCGGCGACCTTAGGATCAATGGCATAGGCAGTCGCTAAGGCAACGGCAGTGATGAACCCATCGATGACAAAGGGGAGCTGTTGCTCCATGCAGGCGAGCATGGACGAGGTCAATGCGACGAGGTCAAAGCCACCGACGCAACGGAGAATGTCCTGTGGTGATGTCATCGCATCGTGATGCAAAGCGAGTCCTCGTCTGACTACATCGCGCTTGATGCGATACGTTTCTTCACTGGCTCCGGATCCGTAGCCTACCGTTTCTTCCGGTGGCAATCCTGTTAAGGCACTCAATACGGCTGCCGAGGTTGTAGTGTTACCGATTCCCATTTCACCGAAGGAAATCAGATTGTAACCGGCTTCTTTTTGGTTAGCAATAAGCTGAGTGGCTTTGTTCCACACGTGGGTATATTCTTCTTTTGACATGGACGGTTCTTTGGTAAAGTTCTTTGTTCCGGTAGTTGCTTTCAAATTGAGCCCTACCGGTTCAGGATGATTAATTCCCACATCGGCAATGACTAAAGGAATCGTGTTGAAGCGGCAAAAGGCACTGATGGTAGCACCGCCGTGAAGCATGTTCGCCGTATGATGATAGGTGATGGACTGGGGATACTGAATATGTGGCTCTTCCGTGATGCCATTGTCGGCACTGTACACGATGTGGACGGGGTTGATGCTATCTTCAATGCGCCCCCAAGCCATACATAGTTTGGTGAAAGCCCTTTCCCACTGGGGTAAACTGCCGGGAATGGTGCAACGACTGCTGAGTAAGGCTTCAATGTCAGCGTGTAGTGCGTCCGGTGTTTTCTGTTGTAGTGTTGATGCGGTTATAGTTTGATCTGTTTCTTTCATTTAAATCCCTTTTTCACATAAAATAATTAATCTATTACTGATGTATCATGAATTTTTTTATAAAATCACTATGTACGGTAGAGGTATGTGTATATTGTAAAAGATAAAACAGTTTTTTTACAAGCGATGTCCATATATCTCAGAGGTCAGGTCTTGCGAAGGAATATATAAAAGAAGGAGACTATCAGCAGCGAAAGCTCGGTCTATCGAAGAGCGTTTCTTATGCTGATAGTCTCCTTTCTTTTCCTCGCTGGAAGAAAAAGTATCCTACGATAGCTATGCAGAATGCCCTTCGTAAGACCGAGCTTCAAAGAGCTATCGTAGGATACTTTTTTATCTATTTCATTTCATTCGTAAGACTTAACTACCAAGACATGAGTTGTCCTCTTAGTTATACGGGTTATAGTAAATTGTGTTCTTTGGCGAGGGCGAGAATTTCTTGTTCGGATAGAGAGGTACATTTAACAATTACATTGAGAGGTATTTGTTCCCGTAACATAGATAAGGCAATTTTTTGCGCACGAATATTACTTCCCTCTTCGCGTCCAATGGCGATTCCTTCACGAATACCATCATTATGTCGCACCAGTAACTCCATTTCGTAGGTCATATAGGCCACCTCCTGTGTTTCACTGAATTTTATATTAGTTAATTCTTCATCAATTTCTTTTACAAAGTCACCATGAATTACATGGGTATGTATATATTGTAAAAGATAAAAGAGGTCTTTATCAACCTCCGGATATTGATCCGGTGTAGCATCGGCAGTTCCTACCGTACTATTTAGAAAAATTTTAGTTGATTTGTCTTGAATAATATCTCGTGATTTCTTTGTCCAGCACGTTTTGCATTCATACAAAGGCTCACTATGACCAAGAAAATCAAAGGTACATATAAAAATGATATACGTCGTGCGAAGATTTCGGTAGTCGCTGCCCTTGCTGAACGTATCAGCATCAATCATGCTTTGGTAGTAACGTGTTCGTCCGCCTAATGCTTCCGGTCCTTCATTGGTACATTGCATCTCAATGTCATAAATGTTTCCATCCATATCGGTTACATACACATCCAGTCGTACCCCTTTGCTGTCACGACGCATGTCGATAACTTTCTCCGACTCGGGAAAGCTGATGTCCGCGATAGTCAGGCCAAGAATTTTTTCTATCAGACGTTTACAAATCCGCTTATTGCGCATTACTTTTTCAAAAAGAAAATTATCTGTAATGGTTAGATTCTTCCATTTTTCGCGTAAGGCTAGTTGCGTTTCGTAATCGATTACATCTTCATGGACTAATAAAGATCCAGTAAGTGACGCGTAAGAAAAATGGGTATTAGTGTTGGTAGCTTCACCTGCGGATATGTTTGTTATATTTGATGTAGTGTTTACCGTATCAGATAGAATGCTATCCGCTTTAAAAGAAAGTTGTTTGGTAATCATATAATCCCTCCTTACTATTAAAAGTACGAGGAGGAAGTGTTGTTGTCCTGTGTAACTTTTGAACTGTTCATTATTCTACGCTCAGTGCTACTACGTACTCTCGGTGTTGGTCAACACAAGTGTTCCTTCCTTCTCCTCGCTAGAAAAAAGTATCCTACGATAGCTATGCAGAATGCCCTTCGTAAGACCGGGCTTCAAAGAGCTATCGTAGGATACTTTTATATTTATCTATCCATTTTCCAGATGTGACCAATCAATCTATATGTGGGACTTTTTAGCTTTTGCGTCATTGATTACACGTTGGATAGGATTAATTACATATTCGGTGGTATTAAATGAATGTTCGATGATATTAATTTCTTTTGTTTGTACATATCCATCGATCGGAGCAGTACGCATAGAGTTTTTATAATTTTTATTTCTTGATGAAAGAAGCGTTCAATGCAGATGTATGCTGGGTTTATTAGCTTTGATGCAAAATTAAAATAATAGTATAATAAAAAAGTATGGGAAATTATGTTTAAAAAAGGGGTCGTTTTTGCCTGTTATAAGTGAAGGGGTAATTTTCCCCGGTAGATTTTAGGGAGGTACGACTCATGAATTACATCGAAGAAATGAACGCGTTTAATGTTTGGATCACATTGCATCCGGAGGTGTCGACATCGGCGCAAGTGCTCTGGTATGTGTTGATGCATTATAACAATACATGTTCTTGGAAAAAACAATTTTCCGTTCCCATGTCGATGCTGATGACAAGTACGCGATTGAGCGAATCCTCAGTGAAACGAGCAAGGCTTGCGTTACAGAAAGCAGGGCGCATTCGATACAGTGTACGTCCGGGTAAGAAAGCGACAGTCTATGAAATGATTTCTATGGAAGAGGAAGGGATTGTGACCAGCTTTTTATCAGGCAACAGTGCTGCGATTGCTGTGGACATGAGTGATAGCGAAGAAATTCTTAGTGAAGAAATTGGTAGCGAAGAAATTGATAGTGCGGGCGTAATTAATTTGGCTGAAGAAAAAGATGATAAAGATGCTGTTAGTGAAGAAGTTGTTAGCGAAGAAGATGTTAGCGAAAAAGTTGTTAGCGAAAAAGTTGTTAGTGAAGACGTTGCTATTGCGGATGCAGGTAATGCTGATCAGTGTATTTTGCAAAACAAAAATCAATGTGATATGCCAAAGGAAGATCAATGTGATTTGCAAAACAACGATCAAACTATTTCACAAAATGAAGGGAAACATATTTCTAAAAATGAAGGTCAAAGCGACTGCTTAGGTGAACGCCTACCCGAACGCCTACCCGAACGCCTAGCCGAACGCCTACCCGAACGCATACTTAAACTAAACGAAACTAGACTAAACATCTCTAAAGAAAGTACAAAGAAAGGTAGCGAAGCTATCCTTGTAGAGCCCCAAGAGAATACATTTGAAAATGCAGAAGAGGATATGTCGCAATCAATATCCGAATCTAAATCAAAATCTACAGCGAAGCCTATAGCGAAGTCTACATCAAAGTCTGTAGCGAAGTCTGTACCGAAGTCTGTATTGGATTCTACATCAAAGTCTGTACCAAAGTCTGCATCGAAGTCTTGTACGGATGACGAAGAGGCACCGTTTGTTCCGCCAACGCTGGAGATGGTGCAGGCGTATTGTAAAGAGAAGGGCTACCACATTGATCCGGAAGCATTCATGGCGTACTACGATGCGGTAGGTTGGTCTGTGGGCAAAAAGACGATGAAGAGTTGGAAACGAGCGGCTGCTTACTGGGAACGAAATGAAAAGAAGTGGAAAGCGGAAGCGAAGGAACGGCGGGATGCCTATCGCTCACAAGGGTACGGATCTCGGTCACAAGGGTATGGTTCTCGGTCACAAAGGGATGGATCTCGCACTACGGGATATGCTAATGGCAACGGTAACAGAGACGGCTCCACAAATTACAGCGGAACGGGAGAATCCACAACCTCTAGCAGAACAGGCTGCGCTAGACGCTTCTACTACCACGTGGCAGGAGTCGGGTTAACAACAGTGGAAAGGAAACCGGCACCGCGTCGCACTTTTCACTATCACCGAGCAGGAGGCGATGACTAATGGCAGGGATGCAGTCCATGGAAAGCCTACCGGCGTTAGCGGCATTGGCGCAGCGTATGAAGTCGTCTTCGGAAATGAATACTAAGGCAAGTGCAACCGATGGAACAACAGTAACACCGACAAATGGTATAACAGGTGGACCGGCAGAAGGTAGAACAGCAGCACCGGCAGAAGGTAGAACAGTAGCACCGACAGAAGGGGCAACAGCAATCATTATGGCCAAGAACATAACGGAGATAGACGACATGTTCAGGGAAGATCGAAAGCGCATTGCCGCTGCTTTGAAGCGGGAGCATGTGATACTGGACGAAGCGGTGGCGAAGAACGACAACTACTTTTTGCGCCTTTTGGAATTTACTCGCAGCAACGAACACTGCACCTTTCATTGTCCGGGGCGGGAGAAGTGCGACAGTACCATCAAAGGCTACACGGCAAAGATGGATGCCCACGGCTATCTTTCCTATTGCAAATGCAAGGCCGGCGATACGTACTGGGATATTTTATCTACTGCTCAAACTAAGGCAGCAGCCCATATCCCGGCGTTGTACAAGACGATGACCTTTGCTAATTACAAGAAGACGAAGGAGAATGAGGATGCCCTTGCCTATGCGAAACAAATGGTAACCGAAGAGAGTCCGGCAAAGGGACTCTTCCTAACCGGACCTACGGGGATTGGCAAGACGCATTTGGCAGTAGCTACCTTGCAAGCGTGTCTTGAAAAAGGACGAAGCGGTGCATTCTGTACGGTGCCGGTATTGATGGAACGACTGCGTGACTGCATGGCGACGAATGAAAGAAAATCCGTGTACCTCGATCGATTGGCACAGGTGGATCTTTTGGTGCTTGACGACTTCGGGGCGGAGCACGATACGGACTGGGTGCGCGAACAGCTGTTACTTATCATCAACACCCGTTATATGGAAGGACGTCCTATGGTGATTACGTCTAATTTGATGATGGAAGACTTTGAAGCGAGCGGTGATATTGCGAGCCAACGCATTTGTAGTCGCATCGCCGGTAGTTGCGAAGCCTTTGTATTGAAAGGGTCGGATAAACGGATGGAGATGTTGTTTTAAGGGGATAATTTCCTCTGTATGCCGTTTAAATTATCGCCAACGATAATCTATGGGGGACGGCCCATTAAACCCATACAGCGCAAATAAACGCAATTACAATTCAATTTGTGGTAAGCTAGCACGTTAAAAAAGACAGCCTGATGGCTGTCTTTTTTGTGTGCAATATTTTTTGTTGTGTCAAAATAAATCCGAATGGGACCCTGTGTGCTTCAAATCTTTTCGAAATCGGTTTGAAGCAATACTATCAAGCTTCATTGTCTATATCCCTTACTAAAGAAGCAAAGCTATCATATCGTTTATAGTTCTCCGGATGAGCTTTCATTTCCTTATATTCTTCTAGTGCTTCTCGGGTGTTAGCGTTGAGAGGATTGCGACGGACATCAAAAGGAATTCCATCACAGCGTACTGCACTCTTTAGGAACATAGTGATGGCAATTGTAAGCAACCATGTACTTTCATTTTTAAGTAGCTATTTACTTTCAAGAAGTTATAATTATAAATAAAAATGACAATAATATACAGCTGAATTGAAGGACAGTCGGACACAATCGAAAGAATTTCATAATTAGGTAGATCTAATAATGGAGTTCTTTTTTTGTGCTCTAAGTAAGAAATGCTTTCAATAACTTGATAAAAATAAATCATATTTCATATTTTTTTAGGAATTTGGAAAAAAATTAAAAATTCATGTTTAAAATCACTCGATTTTTTGCCTGTATATAGTGAAGGGGTTTTTAAGAGAGAAGAAAATAGTAAGCAATGTTGATTGTAGATTGAAAGGAGATACATATAAAATACAAAATGTATAAATTTAAATATTTTTTTAAAGTTGTAGTTTTAAGGAGAGTATTAATAGGCAATGGAATGTAAACAAACAAGAAAACAGAGTCATAAGAATGGTAAATGTGTACAGGCTAATAAAAAGAATCGCAAGAAATGGGAGAAAATTAACGAGAGGGATAATTGCTTGGTGACACTGGCGCAGCAAGGCAACAACAACGCATTTAATGCTTTGGTTTGCTTGTACATGCCGTTGGTATATAAAACAGATACCTACCAAGATGTGGGCGGTGTTAATGATGACATGTTTGACTTGCTTCTTATTGATATGGTAGATGCCATTAAGACGTACGATGTGGGTGGCAAGTATTCCTTTACACAACATATGTGTCATTCGTTGAAAACAAGTCGTAAAAAAGCGGTTCGTGCTATTAAAGCACTGGCTGATGTAGAGGCGCTATTTGATGAGGGCACAGCGGATCCGGCGGCCATACCGGTTGGTCATGAGGAGGCCGATGATACGAATCCGGAATCTATTTTATATGATGGCCTGATAGCCAAGACTCTGGCCGATCTGGTCGAACAGCTGCCACCTCACGACAAAGAGTTTATTTGTAAGTATTATTACGACGACATTCCTGTATCTATTATTGCTCATCAGTTTGGTGTATCGCCGCAAGCGGTGTACCAGCAACGGCAACGATGCTTGGATAAGCTGGGAGTGTTGATGAATGAACACAAGTGCTTACAGTATATGAAAACGTGGCTTTACAAACGAGGCTATTGTCAATTGTAAGTCTAGGCAAAAGACGGAGTAGTGAAAGGAGGTGAGTGCCATGAAGCCATTGCGTAACATCGGTCACAAAAGGAGGTGCGTAGTCATCAAGGATGTATTTTAAGTTTAGTATTGTACATCTATTTTGAGTTTAGTATTGCAAATGTATTGTGAAAGTAAAGTATTGTGCGTGTATTGCGATGACGGTTTCGACGCGTTGTGATACAAGGATGAAAAGGAGATTATAGTTATGATTAGTACACACCATAAAATTACCGACGTGATTAAAATGAATTTTACCGATGATACGACGAAGATGTCTTTAAGCGTGCCCATTAGTATGCCGCGAGACGGGCTTACTATTGAAGAAGTGGATGAAGTAGGTCGCTTCATTGCTATGGGCGGTTTCTTCGTTGACTCTGCAGGACTCGTGGCTACGCGTTATATTTGCGCGCATAAGGAACATACAACCGTGGAAGAGATGAAATAGTTCATTCGGTTCTACCTTTCGTCAAATTCTGTAGTAGAAAAGACGGGTGATGACATGTCGATAAAAGAATTTGTCAAGCTGCTGGTAGAGGTGATAGCAGCGGTGATTTTGAAAAAATTATAAGGAAAGATACCATGCGATGATGTGAGTGAATTTGTATAAGGAGCGATAGATATGAGTGAAAAATTAAATGATGTTAACGAAAAAGTTATGGAAAGCGCAGTTACGAACGGTGTGATGCGTGAAATGAATAGTGATGGTAGCGATGTTGAACGTGACGATGCTATGGCGATTGGCGCGGACGGTAGTGACGGCGTTACCTCAGAGTCCGGTACAGTTCGTGCGCACGCAGAGGCTGAAGCAGGTGCGTCCCCGCGTGAAGATGGCAATGTAATTGATCATGCATCTAATGATGAATCTAACGATGGTGCTAATGATGAGTCGGAGGATGCGTTCGATGATGAAACGGAAGAACGTGGTCCGTCTTGGGATGTAGTGGTAGCGGCCACTAAGGTGCAGCTTCGTTTAAATATGGAAAGTGAAGGGGCATCAAAGGTAAAATTAGTGGCTTTTAATAACATTAGTCCGAAGAAGACGGATGAAGAGTTAAATATTCTTTGCGATAAGTTGGCGTCGCTCTTTGCGTATCCTTCTGTTGGGTTCGTGCGGATCAATACGATTACATATAAACCGCAGAGTGTGTTGTTTAAATAATAGCGTGATGCCCGCTTATCTTCGCGGTCAGGTCTTGCGAATGACGCGCTTCCGATAAGCGGGCATCACTTCTTCTGGGAGGGAGAAAGGTTGGTATGAAGCGTTTCTTATATTGATGAGCCGCTGTTTTTCTCGGTGCTTCCGATAAGCGGGCAGCACTTTTATTTGGTGAGGGGGTGAGGAATGGAAGGTTTGATGTAATTTTTGTGAATGTTTGGTTAATATAAGTTTGGTTATATAGTTATAGGAATTCTCGAAGCTTAACAGATAAAATTTAAAGCGATGCTCATATATCTAAGAGGTCAGGTCTTACGAATGAACACATAAAAGAAGGAGACTATCAGCAGCGAAAGCTCGGTCTATCGAAGAGCGTTTCTTATGCTGATAGTCTCCTTTCTTCTCCTTACTAGAAGAAAGAGGAAAGAGGGGCACTCAGGTATCAACATGAGTGCCCCTCTTAGTTATATGGGTTACAGTAAATCATGTTCTTTGGCGAGGGAACGGATTTCTTGTTCTGATAAGCCGGTGTATTTGCTAATTAAAGCTATGGAGGCTTTGTCCTCCAACATGGATATGGCCATTTTTTGCGCGCGCAATTGACTGCCGGCAGCTTGTCCTTGCTTTAGCCCTTGACTCAGTCTCTCTTTGCGTCCAGCAGCTAATCCTTCCTTACGTCCAATGGCAATTCCTTCACGAATACCATCATTATGTTGCACCAGTAATTCCATTTCGTAGTCTATTATATCTTCATGGATTAATAACGATCCAGTAGGTAACGCGTAAGAAAAATAAGTATCGGTGTTGGTGGCTTCATCTGCGGATATATTTCTTCTCTTAGACACGGTGTCTATTCTATCAGACGTAATGCTATCCACATTAGAAGAAAGTCGTTTGGTAATCATATAATCCCTCCTTACTATTAAAAGTACGAGGAGGAAGTGTTGTTATCCTATGTAACTTTTGAACTGTTCATTATTCTACTCTCGGTGCTAGTGCGTACTCTCAGTATTGATTTATAAAAGTCCTATATATGAATGCTATACGTCATGACTTACGGAGACTATTTTATTTTTACAAAAATTTATTATAATTTTATAAAATATATTTACAGAATAACATACTCTTTAGTATAATACTACCAGGTAATTATTTTATCTCCTCGCTATGTCATTTTCACAATACGATGACATAACCCTATATATAATTCCCACACATGATACGACACTCTAATTATATATAGAATAGAATAATTACTACACACAGCGGAAGGCACCTATGTCAGATTCAATGACCCCTTGACATAGGTGTCTTCCGCTGTGTTTCTTTATGATTTGTATGAAAAGATATATGATTAAAATAAGGAAGTTGATAGATAGGTAAATAATAGTACATGAATTGTATAAACGTTATAACAAATAATAAATATAATTTATAAAAAATACTTTACATATATATGCATTCTTTAGTATAATGACTGTGGTAGTTATTTGAAGCACTGTATTGTGTCATCTTCACAACCTCGTGACATGCTATAGTTCTATATATTTTTCCCAACAACCTAAATATATAGGCTTAAGTAATTACCGTACAGAGAGAGTACCTATGCTATATCCAACACTCTTGTCCCCACTGCATAGGTGCTCTTTTTTATTTAAGTATCATATAGTATATGGACATGGATGCTATATGTATCTTGTTAATGTATTTCCTCGATATTTGTGTATGTGAGGAGTTATACGGAAAAAAGAAGAGCTTTATATAGAGTGCAGTTGGCACAAGTAGTAGAAGAAGAGAACGGCGGTAATCACAAGTATTTCCGCTGTTCTTTTTCGCTATATTACGCTGAATAACGTCATAAATAAGTAAAATATTTAATTATCTATGGAAATCAAAAAAATACCTAGAAATACCTAGAAATATCTTTACAAAAACCAATGAGTGTAGTTATAATATGAAACGGAAATATACTATGGTTTATATATACTTTAAATTGGCTATAGTGTAGTGAGTTGTGCTTTGTATTTTTTTGTTTTGGGGACATGTAAGGAGATGACGATGAGAAAGGGTAAAAATAAGTTAACTCTTATCTTACGACAGCTTTTCGGAATGGGTCATCCGAAAAGAAAGAATTGTTAACGAAAAGCGTATTATCAGCATTGGTAATAGGGACGGCCTTTACGGCTGTATTAGGTGCAACCTCTACGGTAAGTGCAGTTGAACAGGAGCACAAAGTAGCTGATGTTAATAACCGCATCGCTATGTACATGACCGGCAGTGACGAGGTAGATGCGACGGCGACGAATACGGATGCCATTGCTATCGGTAATGGCGCGGCTGTAACTACGTACGGTACCATTGCTATCGGTGCCAATACCGGTGGTATATCTACAGATAATGAAGAAAAACAGGCGAGTACAGCAACAAATGCTATCTATATTGGTCATGAAGCCGGTAAGAGCACATCCGGGGAGTCAGTGGTAGCGATTGGTTCTACGGCAGGTGGCAGTGCAGCCGAGGCAGACTATCTGATCGCTATTGGTTGGCAAGCCGGTTATACGCAGCAAGGTGCTAAGAACATACATATCGGTGGAAATACCGGTTATGAGCAGAAGGGTACAAGAAATATCAACCTAGGCAATCAAAGCGGTATGGAGACGGAAGGCGATGACAATTTCTTTGTCGGCTCCGAAGCAGGGTACCAAGCACAAGGCAGCGGTAATATTATGATCGGTAAACGGGCCGGTACAAGATGGGATGATGTCAATGATGAGGTATCTGAAGGCGTACTGCCAGTAAGGGGAAATAATAATATTTTCCTAGGTGAAATTAGTGGTCGATCTGCCTTAGGCGATGATAATGTTGCTATTGGTCGAAATGCCGGTGAGGCAGTAGTTGGTAATAATAATTCGGCATTAGGTCATGATGCGCTTAACTTGGGCAAAGGCGAAGCCAATACTGCGGTTGGTCATAAGTCGATGTATCAGTCCAGTACGGCGCGAAGCGTAGGTATAGGGGACCAAGCCGGTTATATGATGGAAAACTTAACAACCCAAGGAACAAGTAATACCGGTTACACCTATACGGCACTTGATGGTAGTGCGCAGGCCAATGCTATCGGCAATGTGGCCGTTGGTTATAAGGCAGGCCGTTTGGTGAAAGGCGAAGGCAATACCTTTATCGGTGACGGCGCCGGTGTAGGCAATCAAACTGCGGATGCTATCGAGAGTCGTCAGAAAGAAGTGAACTATGCGGTAGCCATCGGAGCGAATGCTACTACCGTAGGCAATGAAATGATTGCGATCGGTAGAGAAACCGGTGTAGGCTCTGATAAGAATGCCAAGTCGGTATTTATTGGTTCCGGTGCCGGTGCAAATAGTCATGGCAATGATAACGACACTCGTAATGTGTACATTGGTGAACAGGCCGGTAAAGAAGTGACCGGTGCTTTAAATACAATGACCGGCGTTGAAAGCGGTATGAACAGTACCGGTAATCGAAATGCTTTCTACGGATACCAGGCCGGACAAAGCAATAGCGGCGGCAACAACGTAGCTGTCGGTGAACGGGCCGGACTCAATACGTTATCTTCCAACATGGTAGCTATCGGTAACGGTGCCGGTGTCATGATGGATAATTTAAAAAACACCGGTTCATTACAAGCTCTTGATGGCGGTAGTATGTTGACGGCAGTCGGCAATATTGCTATCGGTGATAAGGCGGGTCGTTTGGCTAAAGGTCAAGGCAATGTGTTCTTAGGAAGCGAGGCCGGTGTAGGTCAGCAGGATGCCAGCAGCAAGATGGAACAGAAAGAAGTAAATAATGCTATCGTGGTGGGTACCAAAGCAAAATCTACCTCGGATGATACTATTGTGTTGGGGCGTGAAAGTGGGATAGCTGACGATGCGGAAAACTCTATTGCGATTGGTAGTGAAAATACTATTACGAATGCTCAGGTAGTTGCATTGGGGAATGGCATTACTACTACGGCAGCTAACTCTGTATTTTTAGGCTCCGGCAGTGCGTAGGTTGCCGATGATGTAGACCGTACGAAAGGCACGGCTAATGATTACACTTCTATGGGCAATGGTGAACACAATTATACATTTGCCGGTGGCGATCAAGTTGTTGGTGTAGTCAGCGTGGGTTCCGGCACAGCTACACGTCGTATTCAGAATGTGGCCCCGGGCTTTATCGGTGTACATAGCACAGATGCTATTAACGGTAGCCAGTTGTATGCGGCTATGAATGCGCCGGTATATATTTATAATTCTGGTACGAAACAGGATACTTATAAACCGGGAGCGGCCGTAAATAAATTTACCTTAAGCAATATGCGCATCGATTTTGGCGATGGCTTGAAGGCGGAACCTATAACTGCTAATGGTAATGAAATTGTGTATGTAAGCCTTGATAAAGATGCGTTAGCTAACGATGATCGGTTCAAAGGACCGCAAGGTGAAACCGGAGCTACAGGACCACAAGGACCGCAGGGTGAAACCGGAGCCACAGGACCACAAGGACCGCAGGGTGAAACTGGTAAATCTGCTTATGAGGTATGGCAGGCTGCAGGTAATCAGGGAGATGAAAAGGATTTTATTGATTCCTTAAAAGGTAAAGACGGCATTGACGGTAAGGACGGCTTCGGTGGTTCCACCTTTATTACCGGAGATGGTACAGCTATTACCAAGGTAGGCGATGGTATTTACAAAGCATCTGATGTTAATCCTGATGGTACGGTTAAGAATGGTGCGGTGAAGCTTGATACGCAATCACTTGGTGATAAACCATCGCAAGCATTGACAGATATTAACGGTTCTACGAATACTCCTGTAAAATTAACCAATGTAGCTGATGGTGAAAAAACTAAGGATTCCACCGATGCAGTGAACGGTGGTCAGCTCTATGCTGTTGAGCAGAAAGTAGATACTAATACGGAGCGCATCGGACAGGTAGCACAGCAGGTTGGTAACAATACACAAGCTATTCGCGATCTTCGTAAAGAAAGTCGTAAGGGCGATGCGATGAATGCGGCTCTTGCTGCTCTCAAGCCGGTAGCCTATAACCCGGCAGAACCGACACAGATTATGGCCGGCGTAGGTACATATCGCGGTGAACAAGCAGTTGCTGTTGGTGCGGCACATTATGTAAATGGTCGTACTATGCTTAACGGTGGTATTGCTTATGCAGGTAACTCTCATGTTATGGCCAATTTAGGTGTAACATGGCGCATCGGTAGTGGAGAGGTGCCGAAAGCTACTTCTGAATTTGAAGATGAAGTGAAAGAGTTACGTGCTATGGTAGCTGAGTTGAGAGAACGTTTAGCTGCTATCGAAAAGGGTAAATAGTAGCTATCTATTACAACTGTGAGTGGGATCACGTTGTAAAAGAAGATTGGGTATATATAATAAATAAAATAAACTCCTGGAGGATGAGTTGTAATAGTAAACTTGTCCTACAGGAGTTTTGTTTATATGATTCACAGTAGATTATGTTCTTTGGCGAGGTCACGGATTTCTTGTTCGGATAGAGAAGTACACTCACTGATCAATTGAATAGGTAGACCTTATGTCGCACCAGTAATTCTATTTCGTAGGTCATATAGGCCACCTCCTGTGTTTCACTGAATTTTATATTGGTTAATTCTTCGTCAATCTCTTTTACAAAGTCACCATGTACAGTATGGGTATGTATATATTGTGAAAGATAAAAGAGATTTTTTACAAGCGATGTCCATATATCTCAGAGGTAAGGTCTGACGGATGACACTCTTTCGATATATGGACACCGCTTTCTTTCCTCTGGAGGGAGAGAAGGAAGTAGACTATCAGTATAAGAAATGCTCTTCGATAGACCGAGCTTTCGTTACTGATGGTTTACTTCCTTTTGCTTACTACATTCTCGTATCAATGGTGTACCAAACAAATTTTTTGGTGGATTTTCAAAACAAACCTAACGAATTGTTAGGTAAAAGTTATAAATCAAAATAATTTTTATGTTAGTGATGATTAAAAGACATAGCATATGCAAGAAGTGAAATTAGGATAGAGAGAACAGAAGAGATAAAAGAAAAATCGCATAATCACTGACTTTGTTGAATTTTATTGATAAATTAATAATGTATATCCTATAGAAATTCGATTAAATTCTTTACTGTGATGAAGAAAATTTTCTAATAAACATATAAAGTGTGTTTAATTATAACCAAACAGCAATTGTTGTATGCCAAACTGTATGTTATGATGTGGCCATAGGGAAACCTAAAAAATTGTTAGATTGATTACCAAAAACAATAGGTAAACCAAAAAGATTGTTAGGGAGGGCCTATGCAATATGGTTTAAAGCAACTGGAGCAAATCGCTCATGGGCTTGCGATGCAATTTGGTAGCTCGTGTGAAGTGGTTATCCATGATGCGAGAACAAAAGGCATGGAAGGCACCATTGTTTGCATAGAAAACGGCGAGATATCCAATCGTCGCGTAGGTGATGGACCTTCCCATGCAGTACTGGAAGCCATTAAAAGTGGCGACAAAGAGTTGGCTGATCGGTATGGATATTTAACAAGAACCAAGGACGGTCGCGTGTTTCGGTCCAGCACCATTTATATCAGAGATGAAGACGGCAACATTCATTATGTATTCTGTATCAACTCGGATATTACGGATTTGTTGAATCTGCAAAAAGCGGTAGCCGGTATTACCGGTAGCACGGGGCTTACGGAAGGTCCCGCGGAAAAGCCGGATGCGGAACGAATTACCACTAGCGTAGCGGACTTACTGGACGATTTAATTGCGCAGGCGGTGGCCTTGGTGGGTGTACCGGCTGGTGAAATGACGAAAGCCCAACGGTGTCAGGCGATTAAATATCTCAATGATGCCGGAGTGTTCTTAATATCTAAGGCAGCCGATAAAATTACTGATTACTTTGGTATTTCAAAATTCACGTTATACAGCGATCTTAATTCGGTAAAGGAAAAAGACGCCGCATTATAAAGGAGGAGTACAACGGAATGGATGCAATGAAATGGGTAGTTAACACGATGACGAAGTCGGAGGATACGAATCTGGCGATTATGTCCATCGAAGAAGGGGAAAAAGCGAGAGCCTTTCATCAAAGCTTCCCGCAGTATGAGGTAACTCCGTTGACGGAGCTGCCGCTGATGGCGGATCATCTCGGTCTCGGTACCTTGTTTGTAAAGGATGAGTCCTATCGTTTTGGTTTGAACGCCTTTAAGGTGTTGGGCGGATCCTACTCCATGGCTAAGTATGTAGCTCAGAAATTGGGTAAGGACGTATCGGAATTAACCTACGATGTATTCACTTCCGAAGCGCTCCGCAAGGAATTCGGACAGGCGACCTTCTTTACTGCCACTGACGGCAACCATGGTCGCGGTGTAGCGTGGGCAGCTAAACGGTTAGGTCAAAAGGCAGTTATCTTTATGCCGAAGGGCACCACCGAGACGCGCTTAAAGAATATTGAAAAAGAAGGCGCTACGGTTACTATCGAAGAGTTAAACTATGACGATTGCGTACGTAAGGCAGTAGCGGAAGCCGCTAAAGTTGATAACGGCGTAGTGGTTCAAGATACGGCTTGGGACGGCTATGAAGAAATTCCGAGTTGGATTATGCAGGGCTACGGTACGATGGCATTGGAAGCCGGCGATCAGCTTAAAGAAAAGGGCGTTATGCCGACACACATCTTTGTTCAGGCCGGGGTTGGTTCCTTAGCTGGCGCGGTTACCGGATATTTCACTAATCTTTATAAGGATGCACCGGTAAAACCGAAGATTATCGTTGTGGAAGCACAGGCAGCCGATTGCTTGTATCAAGGCGCTTTGGCCGGCGATGGCAAACCGCGTATCGTAGGCGGTGACCTTCAGACGATTCAGGCCGGGCTTGCTTGCGGTGAACCGAACACGATTTCTTGGGATATCCTGCGTAACCATGTGGATGTATTCGTATCTGCTCCTGACTGGGTAGCGGAATTGGGTATGCGCATGACGGCAGCACCGCTTAAAGGCGACAAACCTATCGTATCCGGTGAATCCGGTGCGGTTCCGTTCGGTACGGTAGCGGCAATTATGACGATGGATGCGTATAAAGAGCTGCGTGATGAATTAGGTCTTGGCAAAGATTCTAAGGTGCTTTGCTTCTCCACCGAAGGCGACACGGATCCGATTCGCTACAAAGAAATCGTATGGGAAGGTAAAAACTTCTAAGACAATAGCGACACAATTACCGTTACGTTATGGATAGTAACGGTAGCCTCAACTAAGTAATACGAATGAGTAGTGCAGGACTTGATATACACTTTTAATACATAGAACACATGTAAAGTAGGTTGGACACAGAGGAGGAATTTTACAATGGATTTTGAAGCAATTAAAAAAGCGGCACAGGGATATGAAGGCGCTATGACTAAGTTCTTACGCGACTTGGTTCGCATTCCGGGCGAAAGCTGCGATGAAAAAGGTCATATCGACCGCATCGCCGAAGAAATGCGTGCCGTTGGCTTTGATGAAGTTGTCATCGATAAACAGGGGAATGTACTTGGTTACATGGGTACCGGTAAAACATTGATTGGCTATGATGCTCACATCGATACAGTAGGTATCGGTAACCGCGATAACTGGGAATTCGATCCGTATGAAGGCTATGAAACAGAAACCGAAATCGGTGGTCGTGGCGTATCCGACCAGATGGGCGGTATCGTATCCGCTGTGTACGGTGCTAAGATTATGAAGGACTTAGGTCTTTTAAATGATAAATATAAAGTGCTCGTTACCGGTACGGTACAGGAAGAAGACTGCGACGGTCTTTGCTGGGAATATATTATCAAGGAAGACGGTGTTCGTCCTGAATTCGTAGTATCCACGGAACCGACGGACGGCGGTATCTATCGCGGTCAGCGCGGTCGTATGGAAATCCGCATTGACGTTAAAGGCGTATCCTGCCATGGTTCGGCTCCGGAACGCGGCGATAATGCGATTTACAAAATGGCCGATATTCTTCAAAACATTCGGGATCTTAACGAAAATGATGCCGAAGAAGGTACGGAAATTAAAGGTCTCGTAAAAATGCTCGACCCGAAATATAACGATCAGTGGGAAGAAGCTCGCTTCTTGGGTCGCGGTACGGTAACGACCTCCGAAATTTTCTTCACGTCCCCGAGCCGTTGCGCCGTAGCCGACTCCTGTGCAGTATCTCTTGACCGCCGCATGACGGCCGGTGAAACTTGGGAAAGCTGCCTCGATGAAATTCGTGCATTGCCGGCTGTTAAAAAATATGGCGACGATGTAAAAGTATCCATGTACCAGTATGATCGTCCGTCCTACACCGGTCTTGTATATCCTATCGAATGCTACTTCCCGACCTGGGTTATTCCGAAGGATCACAAAGTAACGGTAGCTTTGGAAGAAGCGTATAAAGCATTGTACGGTGAAGAACGCATCGGTGACTCCACGACTATCGAAATGCGTAAAGCTCGTCCGCTTACCGATAAATGGACCTTCTCTACAAACGGTGTATCCATCATGGGCCGTAACGGTATTCCGTGCATCGGCTTTGGACCGGGTGCGGAAGCACAGGCACATGCGCCTAACGAAAAAACTTGGAAAGAAGACCTTGTACATTGCGCCGCTGTATACGCAACCTTACCGGGCATGTACTGCAAATAAAATCCTATACATACCGACGGCGACCTTGTGTCGCCGAGGCGGTGTGACTAAGCAGATATAATTCAGCAGATATGATAATAACTATACATTGAAAAGAGGATACAACAATGACTGATTTCAACAAAGCAATTAAAGATTTAGAAAAATTGGATTTCAAAGGCATGTTCGGTGATGATTTCTTCCTGACTTGGGAAAAATCCGAAGATGAATTAAAAGCTGTTTGGGCTGTAGCCGATGCTCTTCGCGCTCTTCGCGAACGCAACATTTCTACGAAAGTGTTCGACAGCGGTCTCGGTATCTCCTTGTTCCGCGATAACTCTACTCGTACTCGTTTCTCCTTTGCTTCGGCTTGTAACTTGTTAGGTCTTGAAGTACAGGATCTCGACGAAGGTAAATCGCAGATTGCTCATGGCGAAACCGTACGTGAAACGGCTAATATGATTTCCTTCATGGCTGATGTTATCGGTATCCGCGATGATATGTATATCGGAAAAGGGAATGCCTACATGCATGCTGTAGCTGATGCAGTTAAGGAAGGTAACGAAGACGGCGTATTGGAACAGCGTCCGAACCTTGTTAACCTCCAGTGCGATATCGATCATCCTACACAGTGCATGGCCGATGCAGCACATATCATCAACGAATTCGGCGGTCTTGAAAACCTTAAAGGCAAAAAAATTGCTATGACTTGGGCATACTCCCCGTCGTACGGTAAACCGCTTTCCGTACCGCAAGGGGTAATCGGTCTCTTCACTCGCCTTGGCATGGAAGTTGTATTGGCGCATCCGGAAGGCTATGAAGTAATGCCGGAAGTAGAAGAAGTAGCTAAGAAAAATGCACAGGCATCCGGCGGTTCTTTCCGTCGTACGAACAGCATGGAAGATGCTTTCAAAGATGCAGACATCGTATATCCGAAGAGCTGGGCACCGTTTGCTGCTATGGAAAAACGTACCAACTTGTACGGTGAAGGCGACATGGAAGGCATTAAAAAGCTGGAAAAAGAATTATTGGAACAGAATGCACAGCACAAGGATTGGGCTTGCACCGAAGATATGATGAAATTAACGAAAGATGGCAAAGCATTATACTTACACTGCTTGCCGGCAGATATTACGGGGGTAAGTTGCGACGAAGGTGAAGTAGATGCTACTGTATTCGATCGTTATCGCGTACCGCTTTACAAAGAAGCAAGCTACAAACCGTATGTTATTGCGGCTATGATTTTCTTGAGCAAATTCCAGGATCCGGTAGGTCTCTTAAAAGAATTAGAAGAAAAGGGAACTAAACGGGTTCTCCGCTAAGAGAGACGAGAGCTACTTGGGGTTCCCAGGTAGCTCTTTATGTTTACAAAAAAATGAAGCTTATAGATATAGAAGCACAGGTATTAATTGAGGTGGAATTATGAAAAAACGTGCTGTTATCGCCTTAGGCGGTAATGCTTTGGGAAATACATTGCCGGAACAGATGATTGCCGTAAAGGGAACATCTAAGGTTATCGTCGATTTAGTGGAAGCCGGCTATGATGTGGTAGTTACGCATGGTAACGGTCCGCAGGTAGGCATGATTAATAACGCTATGGCAGCATTGTCTAGGGAAAATCCGAAGCAGCCGAATACGCCGTTATCCGTATGTGTGGCCATGAGCCAAGCATACATCGGGTATGATTTGCAAAATGCTATTCGCGAAGAGCTGCTCAATCGAAACATCAAGGATTTGGCAGTGTCGACTATGGTAACGCAGGTACGCGTGGATGAAGAAGATCCAGCGTTTCAGCATCCTACAAAACCAATCGGTCATTTCATGACGGAAGAAGAAGCTAAGTATGCGGAAGAACATTACGACTACAAATGCGTAGAAGATTCCGGTCGCGGCTGGCGCCGTGTCGTAGCTTCGCCGGCACCGGTAGAAATTGTGGAATTGGAAGCAATTAAACAGCTCGTTGGCAAACAATTGGTGATTTGCTGCGGCGGTGGCGGTATTCCGGTTGTACATAACGGGAACCATTTAACCGGTGCTTCGGCGGTTATCGACAAGGATTGGACCAGTAGCTTGTTGGCATCGGAAATTGATGCGGATGTTTTCATCATTTTGACGGCCATAGAAAAAGTAGCTGTAAACTTTGGCAAACCCAATCAGCAATGGCTGGATGATATTACCGTAGAAGAAGCGCGTCAATATGCGGCAGAAGGTCAGTTTGCCGCCGGCTCCATGCTGCCTAAGGTGGATGCAGCGATTAAATTTGCGGAAAGTAAAAAAGGTCGTACGGCTATTATTACACTTCTCGAAAAAGCCCGTGAAGGTATTGAAGGTAAAACGGGGACTCGAATTCACTTATAAGCCGTTACAGGAAGGAGTTACCTATGATTTTGCTTGGTGAAGGCACAGTAATTACACGGGATCCTGCCAATCCTATCATCACCCGCGGGGCAGTGGTAATGGATAAGGGAGCCATTGTGGAAGTCGGTGCGTATGATACATTGAAAAGTAAGTATGCGGATGCGACCGTTGTAAACGCGCACGGTAAATTGATTATGCCCGGATTTATTAACGCGCATCATCATATTTATTCGGCTCTTGCGCGCGGGCTTAGCATCCCCGGTAATAATCCAACCAATTTTAATGAAATATTAGAAGGCTTATGGTTTTTCCTCGATCGCCATTTAAAGAAAGAGGACGTGTGGGCCAGTGCGGTGGCTACCTATCTGGCGTGCATTGAAAACGGCGTGACATCTATTTTTGATCATCACGCCAGTTATGGGGAAACGGAAGGGTCCCTTAGCGTGATTGCCGATGTAGCGCGTCAATTCGGCGTGCGTTCCTGTCTTTGCTATGAAGTAAGCGATCGCAACGGCCATGAAGAAATGGAAAAAGCGGTAGCGGAAAACGTACGCTTTGGCAAGGAAGCGGCTAAGGATCCGGCGCATTTAGGTGCCATGTTTGGTTTACATGCATCGTTTACATTAAGCGATGATACGTTGGCGTATGTAAGGGAACAAAATATAGATAAGTTAGGCTATCACATTCATGTAGCGGAAGGTATGGCCGATGTGGATGACAGCTTGGCCAAGTACGGTGTACGGACGGTGGAACGGTTGTATCGCCAGGGCATTTTGGGCGATCGCACGATTGCCGGTCATTGCATTCACGTCGATGCGGAAGAAATTAAATGCTTACAAGAGACAAAGACGACGGTGGTACATAATCCGGAAAGCAATATGGGCAACGCTGTGGGGGCACCGGACATCCTGGCACTATACAAAGCCGGTGTACGACTTGGTCTCGGTACGGACGGCTATACCAGTGATATGCTGGAATCGTATAAGGTAGCCAATTGCTTGGTAAAACACAGAAGCGGATTACCGAATCAAGGGTGGACGGAAATTCCTACCATGCTCTTTGACAATAACAGAGACATTGCCGGTGATTTCCTCAATGCCCGGGTAGGCATACTGAAGGCGGGAGCGGCAGCGGATGTTATCGTAATGGATTACACGGCACCGACGCGATTAGATGCAACAAATATAAACGGACATTTGTTGTTTGGCGCCAACGGTATGAATGTAATCACCACGATTAGTGACGGTGTTGTGCGCATGCAGGATCGTCAGTTGGTGGGTATGGATAAAGAAAAGCTGATGGAAGAGGTACGCCGCGTGGCGGACGGACTTTGGAAGCGGCTGTTGGCGTAAGACGGATGAGTATCCGGTATCTAATTAGACAAAGGAGAGTGTCCTTATGAGCGACATTATGTATCCCGTATGTTTTGATACCTTAATGAATCATATTTTTAAGGAATATGCGTTGCATAACCGTATTTTTAATGTGGAGTCAATACATCGCTATGAAGGAAGCGATACCTTATCGGCTTTCGGCGTAACGATGGAGAATCCCTTGGGACCGGCTGCCGGTCCTCACACACAGCTGGCGCAGAATATTGTGGCAGCCTATGTGGGCGGGGCGCGTTTTATCGAGTTGAAAACCGTACAGACCATGTACGGCGAAGAACTGGGCATTCCTCGTCCGTGCATTAACTCTAACGATGAAGCATATAATGTGGAATGGTCATCGGAATATCGCGCTGATGAAGCCATGAACGAATATATCAAAGCATGGTTTGCGGTAAAGCTTATCAGCAAGGAATTCGGCTTTGGCGATCCGAACGGCTTTATCTTTAATATGAGCGTAGGCTATAACCTCGCCGGTATCAAGGATCCGTTGATCGATGGTTTTATCGAAAATCTAAAAAAAGCAGGGGCTACCGAATGCTGGCAGAGCTGCAAGGCGTGGGCGTTACAAAATCTTCATCGCTTCACCAATGTTGATGCAGCTTATGTGGAAAGCATTAGCGATGAAATTTGCCAGTCTATTACGTTATCAACCATGCACGGTTGTCCGGCCAATGAAATTGAATCTATTTGCGAATATCTCATTACGGAAAAGAAACTGAACGTATATCTGAAATGTAATCCAACGCTGCTCGGGTATGACACGGTACGCGAGCTACTTGATGCAACGGGCTTTGATTATGTTACCTTTGATAAGCATCAGTTCGAAGTCGATCCGGGAATGAATGATGCAGTGCCGATGATTCAGCGTCTTCAGAAAGTGGCGGAGGGCATTGGCAAACAGTTTGGCGTGAAGCTGACGAATACCTTCCCGGTGACGATTGGACACGGTGAATTGCCGGGCGAGCAGATGTACATGTCCGGTAAGTCCTTGTTCCCGTTGACGATTTCTGTAGCCGCAGCGTTGGCCAAGGCTTGTGACGGTAAATTGGCCATTTCTTACAGCGGTGGCGCGGATCGCAAGACGATTAAACGCATTTTTGCTGCCGGCATTTGGCCGGTAACCGTATGTACGACGCTTCTTCAGGGGGCCGGCTACAATCAGCTGGATGCCTTGGCGAAGGAAGTGGAAGCCGTAGACTATGGCACGGTGGGAACACTTGATGTAGCCGCTATTGAAGCATTGGCAGAGGAAGCCAAGAGCAACCAAGCCTTACATAAAACAGCGGCTATGCGCAAAAAGCGCGATGCCAAACCGGGCTTCCAAGATGCGCGTTCCACGGACTATGCTTGCAAGATTACTTGTGGCAACTGTGTTCGCGTATGCCCGAACAGAACTAACGAAATGATTACCGTAGATGGTAAAAAATTGATTATACATATTGATGAATCGTGTAACGAATGCGGCAACTGTGCTTGTAATTGTATCGAGCCGTGCCAACCGTATAAGGATCGCTTGACGCTCTTCCTTGATGAAGCGCGGATGGAAGCCAGCACGAATGATGGTTTCTATAAAGAGGGAGATCGGTGGGGCTTCCGCTTTAAAGGGCAGCGTGGCGTAGCGCCGTTAGCGGATGTACCGGCGGAGCTGCAACCGATTATTGCAACGTTTGAAGAAACGATGCCGTATTATTTCTAGCCTATGTGCATAATGTAGATAAATATTACAGGTCTGCGGTACTGGTTGGTATCGCAGTGCCTGTAATAGTGATAACTAACGAAGGGAGGTTCCTTGTATATGTTTCGTTTTCAGGTAAATGGTGAGTGGCGCGAGTCCGAAAAAGACATGAAGCTACTTGATTACTTGCGTGATGAATTGCATTTAACGGGAACTAAAGACGGCTGTGGTGCCGGTGCATGCGGTGCTTGTACGGTAATCGTAGACGGTAAAAAAGTAAAATCCTGCGTGTTTAAGTTGTCCATGTTGGAAGGTAAGCACGTAGTTACTATAGAAGGTTTGACTGAACGGGAACGCGAGGTCTATGCGTACGCATTCGGCGAGTGCGGTGCTGTACAGTGTGGTTTCTGTATTCCCGGTATGGTCATCAGTGCGAAAGCGTTATTGGATGAAAACCTCAATCCTACGCGCGATGATGTGAAGCTGGCCATTAACGGTAATATTTGCCGTTGTACGGGGTATGTAAAAATTGAAGATGCCATCTTGATGGCTGCTAAATTTTTCCGCGAAGATTTACCCATTCCGCAAAGTGATCGGTCCGGTAAAATCGGTACGCTGCTTCACCGGGTGGATGCGAAGGAAAAAACCTTGGGCACCGGTCGTTATGTAGATGATATGGTATTGCCGGGTATGATTTATGCCAAGGCAGTACGCTCTAAATATCCGCGGGCCATCGTAAATAAAATCGATATTTCAAAAGCAAAGGCACATCCGGACTGCGTAGAAGTATTGGTGGCAAAGGATGTTCCTTTTAATAAGACCGGTCATATCATTCCGGATTGGGACGTACTTATTGCAGAAGGCGATACGACGCGCTATGTAGGCGATGCTATTGCTTTAGTGGCGACGACCCATAAAGAAACGCTTGATGAAGTATGCGGGTTAGTCGATGTAGATTATACGGAATTGGAACCGATTACTTCGCCGGCGCAGGCATTGGCGGAGGGCGCTCCGAAGCTACATCCGAAAGGGAATGTACTGGCCCATGAAGTGTTGTCTCGCGGCAATGCGGAGGAAGCCATTGCTAATGCTAAATATGTGGTGACGCGTCATTATTCGACTCCGCAAACGGATCATGCGTTTATGGAACCGGAATGTGCGATTGCCGTAAAACGCGATAATGGCGAACTCGATTTATATACAGGCGGACAAAGCGTATACGATGAACAGCATGAAGTATCGCGGATGTTGGAAATTCCGGCAGAGGCCGTACATGTACACAGCATGCTCGTCGGCGGCGGCTTCGGCGGTAAAGAGGACATGAGCGTACAGCACCATGCGGCGCTTATGGCGTGGAAAACGGGTAAACCGGTAAAGGTTAAATTCTCTCGTCAGGAAAGTCTGGACATTCACGTAAAACGTCATGCCATGGAAATGGATATTACCACCGCTTGCGACGAAGAAGGCAACATCGTTGGCAGCAAGGTAATTATCGTATCCGACTGCGGTGCCTATGCATCCTTGGGCGGACCGGTATTACAGCGTGCCTGCACGCACTCCGGCGGTCCGTACCATTACGATAACTTTTATGTGGAAGGCACCTGCGTATATACCAACAATGTACCGGGCGGCGCGTTCCGTGGTTTCGGGGTAACACAAAGTTGCTTCGGGCAAGAGGTAAATATCGACTTGCTCGCAGAGATGGTAGGCATGGATCCGTGGGAATTCCGTTATAAAAATGCGATTCGCCCTGGGGAATCGTTACCGAACGGGCAGTTAGCCGGACCGGAAACGGGTCTGGTGGAATGCCTTGAAGCCGTTAAGGATGCTTACTATGCCGGTGAACGTACGGGGCTGGCGGTATGCATGAAGAACAGTGGTATCGGCGTAGGTTTGCCGGACGTAGGTCGAGTACGTCTTGTGGTTATCGATGGCAAGGTACATATTCGTACGTCGGCCGCTTGTATCGGTCAGGGCATTGGTACTGTGGCTACGCAGATTCTATGCGAAACGGCAGGTATTTCGGCAGATGATGTAGTTATGGAAGCGCCGGATACGGATTTAACGCCGGATTCCGGTACTACGACGGCATCAAGACAGACCGTCTTTACCGGTGAGGCTACCCGCAAAGCAGCTGCCGATCTTAAAGAAGCGTTGGCAGGTAAGACGCTTGCCGATTTGGAAGGTATGGAATTCTACCAGGAATATCACGGTATTACCGATAAGATGGGATCGCCGAAACCGCATCCGGTCAGCCATGTGGCATATGGTTACGGTGCCTGTGTGGCAACCATCGATGAAAAGAATTTTGTGTCCCAAATGGACGTGGCTTTCGATGTAGGTCGCGTCATCAATCCGAAGGCCTGCGAAGGTCAGGTGGAAGGCGGTACACTCATGGGCATGGGGTACGGCGTTTCGGAAGATTTCCTTATGGATAAGGGACAAGTAAAAAGTAAATACGGCACCCTTGGTCTTCTTAGAGCCAAGCAGCGCCCTCAAATTCATGTAAGCTTTATTGAAAAGGGAACGCCGGATCAAATGGCGTACGGTGCTAAAGGAATTGGTGAAATCAGTAGCATCCCGATGGCTCCGGCTATTTCAAATGCGTATCGTCGTATTGATGGTGAGGAAAGACGTTCCCTTCCACTCAAACATACGGGGTATAAGAAATAGTCAGGAGTTGAAGAAGAATGAAACAAGGCGAAACAACAGTAAGTCCGGTAGACCAAATTCTGCCGGTAGGCCATATGTTTGCCTATGGATTACAGCATGTATTGGCCATGTATGCCGGTGCGGTAGCCGTGCCGATCATCGTGGCCCAGTCATTGGGGCTCAGTACGGAGCAGCTTACATATTTAATTAATGCCGACCTTATGGCTGCCGGCGTAGCTACGTTGATTCAAACATTGGGCTTTTGGAATGTAGGGGCTAAAATTCCGATGATTCAAGGGGTAAGCTTTGCATCGGTAGCGCCGATGCTCGTCATCGGTCACGAACAAGGATTGCCGGGCATTTTCGGAGCGGTTATGGTAGCCGGGGCGGTAGCGTTTTTCCTATCGCCGTATTTCAGCCGCTTAATTCGATTCTTCCCGCCGGTTGTTACGGGGACAATCATTACTCTTATCGGTATTTCTTTGTTGCCGGTAGCCGTGCGCTGGGCCGGCGGCGGTAATCCGGCAGCTCCGGATTTTGCAAGCATGCATAATTTGTTATTGTCGCTCATTACCTTGGGTATTGTTGTGATTGTATATCGTTGCTTTAAAGGGTTTATCAGCAATTTGTCCATTCTCATTGGCTTGGTAGGAGGTACCTTAATCGCCTACTTTATGGGCTATGCTAATTTCTCGGCTGTGGAACATGCAGCTTGGGTGGGCATTGTACCGCCATTGTTCTTTGGTGTACCTACCTTTGAACTATCCGGTATTATCTCCATGATTGTAGTTATGTTGGTTATTATGGTGGAAACGACCGGTGACTGCATTGCTATCGGTGAAATCGTTGGTCGCCGCATTGACAAACCACGTTTGGCTGCATGTTTACGCGCCGATGGGTTATCTACGTTTATCGCATCAATCTTAAACAGCTTCCCGCATTCCGCTTTTGCCCAGAATGTAGGCCTCGTGGCGGTAACGGGGATTAAGAGTCGTTTCGTGGTAAGTTGTTCCGGTATTATCTTATTGGCCTTGGGCTTATTCCCTAAAATGGGCGCACTTATCGCGTCGATTCCGAGTGCCGTTCTCGGCGGAGCAGGGCTTGCCATGTTCGGCATGATTATTGCCAGCGGTATTCGTGCATTGGGTAAGGTATCCTTTGACGGCAACTACAACCTGATGATCGTAGCAGTCAGCTTGAGCCTTGGGATGATTACATTGGCAGAGCCGCACTTCTTCAGCAAATTCCCGTCTTGGGCACAGATTGTTATGCACAGTGGGATTACCTTCGGTAGCTTAGTAGCGGTTGCTATGAATTTGCTTCTTAACGGCAGTGAAGGACATCCGTCAGATCGTCCGGATAAAATAAAGTAGTTTATGTGCGTCAGTACAACATTGTACATCAGCACAACATCATACAACATCATACATCAGCCTAACGTCGCACACCGGCACAAAGCGTCATGTATCAGCACAGGGTATGTCGGTGTATTAATAATAGAGCTAATGTATGTAAGTTTATTGATAAGAAAAAAGGAATTTTGCTTACATTTGTCGAAATATGTGTAACAGGTATGCCATCAAAGCGGGACCACAAAGGGATGCAAGAACAGGTCGTAGTATCAAGTTTCACGATTAGCGTATAACTAACGCAGAATTTAGAGGTGAACCATGAACGATAACGTAAAAGACCGCGACATCCATCCGGTCGATGAGATGCTACCGGTGACGCAGCTGTTTGCGTATGGCCTTCAGCACGTGTTGGCCATGTATGCCGGTGCAGTAGCAGTACCTATTATTGTCGCCCAGGCGATGCACTTGTCGCCTGAAGAACTGATTCGTTTGATCAACGCGGACTTATTCACGTGCGGGATTGCTACGTTGATTCAAACCATCGGCTTTTGGAAAGTAGGGGCTAAGATTCCTATGATTCAAGGCGTAACCTTTGCTTCCGTAACTCCGATGATACTCATCGGGGTTGAACACGGCATGACGGCGATTTACGGAGCCATCATTGCGGCAGGTTTGTTCACCTTCCTCATTGCGCCGTATTTCAGTCGTTTAATTCGTCTGTTCCCACCGGTAGTAACCGGTACCATTATTACCATTATCGGTATTACATTATTGCCGGTATCGGTACGTTGGATTGGTGGGGGCGGAAATCCGAATTCCCCGGATTTTGCAAGTCCCATGCATCTTATGCTAGCCTTTATTACCTTATGTATCGTTATCATTGTATATCGTTATTGTAAAGGCTTCTTAAGTAATATCGCTGTTTTGATTGGTCTTATCGGTGGCACGGTGATTGCTATGCTGCTGGGACAGGCTAATTTTAGCGAAGTAGGGCGTGCCAACTGGTTTGATATCGTAACTCCCTTGGCCTTCGGTGTGCCGGTCTTTGATATAGGCTCTATCATTTCGATGTGTATCGTAATGCTCGTCGTTATGGTAGAAACGACCGGTGACTGCATTGCTATCGGCGAGATTGTAGGACGACCTATCGGACGCAAAAACTTGGCTAAGTGTTTGCGCGCGGATGGTCTTTCTACCTTGCTGGGCGGTATTCTTAACAGCTTTCCGTACACGGCATTTGCACAGAATGTAGGCCTTGTAGCGGTCACTCGCGTTAAGAGTCGTTTTGTAGTGGCTGCGTCGGGCATCATCTTGGTGGCCTTAGGGTTGTTCCCGAAAATGGCGGCTATCGTAGCCTGCATTCCTAACTCCGTATTGGGCGGAGCCGGTCTTGCCATGTTCGGTATGATTATTGCCAGCGGTATTCGCGCATTGTCTAAAGTTAACTTCGAAGGCAATTACAACCTGATGTTGGTAGCTATCAGTATCGGTATCAGTATGATTACATTGACTGTGCCGAACTTCTACCATAATTTCCCGGGTTGGGCAAAGATTGTGCTTCATAGTGGGATTACATTGGGCAGCTTGACAGCGGTGATTCTTAACCTGATTCTGAACGGATTCGGCGAGGAATATCATGTAGACGAGGATTAGTTTTGCAAATCAAGGTTCCCGCTTGGATACTAAAAAAGTCTGTAAGCTATATTTCATCGGAATGTAGCTTACAGGCTTTTTCTTATGGTTGCGTGGGCAACGGTCAGGGACAGTCGGGTTTAAGTACAATACAAGTGGTACAGATGTAATTATAGTACCTCATGGAAGTTGGATGGTTATGTTATAATAAAAAACAGGTGTAGGCGATCATGAGGTAGTTGATTTTATAATAATGTGTAAGCCGACGGTGATGCCGTCGCACAGTATAGGAGTATATATGAAAGACATGACAACTGCTAAGGTAATCGCTATTTCTATTAGTGAAAAGAAGGGGCAAAAAAAACATAATATTCCGGAAGCGGAGCTGATTGCCGATTTTGGTATGAAGGGAGATGCCCATGCCGGTAAATGGCATCGTCAAATTAGTTTGCTCGGCATTAAGAGTATTGATCTCATGCGGGCTAAGGGAGCCGATGTAGCGCCTGGTGATTTTGCAGAAAACATTACCGTAGAAGGGGTAACCCTGTACGAATTGCCGGTAGGTACGGTTATGCATATCGGTGATAGTGTGGTGTTGGAAGTTACGCAGATTGGCAAGGAATGCCATTCCGGTTGTGAAATTTTTAAACAGGTTGGTTCTTGCATTATGCCGACACAGGGCATTTTTGCAAAGGTAGTAACGGGTGGTATCATCCGTGTCGGTGATGCGCTTCGCATTGAAACAGTAGTGTAGCTGCGAAGAGAAAGGTAGCAATATGGTAACGGATTCATGGGGGCGAACAATTGAATATGTACGTATCTCCTTGACAGAGGCTTGCAATTTTTGTTGCCCCTACTGCAGGCCGGAAGAGATTACTCCGGAAAGCCAACATAATTTAGTCAATGCTGATGAGTGGATGGTTATTCTCGAAGCCTATCATCGCCTTGGGGTGCGTGCTTTACGGCTTACCGGCGGTGAACCTTTGCTGTATCCCCAGTTGGAAGAGCTTTTGCAGCGCGTAGCAGCTACGGGATGGTTTGAAGATATTTCAATGACTACCAACGGTAGCTTGCTGGCACCAAAGGCAAAACGGCTTCGTCAGCTCGGCTTGAGTCGCGTTAATATCAGCTTGGATGCGGTGGATGAAACGACCTTTGATACGCGCACAGGTCGGCGCGGACAAATGGCAAATGTGTTGGCCGGTATCGAAGCCGCCCTGCAGGCAGGCTTTGTGAATGTAAAAATCAACACCGTTCTTATGGAGTCCTTGTCCGATGATTCGGTGCGAGCGCTGCTGGCGTATATCGATAGATGGCCTGTTATTTGGCGTTTTATCGAATACATGCCCTTCCAAGGCGATACGTTTAAGGGCCCGTCGTTTGAAGAATGGCGGGCACAATTGGAGCGACTTACCGGTGGTGAGCTTCGTGAAGTGCGTCACGTACATGGCTTTGGGCCGGCATCCTATTATGCGTTGCCGAACGGTCGCGAGGTAGGATTTATTTTTCCCATGAGTCATAGCTATTGTGATTCCTGCAATCGTGTACGCATGACGGCGGATGGCAAGTTGCGGCTTTGCCTGTTGCGGGATGACGAAGCGGACATTGCCCGACAGGTGCGCCAAGGACTGGATAGTGAGGCACTGGCTATGTATATTGCGGAGGCCTTACAGCTGCGCAAGGAAAAGCATGATGGTATAAGTATGGACACACCACAGCGAGAAATGTGGCGCATCGGTGGGTAAATCAATACCTTGGCAACCAAGTAAGCGATCAGTGATAATGTAGGGCGTTTCATGGAATGAGGCACGGTGATGTTACGGATGGGCAGCAGGCATTGTGTAGTGTTCCATTCGTGCGGACAAAGGGAGGAATGAAATGCGGCAATACATATATGGTGTTGATGAAACCGGTCGGACGGTGCAGGGCTATGAACTGAGCAATGAAGAGATAATGGTGCGCTTCATTGATTACGGCGCGCGACTGACGGATTTTATTGTAAGGCCCTTAGTCCGTAATATTGTACTGGGCTTTCCTTCGCTAACAGGCTATTTGGCCGATACGGCATCGCTAGGAGCCACCGTAGGACGCGTGGCCAATCGCATAGCGGATGCGTGTTTTACGATTAACGGCAAGACCTATTCCTTTCCTCCCAATGATGGGACGCATCTTTTGCACAGCGGAGCTGCCGGACTGGGAACGGCATTATGGCATCAAGGTGAATTGCCTGCTGAATTTTCTACGGCTATGGATGGTGCCGATGACAGTGTATGTCTCACGGTGACTATGCCCGGTGAGGTAGATGGCTTTCCCGGCGATGTAAAGGTCTATATGGTAGCCGGTCTTTACGATAAAGAGCTGCGGTTAACCTATTATTATCGGACTACCGAGGATTCGGTGGTGAATATAACCAACCATAGTTATTTTAATCTCAACGGCACCGGCGATATATTGGATCATAAGGTGCGGCTGTATGCGGCGCACTATGCGCCGTTCGGACGACCACAGATTCCCGACGGTACCGTAGTTGCGGTGAAGGGAAGTCCCTTTGATTTTACGGCGTGGCAGCAGATGGGCCGGCAGCTTCATCGGTACAAGGAGGCGTTAGCCCTGTATCGCGGTTACGATCATCATTATGTGACGCAGTCTTTGATGATGGACATGCCGTGCGTTATGCCTGATGGGACTGAACAAGGCATCGTAGCTGATAAGATGCTGTTGATACACGAAAATGATGAGGTAAAGGGCAGTGAAGAGGCGACACATATGCTATGTGGATCCTTTCGTACGTGTGATATCATGCTGACCATAAGCTCCGATGCGCCAGGCTTTCAGTTGTATACGGGAAACTGGTTGGATGATGCGGCAGGCCGTGAAGCGTATGGACCTTATGCGGGCATATGCATTGAGCCGCAGTTTATTCCCAATGATGTCAATTTACCTGCATTTCGTCAATCGCTAACGAAGAAGGATTGCTGGTATAGACGCACCATTGCGTATACGGTGGATACGTCTATGACGGAGTAAGTAATTATGGAATAGTTAATTGCAGAAAAAGAAATATCGATGAATACATGCGTATCAAGTACATATATATAGCGAAACGAACAAGTACATGCAAATGTGTCTTGTATAGCGATAGGTGTATAAAAAGGATTGTTACAGAGATTGATATAAAAAGGACGGTTGACCGATTAGGTTGGCTGTCCTTATTTATTTTTCTTAAACTGGATATACACATAGATACAAAAGTAAGGTACTATGTACCTACAGGAATTGAGAAAAAGGAGCGATGTATATGTCACAGTTAGTAGAAAAATTAGATACTCATACAGGGGCATCGTCATTACACACCACAAAGCGGTTAACCGTAGCCGCCGTCTTCATGGCTATGAATATTGCCCTTAGTTCGGTGAGCGTACCGGTACCGGGCGGTCATTTATATGTAAACGATATTGTCATTTGCTTGGCAGCGTTGCTGTTTACGCCGCGGGAAGCATTTTTTATCGGCGGTGTAGGTGCATTCTTAGGTGACTTTTTCTTTTATCCGGCACCTATGTTTGTTTCCCTCGTTACGCATGGCCTGGAAGCCTATGCGGTATCGTCGTTGGTAGCGCGTACCGGTTGGACACGATCAAAGCTGTGGGTTGCCTTTGCATTATTGGTGGGGGCCGTTATCATGGTTACCGGCTATTCCTTGGGACGTGCTTTCGTGTACAGCACACCGGAGTATGCGTGGATTAAGCTGCCTTTTGAAATACTCCAAGCCGGTATCGGTGTAGTGGTGGCGTACTTCGTTTATTTCTTTACCGGATTTTACGGATTATGGCAATCGTACTGGAAACGATAATACAGAGAGCGATTTCTTTTTACAGAGAAATATTTCTTTTTATAGAGCGCGGTTTCTTTTTATAGGGAGCTATTTCTTTTTAGAAACCTTGTATTTCCATTTACCCCCTAATTTATTCCATTCAGCGTAAAAGCGTTTACGACCTCCTCCGATATAGAGTAGAATGCGTACAGGTAGAAAAACTACTACGGAATCATACGTAACTACATGTATTGGAGGAGGTTTTTTAGACATGGAAATGAATGGCTTGTATCTAGTTATCGTTTCAGCCTGTGTCTTGATGATTGCCTATCGTCTGTATGGTGCTTTCATCGCAGCAAAAGTTTTAACTGTTAATAAGTATCGGGTTACCCCGGCCGTTGCCATCAATGATGGTGTTGACTATGTGCCGACGAATAAATGGGTAACCTTTGGTCAGCACTTTGCGGCTATTGCCGGTGCCGGTCCGTTGGTGGGTCCTGTTATTGCGGCTCAGTTTGGTTACTTGCCGGGCGTGTTGTGGATTTTGATTGGCTCTGTATTGGCCGGTGCGGTTCACGATTTTGTATTGTTGTTTGCCTCTGTGCGCTATAACGGTAAATCGATTGCCGATATTGCGAAGGGTGAAATTTCTAGTGTAGCCGGTATCGGCACGATGCTTGCTACGTTGTTCTTGCTCATCATCACGATGGCAGGGATGGCAGCGGTAGTGGCCAACTCGTTGGAAAATTCTCCGTGGGGTTTCTTCACGGTAAGCATGACGATTCCTATTGCCGTATTCATCGGTATTTACCTTCGTTGGTTGCGCCCCGGTAAAATCAGAGAAGCTACGATTATCGGTGTAGCTATGATTTTGGCGGCTGTCTTCTATGGCCCTGATGTGGCTGCTTCTTCGTGGGCACCGTACTTCACCTACGATCGTCAGTCCATCGAAGTTATGCTTGCTGTATATAGCTTCTTTGCAGCTGCATTGCCGGTATGGCTCTTGTTAGCACCGCGCGGTTATTTATCTACGTACATGAAAGTAGGTACCATCGGTGCGTTGGCATTGGGAATTATTGTTGTAATGCCGGTGATTCATATGCCTGCCTTCTCTGACTATGTATGGGGCGGCGGTCCGGTATTGAGCGGTTCCGCGATTCCGTTTGTATTTATCACCATTGCTTGTGGTGCGTTGTCCGGTTTCCATGCTACGGTATCCACCGGTACAACTCCTAAAATGATTACGAATGAAAAAGAAATGCTTCCTATCGGTTACGGCGCTATGCTTACTGAAGCGTTCATCGCTATGATGGCGTTAATCGCAGCTACCAGCCTTAACCCGAATGATTATTTTGCCATTAACTCTACGGCAGAAACCTTCTCTGCCTTGGGCTTATCCGTTCATGAATTACCGCAGTTGTCCCAGATGGTAGGCGAAGACTTGATGCACCGTCCGGGTGGTGCCGTTTCCTTGGCGGTAGGTATGGCTCATATCTTCTCGAAGATTCCGAGCATGGCACAGCTCATGGGTTACTGGTATCATTTCTGCATCATGTTCGAAGCATTGTTCATCTTGACATTGATCGACACCGGTACTCGTGTAAGTCGTTACATGGTACAGGAACTCTTAGGTTTTGCGTTCCCGAAAATGCGCGATGCCCATTGGACTCCGGGTGTATATATCGCTTCCTTCTTGGTATGCGTAACGTGGGGTTACTTGGTATTGCAGGGTAACATCGGCACGATTTGGCCGCTCTTCGGCGTATCCAATCAGCTGCTTGCTACAATGGGTCTTGCCATTGGTACAACGGTTATCATGCGTCTCGGTCACCAGCGCTATGCATGGGTAACGGCTATCCCGTGTGTGTTCATCGCTGTAATTACCGTTATGGCTGACTATCAGAACGTATTCGGCAGCTACATGCCGCAAGGTAAATACATGCTCGTAGTAGTAAGTATTATCATGTTTGCTCTTGTAGCCTTAGTAATGGTAGAAGCTGTTCGCAGCTGGATTCGTTTGGCAAAAGAAAAACCGGACTATCGTACGTCGAAAGAAATCGAAGAGGAAACGCTGGAATCCATGGATCCCGGTATGGTAGCGAATATGGAAGTAGGTCGCGACTAAGATCGGATTGTGACCAAGACTGAATTGTGACTTGGTTTGATAAAGACGGACGAGATTGTCCATCTATACAGTAAGAGCTGTAGCCAGTGAGGTAGAGAACTCATGGGCTACAGCTCTTTTATGTGTAAGTTATGTAATTGTTGTAGATATATAAGGGATACAGCCATCGACCGCCGCTGTTGACCACAGTCATCGAAGGGTGAAGATAGAATACGACGTTGACTTAGCCGATGCCTAAAATTTCTTTAATTAATTTTACCTGCGCTTTGCTTACGGGAATGTCGATAAGCTCTTCGCCTTTGGCCGTCTTATTGGGAAGTCGTAACCAATAGGTACCTTTAAACCAAGGCACTACTTCGTGCACACGGTTTAGATTGACAATGTAACTGCGGTGCACGCGGTACAGAGTAGTTCCTTTGACCCGTTCTTGAATATCGGCTAATGTCTTGTTGGAGCTGTAAATACCGGTGGTAGTATGTACTTCTAAGCGACCGGATTCGCCGGTAATAAAGTAGATGCTGTCCAGATCGACTAAAAGAATATGGGCGCCGTTATCTACGGCCAGTTTGTTAGGACGCGGCATGAGGGAATCATCGGCATCATCGCGCAAGACTTGATGCGCGCGTTGGATGGCCTTGGTCAGTCGCTCTTCTTCTATGGGCTTTACCACGTAGTCCAAGGCCTGTAGCTCGAAGGCTTGCAGGGCATATTCGTCATAGGCTGTGGCAAAAATAATAATACTGTTTGGTGATATATCGTGAATGACCGATGCGATTTCAAGGCCGGATAGGCCCGGCATATGAATGTCGAGAAAGATAAGATCCGGTTGAGATTTCGTTATGAGCGAAATTGCTTTGGTTGCCGTATCGGCTTCACCGATGATATGAATAGCATCGGCGTGATTGGTTTCCAACATGTAGCGCAGCTCATCGCGGGCCGGCTTTTCATCGTCTACGAGAATGGTGCGTAGCATAGTAAACCTCCTTTTCGTTTAAATGGTAGAGATGTGACGACGGGTGGCTTCCTCCGGTAATTCGCGGGGAAGGCGAATGGTAATTTGTGTACCTTCCTCCGGTTCGGAGGTAATAGACAGGCCGTATTTTTTGCCATAGATTCCTTGCAGGCGTTTATGCACATTACTGATGCCGATATGCCCTTCCGGAGGATGCTCCAAATAATAGGTAGGATCGTTGTCAAAGCCTACGCCGTCATCGATAACGGTTATGACCATGTCATCGCCGTCAACAGCACCGAGAATAGATATGGAGCCGCCTTCCTCACGGGGCTGAAGGCCGTGTTTAATGGCGTTTTCGATAATGGGTTGCAGCGTTAGCGAGGGAATGCCGTAGGAGAATAACGCCGGATCGATGGTATGTGTTACAAATAAGCGATCCCCGTGACGAGCCACGGCAATTTCCAAAAAGGCGGACACCTGTTCCCATTCCTTTTGAAAGGAAATGATGCGTCCCGTATACTGCAAGGTGAAGCGGAACAGCTGAGAAAATTTAATCAACAGTCGCCGTGCTGCTTCGGGATTGGTGCGGATAAGGGACGAAATAGTGTTCAAGGTGTTGAATAAAAAATGAGGATTAATCTGGGTGTGCAAGGCCTGCATTTTTGCCTCTTCCGTAAGCTTGGCTTGGCGATCGATTTCAGTTAACTCCAGCTGTGTGGAGAACAGGTCTGCCAGTCCTTGGGCAAAGGCGATGTCCGATGCATCGGGAATGCGGGACGGCTCGGTGTAGTACAGCTTTAAAGAGCCGATGATGGTATCCTTAATGGTCAAGGGCACGACAAGGGCACTTTGTAAGGTACAATGGGGGACGTTACAACCGATTTCATCGTGGTTATAGGCAATGTGAATTTTACCGGTGCGCAAGGATTCTACAGTTACACTGGTTAATGGATGCGGACGCTCCGGGCCGTGATGATTGGCTTCGGCTCCGATATAGGCAAGGACGCGCTCTGTGTCCGTAACGGACACGGCGGCGTAGGCGGTGTGCTTTTTGATGATCTTAACCACAGCGGTGGCCGTGTCCGGCGTTAAGCCTTGGCGCAGATAGCTTACGCTTTGTCGGGCAATAGCCAATAAGCTTTGGCTTTGACTGGCCTTTAAAATTTCTCGGCGGTGCATACTGTCCTTGATGATTTTTATGAAAAGTGATAAGCCGATGGAGTTGGCAATCGTCATGGGCAGAGCGATTTCGCTGACCAAATGATAGGCCAGGGCAAATGGCGTGGCAACGAGCAAAATAATTGTCATCTGCAACAGTTCGCCTATGCAGCCGATGAGTAAGGCCCAACCGGCGGGAATGGGTGTACGCGGCGAGTAGCGGTAAATAATTCCGGCCAATAACCCTTCCAGAATGGATGAGATGGCGCAGGCCAAGGCGGTAAAGCCGCCCAGGGAATAGCGATGTATACCTGCTAACAGCCCGACGATACCGCCGATGCGCGGCCCGGCGATGAGGCCGGCGGCCATAATGCCCACCATACGCGAATTGGCTAAGGCATCATCAATGGGAATGCCAGCGTAGGTACCGGCGATAGCAATGCCGGCAAAGATGATAATAAAGATGGTACTGTCCTTAGTTGACAGCTTGTGAGCAATCAGTCGATCGAAGAAGCGCATCTGTGATACAATAAGGCCTAATACAACGGCAATGCTGATACGCTTTATCATTTCAAAAAGTAATACTTCTACAGTCATAATGAGATATCCCTCGTGAATATACGAAATACAACATCAAGATGAAACCCGCATAATGTGGATATGCCTTGTAAGGTAAGGCATGGTTTGGTATCAGTATATCATATGAGAAAAGCGTATATCTAATATAAATTATAACTTGAGTTAAATTATCAAAATGTAGTACCATAAAGGTAATGAAATATGTCGTAGACAATACCGTACTTGTCATACCGCCGGAGCACAGACAAAATAATTGTGGGCGGTGCATGCTTGAGAGGTAATGATGGGGATACACAACTATATGCGGAGGTGACACTATGTGTTATTTTGAACTTATTAATAAAACGGGGCTTACTCGTTTTGGACAAGGCATGGAAGGGACGCTTCACTTTTTGGGGAGCCTCGTTATCCTGTTAAGTTTATTGCGATTAGGCGTATTCTGGTTGCTTGGCGTGTAAAAAAATAAAAGCCTTTAGGTTGTCTAAAAGTGAACTGCCCCCCGGTCGTTAGATGTTAGGTCTAACAATCGGGGGGCAGTGTATTAACGACAAATCCAAAGGCTTTTTTTATTTGGTTAACGACTTAGCGTCCTACCGGATTTTCAAGGGTACCGATATCGCTGATGGTAATGGATACTTTATCATCGTCTGCCAGGAAGCGAGGCGGTGTAAAGCCCATGCCTACACCGGCAGGGGTACCGGTGGCAATTACGTCACCGGGCTCGAGAGTAATGGAGCGACTTAACGTAGATACCAAGGTGGGGATGTCAAAAATTAAATCCGCCGTTGAACCGGTTTGGCGTAACTCGTCATTAACGTACGTATGAATTTCAAATGTTTTCGGCTGCTTATCGCCGATGAGAATGGCCGGTCCCATGGGACAGAAGGTATCCAGGCTCTTGCCCAACAGCCATTGACTGTGACGCTTTTGCAAATCTCGCGCCGTTACATCGTTGACGATGGTATAGCCGAAGATGTGATCGTACACTTCGTCCGCCGGAATGTGGGAGGCGCGTTTACCGATGATGATAGCCAACTCGCCTTCGTAGTCTACCTGTGAGGTAGTATCTTCGTGCAGGCGAATCGTTTTGCCCGGGCCGATAACGCTGGTCGGCAGCTTGGAGAAGAAAATGGGATGCTCCGGTACGGCTGCCTTTTCACAATCGAATTCGGCAATGTGTTCATCGTAATTTTTGCCGACGCAAATTACATTTTTATTCATAGTCAGCGGGGCTTCCAAGGTGACCTCGCTTAGGCGATACGGCTCGGCCATCGGCGTTTCGCGATGCTTTTGCAAGGTGGACGCCAATTGCAGAATCCCTTCGTCGCCTTCACGGATAAGTTCATCCAAGGTTTCCGGGAGAAACGAGAAATACGCTTCCTCTAAATCGGCGGCCCCCAAAATCGTCTGTGTTTCGTCGTCGATAACGCCCCACTGACGAAAGCCGTTTGCGGTTGTAAAGGTAGCAACCTTCATACTTGTCAACTCCTCTTATTTTTCCAAAAGTTTAATTTTTTTCAGCAGCCATTTTTCACAGCTTTTACGGTCGTTGAAGAAGCGCAAATCGCGTTCGTTCTTATAGTTAATGTAGAGGCCGTAAATAAAAGGTACTACCGTATCCGGAGCCATGTTAAATTTATCAATGGCCAAATAGGTACCCGGTTCGGTGACCGTTTCTAATTCTTCGAATGGGATTTCTCTGATGCTGAATGCTTCTCCGTTGGCACGGCGTCTTGTTCTCTTAGGCACAAGACTGAAGGTCTTTTTCAGACCGTGTTCGTCAATGGTCAAGAAAACAGGAAGATCCGGGTCATAGTCAGCAATCAGCTTTACGAGTATGCTCTTTGCCTCCCGTAGGGTGATTTCTTTCTCATCGATTTGTTCTAATACTGACATAGTCCAATCCTTCTCTTTCTTTAAGATACATGTTTCTTTTGTACTGTTTATACTAGTGGATAAGGAAATTACATACCTAGCGGTATTATATTTCATATCATTAGTATAGCAGATGAGCGCGGTTAAACAAAGTATATTCAGTATATAAGTATATAAATTTTATAGGCAAACGTAGCCTAAGAAGAGTGAATATGTGTTATAATAGTACATCATATATCGTATATGGCCACCGGCTGTAGACGATACCAAATGAAAAAACAGAGAGTTACGATTGGAGGGATTACCATGGGAAAACCGTTGGTTGTTGTACCGGGGTTGGTGCGTAAGGATGCCATTGCCTACTTGAGTGAACATGTAGAGGTGAGACAGTGGACGGAAAAGACGCCGATGCCACGGGAAACATTAAAGGAATGGCTCCGTGAAGCAGATGGGCTTTGGAGTATTAATAATGTGTCCGTTGATGCGGACTTAGTGGCGGATGCGCCGAAGCTGAAGGTGATAGCCCAAGCTTCTGTTGGCTATGATAATGTTAAGGTGGATGATCTTACGGCTAAGGGAATTCCCTATGGCAATACACCGCATGTGTTGACGGAAACGGTGGCTGAGTTAGCCTTTACCTTAGTGGCGACAGCGCGTCGTCGCATACTGGAAAATATGGATTTTGTTACATCCGGCCAGTGGGCACAGCGTCCGTCGAATATTAAGGGGCGCGATTTGAGTCGCACCACGTTAGGGATTATCGGTATGGGAAATATCGGTTTATCGATTTCCCGCCGGGCTCGTGCCTTCGGTATGACTGTTATTTACCATAATCGCCATCCTCGTAAGGACGATCATTTGTATATGATTGAATATCGTGATATGGACAGCCTGCTTCGGGACAGTGATGTGGTGCTGGTTGTGACGCCGCTTACGGAAGAAACGTATCACATGATGAATAGGGAAGCGTTCAAAAAAATGAAAAAGGATGCCTTGTTTGTTAATGTGGGACGCGGTAAAATTGTAGATACCGATGCATTGGTGGATGCCTTGAATGAAGGTGACATCGATTATGCTGCATTGGATGTAACCGATCCGGAGCCGTTGCCGCCGGACCATCCTCTGCTGAAGACCGGTAAGGTGTTGGTAGTACCGCACATCGGATCCTTTACGGACAGAACTCGCAAGGACATGGCCTTTTTAACGGCGGATAATATTATAAACGGCGTGCAGCAAAAACCGCTGAAAACATGTGTGAACGAAGAAATCAATTATAAGGAGTAAGGGCTTCGCCAAGGCGTGGCCGCATATAGGAGGAGATTACGGTTGGAAACGACAAATGAGGCAGTAAATTTTATTGAAGCCATCATCAACAAAGACAATGAAGAGGGGACGTACGGCAAGCGTGTACACACTCGTTTTCCGCCGGAGCCGAACGGCTATTTGCATATCGGCCATGCCAAATCGATTTGCTTGAACTTCGGTCTCGGTGTGACATATGGCGGGAAAACCAATTTGCGCTTTGATGATACCAATCCGGTGAAAGAAGATGTAGAATACGTACAGTCTATTGAAGAAGATGTAAAATGGTTGGGCTTCCAGTGGGATAAGGAGCCGTACTATGCATCCGATTATTTCGATAAGCTCTATGACTATGCGTGTGTGTTGATTAAAAAAGGCAAAGCCTATGTCGACGATCAGACACCGGAACAGATTAAGGCCAACCGCGGTGATTTTGCTACGCCGGGGACGGACAGCCCTTACCGTAATCGTTCGGTAGAGGAAAATCTCCGGTTGTTTGAAGAAATGAAGGCCGGCAAATATAAAGATGGCGAAAAGGTGTTGCGTGCTAAAATCGACATGGCATCACCGAATATTGTTATGCGCGATCCTGTATTATATCGTATTTTACATACCGAACATCATCGTACGGGGAATAAATGGTGCATTTATCCGATGTACGATTATGCGCATCCTGTAAGTGATGCTATCGAACGCATTACGCATTCTATCTGCACCTTGGAGTTTGAAGTGCATCGCCCGCTGTATAATTGGGTATTGGAAGATTGGGACGATACGGAAAAACCACAGCAGATTGAATTCGCTCGTTTGAATATCACCAATATGGTTATGAGTAAGCGCAAGCTGCGTCAGTTGGTAGAGCTCAAGCTGGTCAGCGGCTGGGATGATCCTCGTATGCCTACCATTTCTGGCTTGCGTCGTCGTGGCTATACGCCGGCGGCAATTCGTGATTTTTGTCAGCGTATCGGCGTGGCTAAAGCGGATAGCATCGTAGATGTAGCCCTTCTCGAATTCTGCATTCGCGAAGATTTAAAAATGAAAGCGCCGCGTCAGATGGTAGTTCTCGATCCGGTGAAGGTTGTTATTACCAACTATCCGGAAGGTCAGCAGGAAATGTTGACATTGGAAAACAATCCTGAAAATGAAGCTATGGGTAGTCGTGAAGTAAGCTTTAGCCGAGAAATATACATTGAACGGGCAGATTTTATGGAAGAACCGGTGAAGAAATTCTTCCGCCTGGCTCCGGGCAAGGAAGTCCGCTTGAAGGGTGCGTATATTATTAAGTGCGAAGATGTAGTGAAGGACGCAAATGGTGTCATCACGGAAATCCATTGCACGTATGATCCGGAAAGTCGCAGCGGTTCCGGTTGTCAGCGTAAAGTAAAAGGTACTTTACATTGGGTTGATGCCGCTACGGCAGTGGATATGGAAGTACGTCTATATGATTACTTGCTTACGAAGAGCGACGATGAAACGCCGGATAAAGACTTCTTAAAACAAATCAATCCAAATTCGCTTACGATTTGTCAGGCAAAAGGCGAACAGGCATTTGCTGCGACAAAGCCGGAAGACCACTTCCAGTTCTTGCGTCAAGGTTATTTTGTAACGGATAAGGACAGTACGGAAAATCATATTGTAATGAATCGTATTGTCGGTCTTCGCGATTCGTGGGCTAAGATGCAGAAAAAAGGATAAAAGGCGGGGAGTACATGATGAATTACAAAGCGTGGTGTTGTGCCGTGTTGTTGGCGGGAGCACTTACGGCAAGCAGTGTCCAGGCTGCGGGCTTGCGCACTGTGGAGTTATCGGCGAAGGACGTACCTGCCGGTTTTACAGCGGGATCTACGGAAGGCAAGGCGTTATTTGTAGGTCGTACAGATATGACGGCAAGAGCAGCCTTTATGGATATGGGGCTGTTGAGTGCCCATTCGTTTCTGCTGAATTACAAGGATAATGATGTCGTTAAGTATGCGTGGATTGGCGATGTACGCCTTGGCGAGCAGGGCTTGCAACGGCTTGGGGTTAACGGATCGATGCCGGTAATTTCAGCACAGGGCAAAGATTTGGAGGCTAGCTCTTTGCCTGAAGTAGCGGCGGTAATAAATAGCGGCCGTGCCAATATTTTGGCGCCGTATACTGTAGTTGAACCGTTAAAGGAAATAAAAAAGGGGCTATATACAGGTACCTTACAAGTGGCGACCAACGAAAAAGGGGTTACCTATAAAGAGGTATTGCATATGGTGGTATATGATAATATTTACTTCGGTCCAACCTTGCGTATCTTGGCGATTGCCGGTGACGATGATGCTCTGTTATGGCCTAAACTGAAACAGATGATGAATGTAACCAAGTGAGCGGCTACAAAGCGTCTCTAATAATATAAGAAAAGCGATAGCGCAGATAATGCGGTATCGCTTTTTATATAGACTGACATGTATCAAAAATGCATACCTCTATGCGATTAAGTAAATGAAAATAAATATCAATTATATTGACATAATTATGGTTTGGTTGTATGATTAAGCCAGAAGATGATTAGAAAATAATTGTTTTCCTAAAAATCTCATATGATAACAATGTGAGATTTACTATCAGATAAATCCGGATTTACTAGTATGACAGGCCATGAGAGCAAGTGTTCTCCGAATATATGACGAAGGCAGGTAGATCATATGATAAACTTGGTAGAATATATTATCGGTTATCATTGTGCACCGGCAATACGGGGAATAAAGGTAGCAAACCTTGTGGCGATACCACGTAATGTAGATACAATGGTGGCATCTGTATTGTCTGACTATAATACACAATTTAATCCGAAGGGCTTGCATTTTTACGAGCTTTGTCATTGCAAAGAGAGGCGGTTACTCTTAGTGTATCGCAAGAAGATGTTGGATGACTACTTGCGACAACCCGGTCATATGGCGTTTTTGAAGCGCTATGGCTATGATGCGAGGGAATCGCTAGAGGCATGGTTAGTGCGTTTGCGACGGCGCGTGGAAACAGAGGTTGATTTTCCTCACGAAATCGGCTTGTTTCTCGGCTATCCGTTGGTAGATGTAAAAGCCTTTATCGCCTCGAAAGGAAACGGCTATAAGCTGTGCGGTGAATGGAAAGTGTATGAAAATCAGGTGTCGGCAATGCGTTCGTTTTACTGCTTTCGCGTATGTCGCGAGTTCTGTCATACAGAACTGTTAAATGGAAAGGCATTAGGCGCATTAGTTGCGGCCACTGCGTGCTAGTAATAAGGAGGTAACAACAATGATTGGTGTAATTTATTGGTCCGGTACAGGTAATACGGCTGCTATGGCGGAAGCGGTAGGCAAAGGAATTGCTGCAGCCGGTCAAGATGTAGTTGTAAAATCTGTTAGCGATGTAACGGTGGATGAAGCAGCCGCTTTTGATAAACTCGCATTAGGTTGTGCCGATATGGGTGCAGAGCAGTTGGAAGATATGGAATTCGAACCGTTCTACAACGAATTGGAAGGTAAACTTAGTGGTAAGAAGGTTGTGCTCTTCGGCTCCTATGGCTGGGGCGGTACATGGCTTGATGATTGGGCAGAACGCGTAAAAGCAGCCGGCGGTGAAATTGTTGCCGATAATGTAGCTATTTTAGGCGCACCTGATGACGATGGCAATGCGCAGTGCGAAGCTCAGGGCAAAGCATTGGCTGAAGCATAAAAGCATCGGACGCTGATATAAGAATAAACTGCAATGTGGATATATCATTAGCCATCGTATCGAGTTATTAATGATAGAGTAATTACATTGTGTACATGTGTAAAACAGTATTAACTGTACAAGCACAATACAAAAATAAAACATACATATAAAATATAAAACCCCTGCAATGTGTGGAGATGGGATATACCGTAACCATACTTCGCAGGGGTTTTGTTTATCGTTATGTATTAAAGAATATATTTCGTGTACTATGACGCGATATATTCCAAGCAGCTTATGTTAAGGGGAGTAGCTGATTATATAGGCAGTTTATTCTAAGGAGAGTAGCCCAATACATATATGGTGTAATATGTTTTATTTACTATGCTCCGCTACGAATTCACCGATGCGCTGTAAAGCGATGGCGATTGTTTCACGGGATGATGCGTAGGAGCAACGAATCCGATTCTTACCGCATGCACCGAAAGCCGAACCGGGGACAACGGCTACATGCTTGGTGAGGAGTAGTTGTTCGGCAAATTCTTCATCACTAAGTCCGGTAGAAGAAATATCGGGGAACACGTAGAAGGCACCTTGCGGCACGGCTACCGGTAATCCCATTTTTTGGAAGCCGGTGACGATGAGTTCGCGGCGGGCTTTGTATTCATTGCGCATATCAATTACCGCATCATCACATTCGGTTAAGGCTGTAATGGCTCCGTGTTGAATTGGGGTAGCCGGTGCAACAATGCTGTACTGATGAATTTTAATGGCCGCATCGATGACTTCGTGAGGGGCACACATAAAGCCGATACGTAATCCCGTCATAGCATAGGCTTTGGAGAAGCCGTTAAGGATAACGGTGCGTTCTTTCATACCGGGAAGAGACGCAATACTTACATGGGTGGTGTCATAGGTGAGTTCGGAATAAATTTCATCGCTTACAACAATAAGGTCGTGTTTTTTTACTACTTCCGCAATACCTTCTAAATCCTGACGCGTTAAAATAGCACCGGTAGGATTGCTGGGGTAGCCCATGAGAAGAACACGCGTTTTCGGTGTAATGTGTTTTTCCAATGCCGCCGGTGTTAGTTTGAAGCCTTCCTCCAGAGTCGTGGGAACCATAATAGGATTGGCTTGCATGAGATGAACCTCTGCCGGGTAGGCCACATAGGACGGATCGGGAATGAGTACATCGTCGCCGGGATTCACCAAGACGCGAAGTGCTAAATCGATGGCTTCGCTGGCACCGATGGTGAGCATCATTTCGTTTTCGATGTAGTCAACGCCGTAACGACTGTGGTACCAATGACGAATAGCCGTGCGCAACGGCAACAAACCGGCGTTGGCGGTATAATTCGTTTCCCGCCGTTCCAAGCTGGCAATACAACTGTCGATGACTTTAGCCGGTGGTGCATAGTCGGGTTCGCCGACGCAAAGAGAAATTACGTTATCAATGGACATAGCCATTTCCCAGAATTTGCGAATTCCCGAAGGGGGTAATGTTTGTGCTGTTGTTGAAAGTTTTGTAGTCCAATCCATGAAATTCACCTCGTTGTTTGTATTCGTTGACAGTGAGCACTGTCAACGGGGTAAAAATAGTTCTGTGTACAACAGTGTACCATAAAAAAACAATTACGGATAGAATTTCATTAGTCGCCGTGATGGACCGGAAAGTGTGATATAATAATGAATCATACCGCCGGAGATGTGGGCGGTCATAAGGAGTGATACCATGGATGCACTGGATACAGAGCGATTTACGGTTACATATCAAATAGAGGCGGATACCTATGAAGAGGCCAAGCAAATTGCGTGGAGCGTGCAGGTGGAACAGACCATCGAGTTTCCGTACGAGCGTTTGCAATCGGAATATATTCGCGACCATGTAGTGGGACGGCTCGTTTCTTTGGATGCGGTCGACAGCGGAGGGTATCGTGCGGTAATTTCCTATGCCGATGCGTTGACTGCCTATGAAGCGACACAATTTTTAAATGTAGTGTTCGGGAATTCTTCATTGCAGCCTCATATATGGGTAGTAGATATACATATATCGGAAGGATTGGCAAAGGCTTTTGGAGGTCCTCGCTTTGGCTTGGACGGACTGCGTAGGTTGTGCCATACGCCGCGACGGGCTTTGATGCAGGCGGTTATCAAACCGATGGGGACACCAACGGATGAGTTGGCCTCTATGTGTCGGGCGTATGCATTGGGCGGAGCCGATGTGATTAAGGATGATCATGGAATTACCAATCAAAGCTTTGCGCCTTTCAAGGAACGGGTGAAGCGTTGCGCAGCGGTAGTGCATGAAGCCAATGCCAAGTCTGGAGGTCATACATTATATGCGGCGAATGTATCGGCTGATGGCGAAGCCGTATTGGAGCGTGCGCATTTTGCTAAGGAAGCCGGCGCAACGGCGTTGATGGTGGCACCGGCCCTGACGGGATTCGGTTGGCTGCAACGATTGGCGAAGGATGAAAGCTTAGGATTGCCGTTGATTGTGCATCCGGCGATGATGGGGGGCTTTGCATTGCCCGGTACGTCAGGCATTGCGGATTATTTGTGGATTGGATTTTTGCCGCGTCTCTTCGGTGGTGATATGCCCATTTTTGTATCGTACGGCGGACGCTTTACTTTTACGTCAGAGCAGTGTAAACGAATTCATGAATATATAAGCCGACCGATGCCGAGTTTGCGGGCCGCGTGTCCTTCCCCGGGAGGCGGCGTGACGGAAGCACGTTTGCCGGAGCTGCTGAAACTATACGGTAACGATACCATGTTTTTAGTAGGCGGCGATATGTTTCGACGAGGCAATGATTTGGAAAGCAACATGCGCTTCTTTGTGGATATGTTGGAACAACTCAGTGTGTGATGTGATGTATCTCATACAAATAGTTTAGACGTGTAAAGCCAATACATGAGTAAAGCGAATACATAAGTAAGGCAAATACATAAGCAAAGCAGATACAAGAGTTGTTAAGGAAAAACATAAAAATACATAATTAGTATTGAAGGATGGATGAGAGAAGGAGAAGATATGACGGAAGAATTGGAGGCTAAAGTAGCAAAACTGCTGGACAGCTTACGTTCCATGGGAAGCGCTGTGGTCGCTTTTTCCGGTGGTGTAGATAGTACATTTTTAGCGGCTACAGCCAAACGGGCATTGGGGGATAAGGCCCGCGCATTTACTGTTAGCTCGCCGACGTTGCCGAGACGAGAAATCGAGGACGCCAAGCGGTTTGCAGCGAGGATTGGAATTGACCATACCATTGTGGAAATTGATGAACTGGCTATGCCGGATTTTGTACGCAATGATTCACAGCGTTGCTATTATTGTAAAAAGAACCGATTTTCACAACTGATTGATTGGGCACATCATGAGGGAATCAATGAAGTACTGGATGGTGGCAACCTCGATGACACCAAAGACTACCGACCGGGTATGCGAGCCCTGGAAGAACTCAAGGTGGTGCGAAGTCCGCTTCTTGAGGCCGGCTTTACCAAAGCGGATATCAGAGAGGCCGCCAAGGCGTGGGGACTCGAGGTATGGGATAAGCCCAGTTCACCGTGCTTGGCAACACGGGTGCCTTACGATCATGTGATTACACGGGAAGCGTTGTCTATGATTGATGCAGGAGAAAATTACCTGCGTCGATTCCTTGACGAGCCGTTTCGTGTGCGTTACCATGATGGTATGGCACGTATAGAAGTGAGTGAAGCGGAATTTGTAAAATTTGCCGATTCTGCTTGGCGCCAAAAAGTGCAAGAAGAATTTGATCATATAGGTTTTATATATGTTAGTGTGGACATTAAGGGTTTTAAGAGCGGCAATCTTAATCGACAGATTACCGAGTAGGAGGCTATCGTGGATTGGCATAGAATTCGATCACAACAAGATGCTGATGAATTAATGAAGGTATTCAACGGATTTAGGAACTGTGTGTTAACAGAGCTCGACTATTTGAGTGGTGCCTATGTGCAACCGGCGTTGGCTATGTATCCGATCAATGCTAAGCGACGGGTACGCATGGTATTTCAGCGCCAAGATAAAAACTTGCCGGCCATTGAACTGGTATTTTGCGATACCAGCCGTTTAAATTTAGTACCGATTAGAACGAACTGTACGGCTGAAATTACCGGCGCCGTATTGGCTTATCAAGGGGGCCGCCTGTATTGGGCAGACCGCGATGATTTTGTGATTGATAACATCAATAAAGACCCGGTAGTAAATCAGGCGACGTGGATTGAAGCAAAACGTGCACAGTGGCGCGTTCTTAAAGACCATCTCGGCGCAGGCCATGTATATGAAGTAACAAAATAGGCAGATAAACGACGGGGTTGTCGAAGGCAATCCCGTTTTTTAGTCATAGAAAGGATGAGATGACACACCGTGGGGGAAGGAAATACGACAGCCTTTCAAGTGCATGTGTTGGCCAGTGGCAGTAAAGGCAATGCAACAGTAGTGGCGTATAAAAATACGTCTATCCTCATCGATGCCGGTATAAGTGCCCGGCGAATTACGCAGGGAATGAAGGCACTGGGCTTGGATGCGGCTAAGCTGGCAGGTATTTTTATTACGCATGAGCATTCGGATCATATTGCAGGATTGTTACAAATGGTCAAGCAATATGATGTGCCGGTGTTGACAAGGGAAGGGACTATGAAGGCACTTATTGGCAAACGGATTGCCGGCCATCAGTCATTTACCGTTTTGACAAAGGCGAATATTACTGTCGGTGATATTTCGGTAGAGACGTTCAAGACAAAGCATGATGCAGTTGACTCTATGGGCATAAGCTGCTACGGCGGCTCCCATAAAATGACGTTAATGACTGACACGGGTACGATTGACGATAGAATGTTGCGGGCAATGGATGAAAGTGACATGTTGGTGCTGGAAGCAAATTATGATCCGCAAATGCTGCGATACGGACCGTATCCGCCGGATTTAAAGCGCCGTGTTGCCGGTGAATACGGACACTTGAGTAATGAAAGTGCGGCGCAAGCATTGCTTATGATGAAACGCCCCGACAATTTACAGGTAATATTGGCGCATCGTTCAGAAAAAAATAATGCCGTACCGGTGGTGAACGATACAGTGCATCGACTTACCGGTGAAGTTGGATTGATTGAGGGGAAAGACTTTAGGCTACAACACGGACAACCAAAGGAATGTGTAAGTATGGTCGGACAGGAGGCTTGAGGCGATGGATGGAAAGAAAAAAATTATTTTTATATTGATGGCCATTATTTTTGTTTTAGTTGGTGGAATCGGCGGCTACTTAACACATGAGTGGGCTGTGCCAACGACGCCGACTACGACGGCAAGCGATACCAAGAAGGAAACATCGGTACCTCTTACACCGGCGCGGGATACAGCCATTGTAAAAGCCGTTAAGAAGGCAGGCCCGGCAGTTGTAGGGATTACGACACGAGTTTACAACCGTGATATTTTTAATCGACAAGTATTAGTCGGTGAAGGCGTGGGATCCGGTGTTATTTTTGATAAAAAAGGGTATATAGTGACAAACTATCATGTTGTAGCACAAGCGACGGATAAAAAGGTAACGGTATCGCTCAGCGACGGAACATCGGTAGATGGTGCGGTCATCGGCGTAGATCCTACGACGGATTTGGCAGTTGTTAAAATCGATGGCAACGAGAATTTGCCGGTAGCCGAATTCGGTGATTCCGACAGCTTACAGGTAGGTGAGCCGGCCATTGCCATAGGCAATCCATTGGGCCTTGAATTCCAAGGAACCGTTACGGCTGGCGTTATTAGCGCGCTGCATCGCACGCTGGATATGGAATCGCAACGCTTTCCTCTCATTCAGACGGACGCAGCTATTAACCCCGGTAACTCCGGAGGGGCATTGGTTGATGCTGATGGAAAGGTCGTAGGCATTAACAGTGAAAAAATTGCGCATACCGGTGTAGAAGGCATGGGCTTTGCTATTCCGATTAATGAAGCTAAGACGATTGTTGATGAATTAATCAAAAATGGTTACGTGACTCGTCCGTACTTAGGGCTTGGCCTATTGGACAAAGAAGCAGCCGCTAAATATGGTGTCAAATTAAATGTCGATGGTTTGTATGTAGCACGTGTATACGATAATGGTCCCGGTGTGGATTCGGGCATTAGACAAGGCGATTTTATTACGGCTGTTGATGGTAAGGCAGTCAATACAATGATGGCTATGAAGCAGGTGTTAGATGGGCATAAGCCGGGGGATACAGTGCAGCTCACGGTGCAACGGGGACAGGGCACAACGGTGCTTGATATTACCTTAGGCAAAATGCCACCGCCGGAAGCGTAAGGAGGTATCATGAAATTTTCTATACTTACCATAGGCAAGTTGAAGGAAGCCTATTTACGCGATGGAGTGGCGGAATTTGTTAAGCGCCTGCGCCCGTACGGTGGAGTTACGATTACGGAATTAAATGAAAGTAAAATCGGCGATAAACCCAGCGATGCAGATCGTCAACACGTGGTCGAAGAGGAAGGTGAACGCCTTTTAAAATTGGTGAATGACAGGAGTTGGCTTGTAGTACTGGATGTATATGGTAAGACTCTGTCATCGGAAGCCTTAGCAGCGAAAGTGGCGGAGCTGGAGCTCGATGGTATCAGCGAGATGACCTTTGTCATCGGTGGCGCCTTCGGAGTATCGGAGAAGCTGCGAAATGCTGCGCGGCTTCGGCTGTCGTTCAGTCCAATGACATTTACCCATCAAATGGTGCGACTGTTGCTGGTGGAACAATTGTATCGGGCATGTAAAATTAATCGTGGCGAACCATATCATTGGTAATATAATATAGAGGAGTGGAAACCGTGACAGAGGATATTATTTTATTGAAACAACCGGCGTTACTATGGTCTGTGGAAACCATGTCTCCCGATGAAGCGTATCGGCGTGACATTGACGAGGTGCGAATGCGCTTGCAGCAAATGGCGCAACAAATAGCGTTGCAGCACACTTCGTTGACGACAAAAGCAGAAACAATATATGGTAATGAACACATACAAGAACGTTTACTTACAATTGGCTATTCTGTAGAGGCTATTACATCGTACTGTGAGCTTTTATGTAGCTCGTTGCAGACCTATAAAGAAGCGTCATCAATGCTAAGCTTGCTTCGGGACAGTCAACCAGCGTATGCAGAACATCAGTTAAACGCATTGTTGGAACAAAATAGAGAATTTAATTCGCTGCTTACCGATTTAAATTATTATTTCGTCTTGGTAGTCAATGCGTTGGTTACCGAGAATCGTTCGTTGGAGAACTTGATGCACAACAGAATGGATGATACAACCGATCATGAGCAAGTAAACAATGAATATAAAGATTTTATTCGTCGCGGCTTAGAACTTAATAAATCCTTGGATAAAAGGATTATGTATATTGATAGTCTGCTACGGGATATCCGGAAGCAAATGGCTGCCTCTCAAGTGAGCCGTTTAGAGGCACAGGTAGCGGAACGGCGCCGTAAAATCAACGAGCAACGATATCAAGCGAAAGTAGAAGATGTCCGTGATTATGAAGATTTGGAAGGTCAATATCGTCATAAATATGATGAAGAGGGTAATCTCATCGGTACGGAAGAAGGCGGCAGCGGCGGAAATCGTCAGGGCATTAAGGCTATTATTATTGCGATAGCACTGGTAGCTATCGTACTTGTTGCGCATTACTTTATTACGTTGTAATGCGAAGTGATATATAGCAGGAAAATAAGATATAGAGTAAATAAAAGGGATTTGGCGTAGGTGTGTCAAACTATAACAATATAGGACGATTAAATTACATATTTGGCTAGGTCCCAATAGAATCAAATTGAGAGGGTGACAACTATGAAAGTTAGTGAAGTAATGAATAAGTATCCTACTATTATAAGTCGTGATGGCACCATTAACGAAGCGGCACAGTTGTTAGTGAAACATAATTTAACAGCTATTTCCGTTGTGGATGCACACAATAAACTGGAAGGTATTATTACCGAAGGCGATTTGTTGTATAAAAAAGTACGGCCTCATGCACCGCATTATGTGAATGTACTGGGAGCAAGTATTTATTACAGCGGTATCGGCGAATACAACGCACAATTTAAAAAGTTGCTGGCTACTCATGTAGCAGAATTGATGACGAAGGATGTTATTACCTGTCATCCGGAAACGGAAGTAGAAGAGGTAGTCGGTGTAATGTTGGAAAAACATTTGAAATCCGTACCGGTTGTTGATGAAGACAACTGCCTGCAAGGGGTAATCACGCGTCATGATATTATGCGATTAATCGCCAATGGGGAAGCGTAAGTGAATTAATTGCAATGCATGCAATTTTATGATAAGATTAGGAATGCAATATTAAATCTCAAAAATAAATTTGGGTAGTAACCCTTAAGGAGGACATATTTTCATGAACGTAACTGTAAATCCTGTTGATCAGCACAAGGTAACACTTACTATTGAGGTTCCGGCTAAAGAAGTGACAAAGGGCATTGCTCAGGCAGTAAAACGCATTGCCGGTCAGGTTAATATTCCGGGCTTCCGTAAAGGCAAAGCACCGCGCCGTATTTTGGAAATGAATTTCGGTAAGGATGCTATTTTGGAAGAAGCTTTTGAATTATTGGCAGGTCGTGCATATAATGAAGCATTGCGCGAACAGGAAATTGTTCCGGTTAGCGAACCTGAAATTGAACGTGTAACCTTTGAAGAAGGTAAAGATCTTGTATTTAAAGCGACTCTTACTAAACGTCCGGAAGTAACTTTGGGCGAATACAAGGGTCTCGAAGCTGAAAAACAGGATGCTACCGTTACCGATGAACAGATTCAGGAACAGTTGGATAACATCCGCAATCAGCAGGCTAAAATGGTTGTAGCCGATAAAGATGCTAAGCTTCAGAAAGATGATTTCGCAGTAATCGACTTTGCCGGTTCCATTGATGGTAAACCGTTTGACGGTGGTGAAGGTAAATCCTATCCGCTTCAGATCGGTTCCGGTAACTTCATTCCTGGCTTTGAAGATCAGCTCATTGGTCATGTAGCCGGTGATGACGTTGACGTTAAAGTAACGTTCCCGGAAGATTATTTTGTTAAGGAATTGGCTGGTAAGGAAGCTGTGTTTAAGGTACATGTGCATGACATTAAACGCAAGGAATTGCCGGAACTTAACGACGAATTCGCTAAGGAAGCAAGCTCCTACGATACCATTGAAGAATTAAAAGCAGATCTTCGCAAAAAAATGGAAGAAGATGCAACGGGCCGAGCTATCGATGCATACAATGCTGCATTGATTGAACAGGCTGTTAAAAATGCAACAGTAGATATTCCGGAAATCATGGTTGACGATCGCGTTGAACAGATGATTCAGGAATTGGCTATGAATATGGAAAGCCGCGGTTTGAAACTTGACGACTACCTGAAATTCTCCAACAAAACATTAGATGCTTTAAAGGAAGAATACAAGGCAAACGCAGCGGAAAACGTGCGTGCCGATTTAGTATTGGAAGCTATTGCTAAAGAAGAAAATATTCAGGTTACAACTGAAGACATGAATATGGAAATCTTCACGATGGCACAGAACTTCGGTGCAGATCCGAAGGAAGTTTGGAATATTATTGCAAAAGAAGGCCGTGTATCTATGTTGGCAAGCTCCGTAGCTCGCAAAAAAGCAGCACGTTTCATCATCGAACATGCTAAGGGTGCAGAAACGGCTAAGAGCGAAGAAGCTAAAGAGGAAGAAAAATAATTTCTCTGTCGCTATAGGTACATGGACAATGAGGTGTGAATCATGTATGTACCAATTGTAGTTGAACAGAATGGACGCGGTGAGCGTTCCTATGATATTTACTCCCGTTTGTTAAAGGACAGAATCGTGTTTCTGGGCGGCCCTATCAATGATGATGTGGCTAACTTGGTTATTGCACAGCTTCTGTTCTTGGAAGCGGAAGATCCGGATAAGGATATCCATTTGTACATTAACAGCCCCGGTGGTGTAGTAACTGCCGGTATGGCTATTTATGATACGATGCAGTATATTAAGCCGGATGTATCTACCATTTGTGTGGGATCGGCAGCGAGCATGGGTGCTGTTTTGTTAACAGCCGGCGCCAAGGGCAAGCGATATGCTTTGCCGCATGCACGCGTAATGATCCATCAGCCGCTCGGTGGTGTTCAGGGGCAGGCCTCTGAAATCGAAATTCATGCACGCGAGATTTTGCGTATGCGTGAAGAATTGAACGGTATTTTGGCATTCCATAGCGGTCAGCCTATCGATGTGGTAGCACGCGATACGGACCGCGATAACTTTATGAGTGCGGCGGATGCAGTAAAATACGGTTTGATTGACGAAGTATTGACGAGACCTTTGCCGAGTAATAAGTAATCGGGAGGACAAGAGTTGAAGAAGGACGAAAAAGAGACATTACGTTGTAGCTTTTGCGGACGTACTGGTGAAGAAGTGCGCAAGTTGGTAGCAGGCCCCAATGTATATATTTGCGATGAATGTGTGGAAGTATGTCAGCACATTATTGATGAAGAATTGGGCATGCAGGACGATGGCGGCTTTGCGCTGGAACAGGTTCCGACGCCACACGAAATAAAGGAATACCTTGATCAGTATGTTATTGGTCAGGATGAAGCTAAGATTTCATTGGCCGTGGCAGTGTATAATCACTATAAACGACTCCAGATGGGAAACATGGTTGATGATATTGAATTGCAAAAGGCTAACGTCCTTTTTATCGGTCCGACCGGGAGCGGTAAAACATTGTTGGCACAAACATTGGCAAAAATGCTTGAAGTGCCGTTTGCCATTGCCGATGCGACCAGTCTTACAGAGGCCGGTTACGTTGGCGAGGACGTTGAAAATATACTCTTGAAGCTGATACAAGCAGCGGATTATGATGTGGAGAAAGCCGAACGAGGTATTATTTATATTGATGAAATCGATAAAATTGCCCGCAAATCAGAAAACCCATCTATTACACGCGATGTATCAGGTGAAGGAGTTCAGCAGGCATTGCTGAAAATTTTGGAAGGCACAGTTGCGTCCGTGCCGCCTCAGGGTGGTCGTAAGCATCCACATCAAGAACTTATTCAGATTGACACTACTAACATTCTATTTATTTGTGGCGGTGCCTTTGATGGTCTTGATAAAGTGATTTCTAAGCGAACAGCAAAGAAAACACTTGGCTTTGGCGCAGATATTCAAAAGCAGGAGGAACGAGATGTAGCCTCCATTCTTAAGGAAGTAGTGCCGGAAGATTTACAAAAATTTGGTTTGATTCCGGAGTTCATAGGTCGATTACCGGTAACGGTAACTCTTGATCCACTTGATAAAGAAGGGTTAATTCGAATTTTAACGGAACCTAAAAATGCGTTAACAAAACAGTATGAAAAGATGCTGGAGCTGGATCATGTGACATTGACCTTTGAGGCTGATGCGTTAGAAGAAATTGCAGCGGAAGCACTGAAACGAAATACCGGGGCTCGCGGGTTACGGTCAATTATTGAAAAAGTAATGAAACGGGTTATGTATGATGTACCTTCTACACCAGACATTACCGGTTGTGTTATTACGCGCGAAGCCGTTAAGGGTGAAGCACAGCCCATACTCAAAAAATGAGTCGGCCATAAAAAACGAGAAGATATTCTAAGTTTAAGAAACTCATTTCAGTATGGAATGAGTTTCTTTTTAAATAGATATAGAAAAGGAGGCCCTATGAGCGAGTCACAGACAATATTACCGATGATACCTCTGCGTGGTATGGTAGTATATCCTAAGGTTACGGCCCAACTTGATATTGGGCGTGATAAATCTATCAAAGCTGTGGAAAAGGCAATGGCGGATGATCGCCTAATAGCTGTGGTTGCCCAGCTGGATGAGAATGTCGAAGATCCTGTGCAAAGCGAAATCGCTACCGTGGGTACACTGGCTAAAATAAAACAAATGCTACGTTTGCCGGGAGGCATTATTCGTATTTTGGTAGAGGGAATACATCGCATTACTATAGATAATATTGAATTAGTAGATGGATACAACAGTGCAACCTTTACTGAACTTAAGCCTATCGGTGAGAACATGGTAGAATTAGAAGCATATCGCCGTTTTGCTCAATCTAAATTTCTGCAGTGGACAGATGAAACGAAGTCTGTATCGGAAGAAGTAGTTACTCGTATAATGAATATTAACAATCCGAACATATTGGCAGATCAAATTGCATCGGTGCTGCCGGTACCCTTATTTAAAAAGCAGCAGCTTTTGAATATTTTGGATATTAAGGAACGTCTTCACAAAATCATTGCTGTACTCAATACAGAGTTGGAAATTTCTCATTTGGAGGAGGAAATTAATCATCAGGTTCGTCAACAAATGGAAATGCAGCAGAAAGAATACTTTTTGCGCGAAAAAATTAGAGCCATTCACGATGAATTGGGTGATAAGGTAGATCCCGATGAGGAGGCAAATGAACTACGCGAACAGTTGAGTAAACTTAAGGTATCCGATGACATCAGAGAACGCATTGAAAAGGAAATTGCTCGCTATAGCCGCATGCCGCAGATGATGCCGGAATCAACTATTTTACGCAATTACCTAGATTGGGTATTGGCATTGCCGTGGGATAAAGAATCGGAAGATCGATTGGATATTAATGAGGCTGCAAAAATCCTCAATCAGGATCATTATGGGTTGGAGAAGATTAAGGAACGCATTCTTGAATTCTTAGCGGTTCGCAAGTTAAGTGGTTCGCAAGGTGGTTCCATTCTTTGCTTGGTGGGACCGCCGGGGGTTGGTAAAACATCGTTGGCAACGTCTATTGCAAAAGCAATGAACCGTAAATTCGTGCGCGCTTCCCTAGGTGGTGTGCGTGATGAAGCAGAAATCAGAGGACATCGACGTACGTATGTAGGAGCGTTACCGGGACGTATGATTCAGGGAATGAAAAATGCGGGAACGAAGAATCCTGTATTTTTGCTGGATGAAATTGATAAATTAGCATCTGATTATAAGGGTGATCCGTCATCGGCATTATTGGAGTTGCTTGATCCGGAACAAAATAAAACCTTCAGCGATCATTTTATTGAATTGCCTTTTGATTTCTCCGAAGTATTCTGGATTACTACGGCTAATGTAGCCGGAAATATACCGGGACCGCTTTTGGATCGCATGGAAATTATTGAGCTTTCCAGTTATATGGAAGAAGAAAAACTAGAAATTGCTAAACGGTATTTAGTACCTAAGCAAATCAAGCGCAATGGTTTGGATGGTCAAAATGTGAAGCTGTCCGATGCGGTACTGCGTAAGGTGATTAGCGAATACACCAGAGAAGCCGGTGTCCGTACTTTGGAAAAAACGATTGCTAAAGTGTTGCGCAAAGTTGCTTATGAAGTCGTAGAAGGCGATGGCAAGGCACCTCGCGTGACAGTAAAAAATGTACCGCATTATTTGGGTGCGCCTATTTTTACGGAGCAGGAGCGAGAAAAAGAGCCGCAAGTTGGTTTGGTCTGCGGATTGGCATGGACTTCGGTAGGTGGCGTGGTTTTACCTTGCGAAGCTACCACGATGGAAGGAACCGGTAAGCTTAGCCTAACAGGCAGTTTAGGGAAGGTAATGCAGGAATCCGGTCAGGCAGCTATGGCTTATATTCGTCATAATGCAGAACATTTGGCATTGCCAAAGGAATTCTATAAGAATACGGATATTCACGTGCATTTACCGGAAGGGGCTACACCGAAGGATGGACCGTCTGCAGGTATTACCATGACGTTAGCGGTTGTGTCGGCTTTGACAGATAAAAAGGTGCGGTCCGATTTGGCTATGACCGGAGAAATTACGATTCGTGGCCGTGTGTTGCCTATCGGCGGTTTGAAAGAAAAGATGTTGGCTGCGTTGCGCCACGGAATTAAAGAAGTTTTGATTCCTTATGGCAATCAAAAGGACGTGGCCAAGTTACCGGAGTCGGTAAAAAAAGGCTTAAAAATTACTACTGTTAAAACTATGGATGATGTGTTAGCAAAGGCGTTTGCAAAATGAAACAGCGAAAGAAACAGGTAAAGCGAGGTCCGGCACCGCAGTATACTCGAAAAGAGCCGAAGGGGCCGCGTATTATAGCTTCTGCTTATACGGCTTCGGCCGTACGGGCAGATCAATACCCGGAAGGTGATACCGTAGAAATTGCTTTTTTAGGGCGCTCTAATGTAGGAAAATCATCATTGATAAATTCCTTGTGTAATCACCGAGGGCTTGCTTTGGTTAGTGGGCAACCGGGGAAGACGAGAACAATTAATTTCTTTTCCATTACATCGAAGGAAGATATTAGCAATACGGAAGAATTGAGGTATCATTGGTTTCTGGTGGATTTACCTGGATATGGTTTCGCTAAAACGGATAAGGGGAATCGTGATATTTGGTCATCGTTTATCGCAGACTATATATTACACTCCGATAGGCTTATGCTACTTTGTTTATTAATTGATGGTCGCCATCCGGAGCTCCCCATTGACCAAGAGGCTTTTAAATGGCTTATGGAGTCCGGGGTTCCATTGCAAATTGTAGTGACCAAGGTAGATAAGTTAAAGAGCAGCGAGCGACAGCGGAATATGCAGCGTATTAAAGAGCTATTTCCGACAAAAACGGCACCCATTGCGTATAGCTCTTTGAATCATACAGGTCGGGAATTATTGTTACAGCGTATTAATACAGTTATTGTGGGGGAAGAGGAATGAACGAATCGGTAAATGACAACCTAAAACGAATAATAGCCGGCGAAATGCAGTTAGTTGAGGCATATTTGGCCGATGCGTTACATACCGGTTCTGAGGATTTTAATAGCCTAATAAGGCCTTTGGCTTTGTCGAGGGGAAAACGATTACGGGCACAGCTGTGTTTGCTTATAGCATTGGCAGGGCATTCTAATCAAGACCAACGAGTAGCTGTGGCAGCAGCAGTGGAGATGTTACATCTGGCTACGTTAATCCATGATGATGTATTAGATCAAGCGGCTATGCGTCGCGGTCACGAAGCCATTCATTGCAGTAAAGGGAACAAGGTAGCTATTTTAAGCGGTGACTATCTATTCGCAAAAGCTTTTGACGTTGTGGCTCAGATTGGTTCTGTTGAATGCTTGAAGATTTTTTCCTTTGTCATTTCGGCGCTGGTAGAAGGCGAATTTTTGCAGATGGAAGATGTATTCCGCGTTGATCAAGGCGTAGAACGTTATTTAATCAAGACGCAGAAAAAGACAGCTGATTTCATTGAAGCGTGCTTGGAACTGGGCGGCATATTGGGACATTGGAATTCGGAAGATATTGTACTACTTAAACGATTTGGCCATGCGCTAGGCATGTCCTTTCAGATTACTGATGATATCTTAGATTATCAGGCCACAGAAGCAACAGCCGGTAAACCGGTGGGAAAAGATTTACGGGAAGGCATACTCACATATCCCTTATTAGCTATAGTGCGCGAGGATAACAAGGCGTATATTGAGAGTGAACTGCGACGCATAGAAACCGGTGGCGATGTAATGGAATTTATGTCTTATATCGCTAAAGAAGGCGGTGTAACAGAGGCGGAAAAACTCAATGCGACATATGTTAAAGAGGCACAGGATGCATTGACGGCATTACCGGCTTTTGCAGGCAAGGAGATATTGCTGGGCGTATTGATGTCGTTAGCACACAGAAAGGTATAGCTATGGAAGCATTTCGGGTACGAGATTTTAACGATCCGAAGCGAAAACCGTCGTTGAATAGTGTGATTGAACAACGGAATCGTCAGGCTGCCTTAAAAAACGGTATGGCTGACGAAGAGAATAAAGAGGTATATACGGAGTCGGAAGCAAAGATGATGGCAGAAGCAGGGGCTATGTCATTAGTCGGTCATTTATCTGAGCTACGTCGGCGAATTATTATCTCTGTAGTTTGCATCGCAATAGCTTTTGGGATTGCATACTATTACGTGGATGATTTGCTGCAGCTATTGATTGCACCGGCGGGTAAACTTTACTATATGCGACCGACGGAAGCGTTTTTTACGTATATGAAGGTGGCCTTGGTTGGCGGACTTATAGGGGCTTCCCCTATTTGGCTGTACCAAGTATGGGCATTTGTAAAACCTGCTCTCCGTACAAAAGAACGTCGTTTGACCAATTGGTTTTTGCCTTTTGCTATTATTCTGTTTTTGATAGGCATCGTTTTTTCGTATTTTCTTGTATTGCCCGCAGCAGTGGCCTTTTTTATCGGCTTTTCTACTGATGAATTGCAACCGATGTTTTCTATAGGGCAGTACGTAGATTTTGTTATTGCGTTCATTTTACCCTTCGGTATTATTTTTGAGTTGCCTATTATCATGATTATTTTGGCAAAGATGAATATGGTCACATCGGCAATGCTGAAGAAAAAGCGAAAGATTTTTATTTTCTTATCTTTTGTTATCGGTGCGGCTATTTCGCCGACGCCTGATATGTTTTCACAAACGATGATTGCCTTACCTATGATACTTTTATATGAGGTTAGCTTGTGGATTGTATCTCGGGTTATGAAGAAATAAAATAAACATCACTATTAACTATTATCTGTATGTAGCGTCATAGTTACGGAAAACGGTAGTGTCTGAAATTGACAGAGCTACCGTTTTTTTGCTATGATTTAGCATAGAAATATGGAACAGGCGATGAAGAGGAAAAATTTTTGCACTACGCTGCAGAGAGCGTCGGTAGGTGAGAGCGACGTGCGAACGGCAAGAAGGGTAGCCTCGAAGCTGAAATAGGGAAGCTGCGTTTAGCGGTGTGTAGTTATTTCCGGAAAGCCCCGTTACGGCGAATGAGTGATTGTCCTTATTTGGGCAATAAGTTAGGTGGTACCGCGGAAGTCAAGCCCTTTCGTCCTAGTAGGACGAAGGGCTTTTTTTATATACTGGAGGACAGGTATGAGTGAGTACAAGAATTTAGAAGCATATAATCCTGCCGAGATTGAACAATCTTGGTATTCGTTTTGGGAAAAGAAAAATTATTTCCATGAAGAGGTAGATCCGGCTAAGAAACCGTTTAGCATTGTATTGCCTCCGCCGAATGTAACGGGTCAATTACATATGGGGCATGCGCTGGATAATACGTTACAGGATATTTTGATCCGATTTAAGCGTATGCAAGGATACAATGTGCTCTGGATGCCCGGAACGGACCATGCCGGTATTGCAACACAGGTAAAGGTAGAAAAAAACGTATTGGAAAAAGAAGGAAAAAGCCGTTATGATTTGGGACGCGATGAGTTTATAAAGCGCGTTTGGGAGTGGAAGCACGAATACGGTAATACCATTGTTAAACAGATCCGTAGCTTAGGGGCGTCCTGTGATTGGTCGCGTGAACGATTTACCCTTGATGATGGTTATTATAAAGCGGTACGGGAAGTATTCGTTCGTCTCTATGAAAAAGGATTAATTTATCGCGGTGAACGTATTACCAATTGGTGCCCAAGTTGCCATACGGCTCTTAGCGATATTGAAGTAGAACATGCTGATGAAAAGGGTCATTTGTGGTTTATTAATTATCCGGTAAAAGGCGAAGACGGTGTCTTCGTGACAGTAGCCACGACACGACCGGAAACAATGTTCGGTGACGTAGCGGTAGCTGTTAATCCGGAGGATGAACGATATAATGCATTGATTGGTAAGACATTGGTATTGCCATTTGTAGAACGAGAAATACCGGTTATTGCCGATAGTTATGTAGATCCGGCTTTTGGTACGGGGTGTGTTAAAATCACACCTGCTCATGACCCGAATGACTTTGAAATGGGACAGCGCCACAATTTGGAATCCATTGTGGTTATGAATTTGGATGGCACTATGAATGATGGTGCCGGTAAATTCAGTGGGTTGACTCGTGAAGAAGCACGCAAGCAAGTAGTGAATGAATTGCAGGATATGGGGTTACTGGTAAAAATAGAAGAACATGATCATAGTGTAGGTCATTGTTCGCGTTGCGATACTATTGTGGAACCGCTAGTATCCAAGCAATGGTTTGTAAAAATGGAACCATTGGCTAAGCCAGCCCTTAAAACAGTACAAGATGGTAATATTGAATTTGTGCCGGAACGCTTTACCAAAACATATACAAATTGGTTGGAAAATATTCGAGATTGGTGTATTTCTCGTCAACTATGGTGGGGACACCGTATCCCGGCTTGGTATTGTGATGAGTGCGGTGAAGTGACGGTTTCTCGTGAAGACATTACGGTTTGTCCACATTGCGGCGGTCATGTAACGCAAGATCCGGACGTGCTGGATACCTGGTTTAGCTCGGGCTTATGGCCTTTTGCGACAATGGGATGGCCGGAATCGACGGCTGAATTGAAGCATTGGTATCCTACAAGTGTGTTGGTAACGGGGTATGATATCATCTTTTTCTGGGTGGCCCGTATGATTTTCTCTGCCTTGGAATTCATGGATGAAATTCCGTTCAAGCATGTGTTTATTCACGGCTTGGTACGTGATAGCCAAGGTCGTAAAATGAGTAAGTCCTTGGGCAACGGTATTAATCCGTTGGATGTTATTTCCGAATACGGTGCCGATGCGTTGCGTTTTACGTTGGTAACCGGGAATACGCCGGGGAACGATATGCGTTTCTACATGGAACGGGTAGAAGCAAATCGCAACTTTGCCAATAAGATTTGGAATGCAGCTAAGTTTGTTATAATGAACCTAGATGGTTATGACGAATCCTTTGTGCCGAGTGAAGATGATTTGACGTTGGCAGACCGTTGGATTATTGAATCGTACAACAACGCGGTAGAACGTATTACAGCTAATCTTGATAAGTTTGAACTTGGCGAAGCGGCTGCGGCAGTATATGACTTTATCTGGAATAGCTACTGTGATTGGTACATTGAGCTGGCAAAACCGCGCTTGTACAATAAAGAGGGCGGACGTGATCGCCAAACAGCGCAGTATGTATTGGTAACTATTTTACGTCATATGTTGGAATTATTACATCCGTTTATGCCGTTTGTGACAGAACATATCTGGCAACATTTGCCTCATGAAGGGGAAAGTATCGTAGTGGCACCGTGGCCGACAGCGTTGCCGTTTGCCGGCTATGCACAGGCAGCTGCCCACATGGAAGTTATGATGGATGCCATCAAAGGCATTCGTAACATGCGTGCAGAAATGAATGTGCCGATGGGTAAGCGAAGTGAAGTTATTTTGTCTATTACCGATGATAGTTTGACGGATGTAATCAAATCACATAGTGACTATTTTGAAACTCTTGGATGGGCCGATAAGGTAACACTTTTATCTTCCACAGATGAAAAACCGCAAAATGCAACGGTAACGGTTGTCAATGGGTTAGAAGTATACTTACTTTTGAAGGATCTTATTGATGCGGATAAGGAACGTGTGCGTCTGGCGAAGGAACAAGCAACGGTACAAAAGGAAATTGCACGTTTAGAAGGTAAATTATCAAATCAAGGTTTCTTAGCTAAGGCACCGGCCGAAGTAGTTGCTAAGGAACAGGCCAAATTGGCTGAATATAAACAAAAGCAACAGGCTCTAAAGGAACGAGAAGAATTCCTGAAGACGTTATAGGAGGTAGTCATGACCTACGAAGAGGCATTGACGTATTTGGAGGGGTGTTCTTCTTTCGGTATTAAACCGGGATTAGAACGCATAGAAGCACTTTTGGATGTATTAGGTCATCCGGAAAAAGCATATAAGACGATTCACATAACAGGAACGAATGGTAAAGGTTCGGTGACATCCTTTGTTGATACGGTTCTTGTTACCAGTGGTATACGGACGGGGCGATATACATCGCCTCATCTGGTGAGCTATACAGAGCGGTTTTGTGTCAACAATCGTCATATCACGGAAGATGCTTTTGGTGCTGTTATCGGTAAAGTAGCACAAGCTGTGGAAACAGTGCTGGCACAAGGCGTGGAAAGCCCTACACAATTTGAAATTTTAACAGCTGCCGCCTTCCTTTTCTTCAAGGAACAGGAAGTAGAATATGCGGTGATTGAGGTAGGCTTGGGCGGGCTTTTGGACTCAACGAATGTTATCGTACCGGAAGTAGCGGTCATTACGAATGTAACCGTGGATCATCAACAATATTGTGGTACCACTGTAGAAGAAATTGCTACACATAAAGCTGGTATCATAAAGAAAGGCGTGCCTACAGTAACCGCTGCTCAAGGTGGTGCTTTGGATGTTATAGAAGCAAAAGCAAAGGAAATGAAATCACCACTATATGTGTTCAATCGGGATTTTACCATTGAAAGCCGCAGTGCAAGCAGGCAAGGGCAAATGGTCACTTGGCAGGATAAAAAAGGAGAAAAATCTTTATTGTTCACTGGATTAGCCGGTATACACCAGTCTGTTAATTTAGCCTGTGCGACGATGGTGATTCGCATTCTAATGAAGACGGAGAAACGTATCAGTGACGAGACGATGCGTGAAGGGTTAGCGCGAACTAAGTGGCCCGGACGTTTTGAAATTAGCTCTGTTGAGGGACGAACGATTATATTTGATGGCGCGCATAATGCAAACGGTGCTGAGGCTTTTTCTATGACTTATCGAGAGCTTTTTAAGGAAACGCCAAAACGTATTGTAATGGCTATTCTGGCGGATAAAGATATAGGTGCGATTGTAGGTGGCCTTGTAGGTCCACATGATGAAGTATATACAGTACCAGCACCTACGCCGCGAAGCTCGGATCCGGAAGAGTTAGCGCGAAAGATGCCATGTCATGCACGAGCATTTACATCGGTATCTGCAGGCCTGGAGGCTGCTATGGAGCAGAGCCATGAAGGTGATATTATTGTAGTTGCCGGATCGCTGTATATACTGGGGGAAGCCTCAGAATGGCTGGCACATCGGCAGAAGCACTAATTGGGTACGCTCTGATAATGCAACGTAAGGTTGATAGGAAGGTCACTTATGAACGAATTCTTGTCAGGTACGTGGGAAGAACGCTTACCAAAACTAATTAGGTATCTTTTATATGGGGTCGTTTTTTGTATGCCCTTACAGCCGTTGCTAGGCGATATATTGGTAGTAGGTGCTTTATTACTGGCTTGCGTAGATGTTATACACTATCATCGCTCCATACGGCCGACGATGACCTTCCAGTGGTTGGTTATAGGGTTTCTGGTATGGAGTTTACTGGCTACGTATAATTCTATAAGACCGTTATTTACCCTGTATAGTTGGCTATACAACGTAGGCATGTATGGTGGCATTTATTTTCTTACGTATCATTATATGCGCTCATCGTCGCAGTGGCGCACCTTTTTACGGCTTTTTGTCATATCGGCTGTTGTCGTGTGTCTATATGGGGCCTATCAATATACAATGATGAAGATGACTCTCATGGATCAGTGGGTAGATGCAGCACATTTTCCAGGGTTAAAACGACGTATGTTTTCTACCTTGCAAAATCCCAATTTACTGGGTGAATATCTCTTAATTGTTATATCACTAGCAGGAACAGGACTTTTGCAAGCATGGCATGATAGGCGTTGGACTCTAATTTTTTGGATGATTCCGGCTTTGGTGTTGATGTCGGTATGTATGCTTCTTACCTATTCGCGCGGTATATGGCTTAGTATGGCATTTGTCGTACTTTACTGGGGAATACGAATCAATCGAAGATTATTGCTTCTTCTTTTGGCGATACCATGGGTTCTTTTCTTTTATCACGGCGAAGTAGCGTCGCGACTGTGGTCCCTATTCAGTGGTGAGGATACATCGGTAGTATTGCGTTGGGCACTATGGGATAGTACTACCTACATGATTTATGATCATCCGTTGCTGGGAATCGGATGGGATGCGTTCTGGTTTGTATATCCTGACTATAATTATTTTATTCAAGATACGCATACGATTATTTATCACGCACACAATATGTTTTTAAATGTACTGGCGGAAATAGGTATTCCGGGAGCATTATTTTATTTTGGTGCTATTTATATACATGCGATTAAATCTCGTGGGATGTCTCCGGAAGCTCTGCATCATATCGCAGCGTATGGCATTGGTGCTGTGTTGGTAGGAATTACCGTAAGTGGTGTATTTGATCACGATTTATTCAGTCATCAGGTATCTATTATTTTTTGGCAATTACTTGGATGGGTGGCTGCGGTAATAAAAGAACGTAACAATGATATTCAGTAGATAATAGCCCTGTGAAAATAAGAAGTACAAATAATAAGTATAAATAAATTTTTTATAATTTCTTTATCGAACATGTTAAACATGATGTTAAAATAGTTTGTGTTATATATTATAAAATTTGATGGGTATCATGCGTCATCTGCATGGTACCCATTTTTATTTTGCTAGAAATGCGTATTCGGAATATGGGTTGACAATAGACGCAAATTCTCCTATCATAAGCCATGGTTTGAGATATATCTCTGAAGAGATATACATTAAGAAAGACATACTTTAGCTATTTCGAACATATTAGATATAGTGACAAGCTTGAAAATAATTAAAGCAAAAAAGAGGAGTTTTCAAACTTTTGTCGAATACTATTAAGTGTTGGAATGAGAAAGTAGAAGATTGTCGTTCAAACTTTTAAAGGAGATGGTAATAATGATTAACATCCTCGATCGTGTACAGGGCGGCGCACTCCAAGCCAAAATTAAAACGGCGGAAGAAGCAGCTCAGTTGATCAATCCTGGAGACAAAGTTGGTATTAGCGGGTTTACTCCTTCTGGTTATCCAAAGGCAGTTCCGGTTGCGTTGGCAAAACGTATGGAATCTGATCCGTTCCAAATTGATCTTTGGACTGGTGCTTCTGTAGGCGATGAAGCGGATGGTGCTTTGGTTCGTGTAAACGGTATTCGTCGTCGTTTCCCGTACCAGACAAACTCCGACATGCGTAAAGCATTAAATGCTGAAAAGGTGCGCTATGTAGACATGCATTTGAGCCATATGGCACAGCAGGTACGCTACGGATTCTACGGAGATTGCGATGTAGCAATTGTGGAAGCGGCATGTATTCGTGAAGATGGCGGTATTGTTCCGACAACATCGGTAGGTAATACTCCCACATTTGTTAGTCAGGCAAAGAAGGTTATTGTAGAAGTCAATGTAAGTCAGCCTCTTTCTTTGGTAGGCATGCATGATATTTATGAACCTTTGGATCCGCCGCATCGTCAGCCAATTCCGATTTTCGCAGCTGGTAACCGCATCGGTACTCCGTATATTCCTTGCGATCCGGAAAAGATTGTAGCTATCGTTCCGTGTGATGTACCGGATACGACTCGCCCATTGGCACCGATTGATGATGATGCAAAAGCAATGAGCTTGCATCTTATTGAATTCTTTGAAAACGAAATTAAACATGGTCGTTTACCAAAGAATTTATTGCCGTTACAATCCGGTGTAGGTTCTGTAGCAAATGCTGTTATCAGTGGATTAGCAAAAGGTCCGTTCACTAACTTGTCCATTTATACGGAAGTTATTCAGGATGGTATGTTTGACTTAATCGATGCTGGTAAAGTTGAAGTTTGCTCCGGCACAGCATTGTCTCCGTCTCCGGATGGTTTGAAACGCTTCTATGATAATGTGGATGAATACAGCAAGAAGATTATTCTTCGTCCACAGGAAATTTCCAATAACCCTGGATTGGCACGTCGTTTGGGCGTAATCGCTATGAACACGGCCATCGAATTTGATATATTCGGTAATGTAAACTCCACTCATATTATGGGGAGCAAGATGATGAATGGTATTGGTGGTTCCGGCGACTTCGCACGTAATGCTTATATCTCCATCTTCTGTACAAACTCTGTAGCTAAGAGTGGCGCTATTAGTTCCATAGTTCCGTTCTGTTCGCATATTGACCATACGGAACATGATGTTTTGGTATTCTGTACCGAACAAGGCATTGCCGATGTAAGAGGTTTAGCTCCAATTGAACGCGCTCGCTTGATTATCAAGAATTGCGCTCATCCGGATTATAAACCTATGTTAGAAGACTACCTCGAAAGAGCTATTGTTGCAACAAAACACGCCCATACACCAATTTTGTTGGATGAAGCCCTTTCTTGGCATAAACGCTTCCAGGAAACTGGTAGCATGAAAAAGTAAGTTTACTTTTAGGAGGATGATGAAAACCATGGCTAATGAAAACTTGAAAGCCAAACTTGCTGAGTATGAAGCAGCTTGTGAAAAAGTATGTGCAAAATTCCCGGAACGTAAAAATCTGAAATATAACAGAGTTTACACTCCGCTCGATATTGATGGCTTTGATTATGAAAAAGATCTTAGCTTCCCTGGCGAATATCCATATACTCGTGGCGTACAGCCTACGATGTATCGCGGTCGCTTCTGGACGATGCGTATGTACGCAGGCTTTGCTACTGCTGAAGAATCTAACAAACGTTATCGTTACCTTATCGAATCCGGTGCTACCGGTCTTAGCTGCGCATTTGACCTTCCTACTCAGATTGGTTACGACTCCGACGATGCTATGGCAGAAGGCGAAGTTGGTAAGGTAGGCGTTGCTATCGACTCCTTAAAAGATATGGAAATTCTTTTCGACGGTATCGATCTTGGTAAAGTTTCTACTTCCATGACGATTAATGCTCCGGCATCTGTACTTCTTGCTATGTACATTGCTGTTGCTGAAAAGCAGGGCGTTCCGGCTTCCGCTTTGAAAGGGACTATCCAGAACGATATTTTGAAAGAATATGCGGCTCGCGGTACTTATATCTTCCCGCCGAAACCGTCTATGCGTTTGATTACTAATATCTTTGAATACTGCTCTCAGAATGTACCGAAATGGAACACTATCTCCATCTCTGGTTACCATATTCGTGAAGCTGGTTCCACGGCTGCTCAGGAAATCGCATTTACGATTGCCGACGGTATTGCTTATGTAGAAGCTGCATTAAAAGCAGGCCTTGACGTTGATGCATTTGCTGGTCGTCTTTCCTTCTTCTGGAATGCCCATAACAACGTTCTTGAAGAAGTTGCTAAATTCCGTGCATCCCGTCGTTTGTGGGCACATATCATGAAAGAACGTTTTGGCGCTAAGAAGGCTAAATCCATGATGCTCCGTGTACACACTCAGACAGCAGGTTCTATGCTTACTGCGCAGCAGGTTGATAACAACATCGTTCGTGTTGCATTACAGACTGCAGCAGCAGTAATGGGCGGTACTCAGTCCTTACATACTAACTCCCGTGATGAAGCCTTGGCTCTTCCGACTGAAGCTTCCGTACAGATTGCTCTTCGTACTCAGCAGATCGTAGCTTACGAATCCGGTTTGGCAGACGTAGTTGACCCGTTAGGTGGTTCCTACTATGTAGAAGCTATGACTAATGCTATCTATGACGAAGCTGCTGAATACATTCGTAAGATTGACGAAATGGGCGGCGCTGTAGTAGCTATCGAAAAAGGTTACATTCAGAAGGAAATTCAGGAATCTGCATATAAATGGCAGATGGAAGTTGAATCCGGTCTTCGCACAATCGTTGGCGTTAACAAATTCCAGGTTGAAGAAAAACCGGTTGAAGGTCTTCTTCGTGTAGACGCTTCCGTAGGTGTAAACCAAGCTAAGAAAACTCAGAAAGTTCGTGAAGAACGCGATAACGCTGCAGTAGAAAAAGCATTGGCTGCACTGAAAGCTGGCGCTGCTGATGAAAGTGTAAATCTTATGCCGTTGATTCTTGATGCAGTTCGCACGTATGCTACTTTGGGTGAAATCTGCAACGTATTACGCGATGTATTCGGCGAATACCAGGCTCATTCCACACTGTAATCAGAGGCATTTAGCTTAAATCGGAGGTAATATATCATGGCAGAAAAACGTATTAGAGTATTGGTAGCTAAACCGGGTCTTGACGGTCATGACCGCGGTGCTAAAGTTGTAGCTCGCGCACTTCGCGATGCTGGTTTTGAAGTTATTTATACCGGTCTTCGTCAGACTCCGGAACAGATTGTTGAAGCAGCTTTGTCCGAAGACGTTAATGTTGTAGCATTGAGCCTTCTTTCTGGTGCTCATAACACTTTGTTCCCTAAAATCGTTAACCTTTTGAAAGAAAAAGGTATGGGCGATGTATTGGTAGTAGGCGGCGGGGTTATTCCTGACGCTGATATCCCTGGTTTGAAAGAAGCAGGTGTAGCAGCTGTATTTACACCTGGTACTCCGACCAGCGATGTAATTGATTTCATCAAAGCTAACGTGAAATAATCAAGTACATCGATAAATTGTAACAGTGTATCGGGAGGGCTCGGATACAGTCATCCGGGCCCATCCATTAATAAGTAAGGCGGTGTAACCAATGGATTTAGTCAAAGAACTCTTAAACGGTTCCCGACTGGCCTTGGCTCGTGCCATCACTGCAGTCGAAAGCGAGTATGACAACGCTATAGACATTATGAAGGCGATTTATCCTAAAACGGGTAATGCCCGTATCCTAGGTATTACCGGTGCTCCGGGTGCCGGCAAAAGTACCTTGACAGATAAAATTGTTAAACAATATTTAGTACAAGGTAAAAAAATCGGTATCGTAGCAGTTGACCCGACCAGTCCGTTTTCCGGTGGTGCTATCTTGGGGGACCGCATTCGAATGAATGATTTGACTCTTAATGAGAATGCATTTATTCGTTCGATGGGGACTCGTGGTAGCTTGGGTGGTCTTTCTAAGAAGACATCCGATGTTGTTAAGCTGATGGATGCATTCGGCATGGATCTTGTTATCATTGAAACAGTCGGCGTAGGTCAGTCAGAGGTTGATATTGTAAAAAATGCAGATAGTACTCTGGTTGTACTTGTTCCTGGATTGGGTGATGATATTCAAGCTATTAAAGCCGGTATCTTAGAAATCGGCGATGTGTTTGCTATTAATAAGGCAGATCGTGACGGTTGCGATAAGCTTAATGTCGAAATCGAAATGATGCTCGATTTAGATTCCCGTGAACTAGCATGGCGTCCGCCAATTAAACGTACCATCGCATCCAAAGATGTTGGTGTAGATGAGTTGGTAGAAGCATTAGACGAGCATTTTGAATTTTTAGAAGATAGCGGTGAACTCGCAACGCGTCGTCAAGAACGTACGCGAGACGAAATTATTGCTATGATTAACGAACAAATTGGCCGTTATATTGCGGATAATATTGTTGTCGGTGATGAATTCAATAGGCAAGTTGAAGCGGTAAATCAAAAAGAAAGCGATCCGTATACGGTAGTAAGTACCGTTATGCAACAAGTTTTGAAGGCATAGTCATAAGGATTGTAGGTTTACCGTTGAAGTAAAGGAGATTTTAACTATGGCATTCAAAGTATTACAAGTAGACCATATCGGTATTGGTGTTACTGACTTAGCAGAAACCAAGGAATTTTATAAAAATGCATTGGGTATGGAACATCTTCCGGAAGATGAAGTTGTAGAAGAACAAAAAGTAAAAGTAAGCTTTTTCCCTTGTGGCGATGCTGAATTAGAATTCTTGGAAACTACAACTCCGGATGGACCTATTGGCAAGTTCATCGAAAAAAATGGCGGCCGTAACGGCATTCAGCACGTAGCTCTCCGCGTAGATAATATTGAAGCTGCTATTGCTGACTTGATGGCTAAGGGAATTCGCATGATTGACGAAAAACCTCGTTATGGTGCAGGCGGCTCCTCCATTGCTTTCGTACATCCTAAAGCTACCGGCGGGGTTCTTCTTGAACTTTGTCAGCGCATGAAATAAAATCTTTTCATAAACATGACATTCATGGAGGTGTAGTAATGGCAACAGTTCAGGAAAAAATTGAATTATTGCACAAAAAACTTGCTGTCGTAAAATTGGGCGGCGGTGAAAAGCGCATTGAAAAACAGCATGCTAAAGGTAAAATGACTGCACGTGAACGTTTGCTGAAGTTATTTGATGAAAATAGCTTTGTTGAACTTGATCAGTTTGTAAAACATCGTTGCGTTAACTTCGGTCAGGAAAAGAAAGAACTTCCTGGCGAAGGCGTTGTAACCGGTTACGGTACAGTCGACGGTCGTTTGGTATATGCTTTTGCGCAGGATTTCACTGTAGAAGGTGGTTCTCTTGGCGAAATGCATGCTGCAAAAATTGTTAAAGTACAGCGCTTGGCAATGAAAATGGGTGCTCCGATTATCGGTATTAATGATTCCGGCGGGGCACGTATTCAAGAAGCAGTTGATGCACTTGCTGGCTATGGTAAAATTTTCTTTGAAAATACTTGTGCATCAGGTGTTATTCCGCAGATTTCTGTAATTATGGGACCATGCGCAGGTGGTGCTGTTTATTCTCCGGCATTAACTGACTTTATCTACATGGTTAAGAATACATCCCAGATGTTTATTACTGGTCCGGCAGTTATTAAATCCGTAACCGCCGAAGAAGTAACAGCTGAAGATTTGGGTGGTGCAATGGCACATAACAGTGTATCTGGTGTAGCTCACTTTGCTGCTGAAAATGAAGATGATTGCTTGGCTCAGATTCGTTATCTGTTAAGCTTCCTACCGAGTAATAACTTGGAAGATGCTCCGATTGTTGAAACTGGTGATGATCCGACTCGCGAAGATGAAGCTCTTAACAGCTTGCTTCCGGACAACAGCAACATGCCTTATGATATGTTTGATGTAATTCGTGCGTGCGTAGATAATGGTGAATACTATGAAGTTCAGCCGTTCTATGCACAGAACATCATTACTTGCTTCGCTCGTTTTGATGGACAGAGCGTAGGTATCATTGCTAACCAACCGCGTGTAATGGCTGGTTGCCTTGACATCAATGCTTCTGATAAATCTTCACGCTTTATCCGTTTCTGTGATGCATTTAATATCCCTATTGTTAACTTTGTTGACGTTCCTGGTTTCTTACCGGGTACTAATCAGGAATGGGGCGGCATCATTCGTCATGGTGCTAAAATGCTTTACGCATATTCCGAAGCAACTGTACCTAAGATTACTGTTATTACTCGTAAAGCTTACGGCGGTTCCTACCTTGCTATGTGTTCTCAAGACCTTGGTGCTGATCAGGTTTATGCATGGCCAACTTCTGAAATTGCAGTTATGGGACCGGCAGGTGCAGCTAATATTATCTTCAAGAAGGACGAAGATAAAGAAGAAAAAACAGCTAAGTATGTTGAAGAATTCGCAACTCCGTATAAAGCTGCTGAACGTGGCTTCGTAGACGTAGTTATTGAACCAAAACAGACTCGTCCGGCTGTTATTAACGCGTTAGCAATGCTTGCAAGCAAGCGCGAAGCTCGTCCGCCTAAGAAACATGGCAATATTCCATTATAATATGGTATAATATGCAAGTTCAAAGCATATATTGCTTATGACGACTCATCATTATAAGAAAGGGTGGAGAGCATGGAAGGACATGTAGTTACTACGAATCCTTGGCTGGTAATGGCCATAAATATGACCGTTGTTTTCGGCGTCCTGATTTGCCTAGGTTTTCTAATGAAGTTGATATATATTATCGACCCGACCAAAAAAAAACCGGTAAAAGCTGAAACGGTTGTGCCTGCCCCGGCTACGGAATCGACCAAATCGGTTGAACAGCCTGTTGCAACGTCCAACGACGAAGAAATCGTAGCAGTTATCACTGCCGCTATCTGTGCAATGGGATATTCGTCTGACCGAATTGCATCTATTAGACCAGCAATTAGTAATAGTTGGAAGCTCGACGGACGACTTACTGGAAGGACGTAATACGTACGAGATTAGGAGGTATTCCAATGACTAAAACTGCAACTTCGAATAACTCGAAGAATGCAGGTGCTGCTTCCTTGAATCAGGAGGCAGTAGCTGTTATTGTTGGCGCTATTGCGGCTATGGGCTATTCTGAAAATCAGATTGCTAGCATTCGTCCCGTAATCAGTCGCGGATGGAGATTTGAAGGTCGCTTAAGAGGCCGATTCTAATACTGGGTAGAGCACAAACAAACACGATAAACACAAGGTTTATTTAGGAGGATTCAAAAATGAAAAAATTCAATGTTACAGTAAATGGCACCGTATATGAAGTTGAAGTTAACGAAGTAGGCGGCGCTGCTCCGGCAGCAGCTCCTAAAGCAGCACCGGCTCCGGCAGCAGCTCCGGCTCCTAAGGCAGCTCCAGCACCGGCTCCGGCTGCAGCAGCAGCTCCGGTACCGGCAGGTGCAGCAACTGTTAAATGCCCAATGCCGGGTAAAATTCTTTCTGTTGCAGTAAGCGCTGGCGCAGCTGTTAAGAAAGGTGATCTTCTTTTAGTTCTTGAAGCTATGAAAATGCAGAACGAAATTTACGCTCCGCAGGATGGTACTGTTTCTGAAGTTCGCGTAGCAGCTAATCAGACTGTTGCAACCGGCGACGTATTAGTTGTTCTCGGCTAATTGACTAACACAACATTATATTAGTTTATTAGAATCGAGGAGGAACGTTCATGGATGCTTTTATGGTCGCATTGAACTCTGTTTGGACAGACAGTGGTTTAATCGTCTTCACATGGGGCCATGCAGTAATGATCGCCGTTGGGTGCTTGTTAATGTACATGGCATTTGCAAAAAACTTTGAACCTTTACTCTTGGGTCCGATTGCCTTCGGTTGTATTCTTGCTAACCTGCCGCGCAATGGTTTTGAAGAGGGGGTTATGGCGCTTATTGGCGCAGGGATTAAATATGAAATTTTCCCACCGTTGATTTTCTTGGGTGTAGGGGCCATGACCGACTTTGGTCCGTTGCTCGCTAACCCGAAGACGTTGTTATTAGGTGCTGCAGCACAGATTGGTGTGTTTGTTGCATTAGCTGGCGCTATGTTACTTGGCTTTACGGAACAGCAAGCAGCAGCGATTGGCATTATTGGTGGTGCTGATGGTCCGACATCTATTTATCTGGCTTCAAAGCTAGCACCGGAATTACTGGGTGCGATTGCTGTTGCCGCATATTCGTATATGTCGTTGGTACCGTTGATTCAGCCACCTATCATGAAACTTTTCACGACGCAAAAAGATAGAGAAATTGTAATGGAACAGCTTCGCGAAGTATCTCGCTTTGAAAAGATTGTATTTCCAATTGCTTCAACTATCGTCATTTCGCTCTTGTTACCTCCAATTACCTCTTTGTTGGGTATGTTGATGTTAGGTAACTTGTTCCGTGAATCTGGTGTAACTGCTCGTTTGGCGGATACATCTGAAAATGCACTTATCAATATTGTAACCATTTTCTTGGCAACTGGTACTGGGTTAACAATGAGTGCTGATAGTTTCTTGAATTTGGATACATTGCTTATTATCGCATTGGGCTTGGTAGCTTTTATTGGCGGTACTGCCGGCGGTGTATTGTTTGGTAAATTGATGTGTATGCTTGATGGTGGTAAAACAAATCCACTTATCGGTTCAGCAGGTGTATCTGCCGTTCCGATGGCAGCCCGTGTATCACAGGTTGTTGGTGCGAAAGCAAATCCATCAAACTTCTTATTAATGCATGCAATGGGTCCGAACGTAGCTGGTGTAATTGGTACAGCAGTTGCTGCAGGTACTATGCTTGCAATGATGTCTCGCTAATCAATGTTGGAAGGAGGGTTCGGCGCCCACCGAACCCTTTCTTTTCCACATAGCATATATTTTTTTAATGAGTATATCTATGTAGTATGATTGGACAATGAGCATGATATCGGGCAGATTAGGCCGTGTAGATCTATTGTTTTCACAGCTTGAGGTGAGTGTTTCATGAGTGATCTGGAAAGAGTATTTATTTGTCTTGGTATTGCGTTCATTGTATTCTTGGCCACTGCGCTTCTGATTGGGCCAGAACGGAAGGCTCGCTGGTTTAGAAAGCGCAAAAAGGAATCCTTCTTTACCAAACGGGGTCCTATAGGTGAAGTACTACGTTTTGGGCATCCTGTGACATGGGAAGGGTACCTGACTACTTTTATTATGTTTGGTGTTATAGGGCTGTGTAGTTGGTTAGTTGGAATTATATAGAAGTCTATTGATATCATTATATTTAATTCATACACAGCATGTATAGGCCAGGCATAGACAGGATTCATTATATTACAGCATAGGAGATGATTTTATGGATCCCGCAGTACAGACTTTAATTGTATTAGCAGTTATGGCAGTTTTGTTTGTAACAGAGATTATTCCTCTTGCTATTACCTCTATGGGAGGAGCTATTGCAGTTGGACTCTTGGGGATTATTCCTCGGTCTCAGGTATTTTCTGGACTATCAAATAGTACCGTAGTTTTATTCGCGGGTATGTTTGTTATCGGTGGAGCTATGTTCCATACAGGGCTAGCGCAGAAAATTGGTATTACAGTTGTTGAAAAGGCTGGTAAAAGTGAAAATGCATTGATGTTCTCTTTGATGGCCGTAACGGCAGTAATGTCTTCCGTATTATCAAATACAGGAACAGCGGCTGCTTTGTTACCTGTTGTTTTAGGGATTTGTGCGGCCGCAAAAATTCCGGCATCCCGTCAGTTAATGCCTATGGCTTTTGCCGCTAGTATCGGTGGTATTATAACCTTAGTAGGCACACCACCTAATATTATCGCTAATGGAGCATTACAGGCGGCAGGCTTACGTCAGTTTGGTTTCTTTGAATTTGCTTGGATTGGTATTCCATTAACGATTGTAGCGATTCTTTTTATGATGCTGATTGGGAAACGATTCTTGCCAAAACATATTCTCTCGGCTGATGTTGAAGTTGAGCAAGAGGTAGAAAATGTTTCTAATGATCCTAAGAAAATGTTGTATGCAGGGATAATTTTGCTGATTGTTGTTATTGATATGGCCTTGAGTGCCAGCATCAAATGGTTACCTTCTCTTTCTATGGCAGCTATTATTGGTGCTATCCTTTGTGTATTAACAGGATGCTTAAAGGAAAAAGAGGCATATATTTCGATTGACTGGGTAACTATTTTCTTGTTTGCTGGTATGATGCCGGTAGCAACGGCTATGGATAAATCCGGCGCAGGCAAGTTGATTGCTGACACAGTTATTGCAATTATGGGTGATAATCCAAGCCCGTATTTTGCTACGGCAGTATTGTTCCTGTTATCGTGCATTTTGACGCAGTTTATGTCCAATACAGCTTCTTGTGCGTTGTTGGCTCCAATTGGTATTGCCATTGCGCAGGGGATGGGCGCTAGTCCTCATGCTGTATTAATGGCTATCGCAGTTGCTGCATCTTGTGCATTTGCTACACCGGTAGGTACACCGCCAAATACGATTGTTCTTGGACCAGGGGAATATAGTTTCATGGATTATGTAAAGGCAGGTATTCCGCTTATTGTTGTGTGCTTTGTGGTAAGTTTGGTTATAATTCCGATGGTATGGCCGTTCTTCTAATAAGGATTGGTCGGTGGAATACTTGTTGTGGGCGAAAAAGAGAGTCTCCGAGAGGGGACTTTCTTTTTATATGCTTCCATGCATTGGGGAGTTGTATTAGTAATGCTGATAATTAATAAAGAGTGAGTTATTGTGTATTAAAAGATTGCCGTTATATTCACCTGGTAATTGATAATAATATGCAATAAAATACACTGAATTTAAATGCTTTAAATGAGAATTACAATAAAGCAGCTCATTATATTGTAAGGGTTAAAAATATTTATGATAAAAATTATCAAATAATAGAAATCCAGTTATTTACTATGACGAAAGCTACTAACTGGATGCGTAAAATTAATAGAAAATCTTTATCCAAAAGTTTGACAAGCAATGAATTTCATGTAATAATGAGAACATAAAGTTAAGGTAAGTTCCTTACGACAGATGATAATTAAGCTGTTATCTATAACTATTTTTGGAGGTGTCCAGCAATGAGAATTATTGGCGATGAATGTATTAAATGTGGTTCCTGTGCTTCTGTGTGCCCAGTAGGCGCTATTAGCGAAGGCGAAACTAAATACGAAATTAACGAAACTTGCATCGACTGCGGTTCTTGCGAATCCGTTTGCCCGGTTGGTACAATTCATCCGGCAGAATAATTAAGGATGCCAAAGCCCTCCATGTGGAGGGCTTTTTTGTTGCTTATATTTAAGGTACAATATAAGCATGTGATGTGTAGAGAAGCTGGCATTTTTGGTAGGATGGGAGCTTTTCATTTGCGGTGTATATGCTTAGAAAGGATTGAATACATGCCAGGTATTGTGTATGTTATAGAAGCCATTGTTATATTAGTTGATGGGATTACCAAGCAACTGGTTCAAAGTCATATGAGTTTAGGTGAATCCATTCCTATTATTCCTAATATTTTTCATCTTACATATATTATAAACAGGGGGGCAGCATTTGGTTTGTTCTTAAACCAGCAGGTCATGTTTGTTGGTGTAGCAGTTGTATTGGTGATTGCTGTTGTTTATTGGCGCAAACAGATTCGAGAAGGAAGCAAATCATTGCAAGCTGGTGTCGGTTTACTAGTAGGTGGTGCTATAGGCAATGCATGGGATCGCATTTCTAATGCAGGGGTTGTTGATTTTTTTGACTTTAGAGTTTGGCCTATTTTTAATGTAGCGGATATAGCGATATGTATTGGGGTAGCCTGTATTATGTATGCGTTATGGAATGATAGAAGTGAATAGATATATTAAAAGTGAATAGGTAAATTAAATGCGAATAGGTAAATTAAATGCGAATAGGTAAATTAAATGCGAATAGATATATTAAATGTGGATAGGCATACAATATAAAAACTTACAACAGTAGTATATAGATGTACAGCGTGACGGAGGAAATAATGGAAGAGCAGAAATTTGTTATAACAGCAGACCAAGAAAATCAGAGGTTGGACGTGTTTTTGACAGAACAGTTAGAAGGATCGCGCAGTTATATACAGCAATTAATTAAGGACGGCCATGTAAAGGTGCATCCTAAAAAAGCAAAACCCAATTTACGCTTAACAGAAGGTATGGAAATAACGCTTACTATTCCGGAACCGGAATCAACGGAAGTATTGCCTGAAGCGATACCATTAGACATTCTTTATGAGGACCACGATATTATTATCGTAAATAAAGCGCGTGGCATGGTAGTTCATCCGGCAGTAGGAAATTATTCGGGAACATTGGTGAATGCGCTGCTCTATCATTGTGACGATTTATCGGGCATTAATGGTGAGATACGACCGGGAATCGTTCATCGACTGGATAAAGATACTTCCGGCGTGATGATGGCAGCAAAGACGAATCAGGCACATTTAGGGTTAGCGGAGCAAGTGAAGGCGCATACTGCAAAACGCACGTATTATGCATTGGTGCAGGGAAATATTGTGGAAGAGAAGGGTGTTATCAAGGCGCCCATAGGACGTCATCCAAAGGAACGTATGAAAATGGCAGTTGTTTTTGAGAACAGTAAAGAGGCGGTTACTCATTTCACTGTATTGGAGCGTTATGGTAAACATACACTAGTTGAATGTGTGTTGGAAACAGGTCGTACCCATCAAATTCGTGTGCACTTTGCATATATCGGCCATCCTGTAGTCAATGATCCTTTTTACGGATATAAAAAGATGGATTTTCCTATAGAGGGGCAAGCCTTGCATTCGAGAACGTTGGATATCATACATCCTATTAGTGGTAAGCCTATGCATTTTGAGGCTCCGCTTCCGAAGGACTTCTTGGATTGTATTGCGTATGCAAAGGAATATAATCATTAAAGTTGCTGTTGTTTTATCTCGGCGATAGCAGGGGAAAACGCTCAGATTAATAGGAGGAACGGCCATGGAAGAAAAACGTATTTTGATGGATGAAGCAGCAATGATGCGTGCCATTCGACGAATTAGCCATGAGATATTAGAAAAAAATAAGGGATTGCATGATGCGTTGCTCATTGGGATTGAAAGTCGCGGTGTTTATTTGGCACAACGATTACAACGAGAAATTAAGGCGATTGAAGGGGTCGATGTTGCTGTGGAGCCAATGAATGTAGCAATGTACCGTGATGATAGGGATACAAGGCCCAAGAATGGGATGCCCTTCGAATTGGATACTACCGATAAATTAGTTATCTTAGTGGATGATGTTTTATATACGGGACGCACTATTCGATCGGCACTTAATGCATTAATGGAAGCAGGACGGCCGAGGGCGATACAGTTGGCAGTTTTAGTTGATCGTGGGCATCGTGAGTTACCGATTCGCGCAGATTTTGTGGGCAAAAATGTACCTACTTCGCATACGGAGATTGTTAAGGTGTTTATGCAAGAACAGGATGGGCTTGATAGTGTTATCATCCAATAAGAGAAGCGCTATAATAAGACGAGTAGTATAATAAAAAAAGTAGTGTAATAAAAAGAGTAGTGTAATAAAAAAGTAGCGTAATGTAATACAAAAACGCGGCGCAGTATATTGAAACTGCGCCGCGTTTTTATGTAATCGTTATTAGATTATAGATGTTGATTACTAGGCTAGATAGTGCGGTGTAAAGCGATAGTCGGTATCGCCTAATCGCATAGCTTCGCCTGTGAAGCAAGCATGCTGTATATCGGTAGCAAGCATATCTGCCAATACATAATCCTTAACTAATCCCGTACTGTGGCGAACAAAAGGGGCCCACTTTTGAATGAGGGGAAGAGTACTGTCATTACCGCGTAACCAATCACGGGCAGCTCCGGTAAATCCTAAGAGACGAGCGTAAAGAGGTCCGTGTTGATGAGCTTTTTTTTGTAATGCTGCAGAGCGACGTAACACAGTGTAGGCAGCCATGCGATCTAGGCGAGAAAAGGAATATCGCTTTGACTTAAGTTGATGGCGCGCCAGGAACCAAGAGGGCAGAGAAGCCCCCTTTTTCCATGCATTTTCTAAGCCTTCCCCAAAGTCTGTTAGCTGGGACAATTCTGCTGTTGATAAGATACGACTTTGCCAATGAACTATATCATAGTAACGTTGCATGTTTACATAACGACCGAGCGATAAGGCGTTTTCTACTGAGGGTAATACGTCCTCCGGAAAATAGCAGGCGAGTGAGGCTGTACTGGGGTTCTCTTGTAAATAGTTGCGAAGTGCTGAAGCGGAGGGAAGTGATTCGGTAAGAGAGGTGCTATTATAGTCACTTTGCCGTTCGATGACAATGGGAAGTAGTGAAAGTCCATAGGTGTCGATGGCACGTAAATATTCTATCCCTAAGGTGGCATTGGGATGGTTCAGTGCCTCATCGGCATGAGGCACAATTTCGAGCAAAGCTTGTCTTAGTGCGGCCCCGTAAAAATGTCCCGACTTGAGGAGCTCGCGAATTCTTTCGTTTACGCTGGCATTGTTGGCTGCTTCCGCAATAGAGGTAAGCATGTCAAGATTGGTCACCTCTGAACCAAAGCAAAAGGCATCAACTCCCAGCGCAGCTAATAGTCGCATAGCACCGGCGGAAAAAATTTCTGCACTTCCCAATGCAAAGAGTGATGGCAACTCGATGACCATGTCGGCTCCGGCCAATAAGGCCCAGTACGCACGATCGTACTTACTAAAGAAGGCCGGCATACCGCGTTGTACAAAGGAACCGCTCATGACTACAATGCGTAATGCTTGGGGCCACCGTTCGGCCAAGTACGAAAGTTGGTAGGCATGGCCCATGTGCAATGGATTGTATTCGGCGATAATGCCTATGGTGTTCATGATAAAACCTCCCTTAGAAGATAACTTTCAACTTGTATTATAATAGATAGCATAATTGTGGTAAAATGTAAATTGACCAGCATGCTGAAAACTGATAGCAACTATATCGAAAAAGAGTAATGCAAGGTGTCGAAGAGAGTGATATAATGATTGAGTACATGTAAGTAAAGTAGGGGTAATGTATGAGACGAATTCTAATGGGATTATTAGGGCTGATGCTCATGTTTGTTGTCAGTGGGTGTGGTATTACCACTGCGCTGGATACCTACAGCTTTGGTAATAAAGTAGTCAATGTAGGTGCTTCGGAGATTATTGTGCCGACTCCCTTTGACTTAGGAAAGTTAGCAAATCCTACCATAACTGATGATGGTTATCCTATTACTGTGTATCAGAATGGAGATGCCAATTTCATAACGACGATAAAAGCGATGACGGCGGCACCGGGTAAACCGTTGCCAACACCATTGGCACGAGCTGAGTATAGTCGCGATCATGAGTATAAACATTATTTTGGCGACTCCTTGCAATGGGAAAATACAGCAATTACATTAGATGGTGTTCCCGCTGTAGAGTCTACCGGATTATATACGGTAAAAAATAAACAGATACGTTTCTTGCAGTATACCTTTATCAGCAACGGGGTACTGTGGAATATAGCCTATCAATATGCAGCCGATAGCACAGTCGGAGCTGAGGCATTAAAACTCGTTGAGGGCAAGATTCAAATTATCAAGAAAGAGGGTTAAGTAATGAACGTTCTAGTAGTAAACTGTGGTAGTTCTTCTTTGAAGTACCAGCTTATTGACATGGACAACGAACATGTAATGGCTAAAGGCCAGTTCGAAAAAATCGGTGCGGAGGATGCAATTTTTACGCATAAACGTCCGGATGCAGAAAAATTGGAACGCGTAGAACCGATTTTGGACCACAAAAAGGCATTAACCATTTTATTAGACATCTTGGTAGATCCTGAATTTGGGGTAATTTCTTCCATGGATGAAATTGATGCGGTAGGTCATCGTGTAGTACACGGGGCTGAAAAATTTGCTGACTCCGTATTGATTACACCGGCTGTTATGGATGCATTGGAAGAATGTGCTAAGATTGCACCGCTTCATAATCCGCCAAACATTCAAGGTATTGAAGCTTGCCAGAGCATTATGCCTAAGGTTCCGCAGGTAGCTGTATTCGATACTGCTTTCCATCAGACTATGCCGCCGGAAGCATTCTTGTATGGTCTTCCGTACGAAGCTTACACTGAACTTGGTGTTCGTCGTTATGGCTTCCATGGCACTAGCCATAAATATGTGTCCCAGCGTGTAGCTGAACTTATGGGCAAGCATATGAGCGATCTTCGCATTATTTCTTGCCACTTGGGTAACGGTTCCAGTGTTACTGCTATTAAAGGCGGTCGCTCCATCGATACATCTATGGGCTTTACTCCGTTGTCCGGTTTGATCATGGGTACTCGTTGCGGTGATATCGACCCGGCAATTGTACCGTTCTTGATGGACAAATGGGATATGACTTATCATGAAATTGATGCCATCATGAATAAAAAATCCGGTGTGCTCGGAATTTCCGGCGTATCCAATGACTTCCGCGTAATCGAAGAAGCTGCACAGGAAGGCAATAAACGTGCGCAGCTCGCGTTGGATATGTTCCATTACAAAGTACGTGCGACTATCGGTGCCTATGCAGCTGTTATGGGCGGCGTTGATGCTATCGTATTTACGGCCGGTATCGGTGAAAACGGTATTGGCAACCGCGATGCAATCTGCAATGGTTTGGAATACTTGGGCACGCGTCTTGACCGTGATCGCAATAACATTCGCGGTGAAGAAGCTGAAATCAGTGCAGAAGGCTCCAAGGTTAAGATTTTCGTAGTTCCGACAAACGAAGAAATCATGATTGCTCGCGATACGAAACGTATTACGGCTAGCCTTGTGATGAAAAACTGGTAATTAATTTTATACTAGAGAATAGAGAATCATCTATTTCGTAGGGACCGCTTCGGTATATTTGTGAAAACAAATTCTTTTGCCGAGGCGGTCTTTTTAGTAGTAAATCCGGTTGATTTTAGTTATAATAAAAGACGTAATAATTTTTTACGGATGGAGAGATTGTCATGACGGTAGTCTATCGAGAGAAATCTAAGCGTTCGCGTAGCGGATTGCGATTGGTATTGTTGCTGTTAGCTTTTGTAGCGCTTATTTTAGGATACGCTACCTATGTATCAATGGAAGCCGGTAAGTTAGCCATTGATTTATATTTTGTCGGAGTTTTCTTAGGCATTGTTGTTTGGACACAAGCGTTTGGTCGTTATGAATATGTATTGACGGAAGATAGTCTGATTATTATTGAGCAAGGGCTGTTTGGTAAAAAGTCTATGACGATTCCGTATGCCATGATTGATGGTGTATATGCTTTTAAACAACAATTAATGGGGGGACTTAAGTTTAGATATAAATTCCGCAAGCTATCCTCTATGGACCCAAGACCTGTATGGGCGTTGGCGTATGCCGTGGAAGCTGGAAATAAAATCAAGCACGGTCGTATTTTGTTAAAGGCAGACGAGTCCTTCTTTGAGAAGCTTAACGAATTTGTACCGAACCGTGTGTGCGTTCCTCAGGAAGATGTAGTGTTTTATGCCTATGTTCGCGAGGATGCGCATAAGCATGGAGAGAAAGTAGAGACATACTATGCACAAATTATGGCGCAGTCTAATGAACGAAATGATGATGTTACCAAAGGGATGAGTATTGAAACGGAAATTTCCGACACAGCCAGTGAGCAAGTCAAGACAACATCGGCACGATAAAACTGTATAGAAGTACATTGCACGCAGCGTTCATGGGAATGCTGCGTGTTTATCAGTTATGGCTACGGTTGCGACAAGGATAAAAGATAGTCGGTCGATGAATTGGCATGTTACGAAGTCATAGGAAGTATAGACATGTAATGTAAATAGATAATAGATAGAGGAAGGAAGAATGAATATGAAAATAGGCAAGGTATGGTTAGCATCATCTTCACCGCGGCGTCGGGAATTATTAGAGCAAGTAGGGATTCCTTTTGAAGTAGTAACAAGTACGTATGAAGAAACCAATCAATGCTACGGAAGTCCAGTTGAATTGGTCGAAAGACAGGCAGAAGGAAAGGCCATGGCAGCTTCTGTTGATGGAATCCTGCAACCTGTTATCGGCGCCGATACCATTGTTGCTTACGGTAATCGTGTACTGGGAAAACCGGAAGACGAAGAAAACGCGAGGCGTATGCTGCACTTGTTGTCCGGCAAGGTGCACAGTGTAATAACCGGCGTTTGTATACGCTATGGCCAATGCATTCATACATTTCATTGTGAAACTAAGGTGCACTTCTACACATTGAGTGATGATGATATTGATGCTTACATTACAACCGGTGAGCCTATGGACAAAGCCGGTGCATATGGCATTCAAGGAAAAGGGGCGCTCTTTGTGGAACAGATAGAGGGTTCGTATACGAATGTTGTGGGCTTGCCTGTTGAAATGGTGGCAAGGAAGTTAAGAAATATAAGTGAAGATAAAGGGATGAATGAGTAATGTTACGCATACAGGAGTTACGACCTTTTCAACGGCCGCGAGAAAAATTTTTTGCACATGGAGCAGCTGTGATGACAACGGAAGAGTTGATAGCAATACTGCTACGCACCGGTCATCGTGGAAAGTCGGCGATTGATATAGCCCATGATATAGTAGCTTCGTTGCCGGAAGGGGAAACGGGATTACAAACCATTTCCGTAGAGGAGTTGTGCCAAATAAAAGGAATTGGTCGAGATAAAGCCGTTACTCTTTGTGCGGCTATTGAGCTGGGCAGACGGTTAACAGCCCTGCATGCCAAACAAGAATATAGCGATTTCAGCTCTCCGGAAGCAGTGGCCGATTACGTAATGGAGCAATTGCGCCACGAACCTAGTGAGCATGTATGTGTTGCCTATTTGACCTGCAAAAATAAACTTATTGCGGTTGAAACCATTTCTACCGGCGGTTTGACAGCAAGCTATGCAGAGCAGCGTAGTGTATTTCGCGGCGCGGTGCGAGCTAATGCAGCTTCTATCATTTTGATTCATAATCATCCATCCGGAGAGGCAACGGCTAGTCCTCAGGATGTGCGTATTACAAAAGAGTTTGAAAAGGCGGGACAGATTATGGGGATACCCGTGTTGGATCATATTATAATTGGTGATGGAGAGTATGTAAGCTTGGCAAAAGAAGGACTGTTATAGCCTAATTTTTTCTTATCATAATGAGTGTTTTGTGCTATCATTTAAAGATAGACTAACACAAGGAGATTTACGATGATTCGCTTATTTTCATCTCTTGAAAGAGATTTAGGGATAGATATGGGAAGCGTTAATACCCACGTATACGTACAGGGACGCGGGGTCGTGCTTTCCGAACCATCGGTGGTAGCCACCGATACTAAACAAGAATTTATTGTGGCTGTCGGAGCCGATGCAGAACGATTATTACTTCGCACACCGGATATGCTGGAGGAGCTGCGTCCTCTTAAAGATGGGTTTATTGTAGATTATCGTGTTATGCTTACCATGTTGCGCCATTTTATGCACAAAGCTTCTCGTTTGGTAAGTCGGGCACGTGTTATTATGGCTGTGCCATGTGGCATTACCGATGTAGAAAAACGAGCCATGACCGATGCTATTATCCAGGCCGGAGCGAGAGAGGCCTATTTAATTGAAACACCGGTGGCTTCTGCATTAGGATGCAAGTTACCGGTATTCGAAGCACAGGGTAATATGGTTGTCGATATCGGTGGCGGTACAACAGACATCGGTGTATTGTCATTGGGAGGCAAAGTGGTAGCCTCTTCGGCACGTATCGGTGGTAATGATTTAAATGAGGCGATTCTACAATATATTAAGGAATGCTTTGCCGTTATGGTTGCTGAAGAAACCGTAGAAGCAATCAAGCTTGAATTAGGAACAGCAAAGATGCCGGAAGAGGAAGCGGAATTGACTTTTACCGGTCGCGATATGTCCAATGGTTTAACGAAACGTATCATGGTGCGTAAAACAGAAGTGTACCAAGTACTGCAAGACCCCTTGAAGAGAATGGCCGATGAAGTGAAGCGAGTGATGGAAGTTACTCCGCCGGAATTGTTGGCTGATATCATGGAGCATGGTGTTTTGTTAACCGGAGCCGTTGCCGATATGGATGGACTGGCAGACTACTTCAGTCACGAATTGGGTGTGCCGGTATGGGTGCCACAGCAGCCGGGCTTTACAGTCGCTGTCGGTTTGGGTAAGGCATCGCAGGAGTTTGAACGTATGGATCGATTTATTATTGCGTCAAAAAATAGGAAGGGGCGTGCCTGATGTTTTCTTCAGATCGTAAACTGACGGTATTCGTCGTGATATGCTGTATAATATTGGCACTCTTAGGATATGGTTGGAAACATCGTACGATTATTCCCTATGTGACGGTGCCGCTTGAAAAAGTAACAACACCTTTTGCCTACGGGGCGTCCCGTGTATTGGACGGTGTACATACCGGAATTACTGTTATTGATAATGCGATTGCGGCAACTAAAAAAATAGAAGCCTTGGAAGCGGATAATGCACAGCTACAACAACGAGCTACCGACTATGACGAATGTGTGGCAGAAAATATTCGTTTGCGGCAATTGTTAAATTTCAGAACTACGCATCCGCAGTTTGATATGGTGCCGGCTATGGTTATGACGCGAGATATCGGAACGTGGACGAATACGTTTACTATTGATCGCGGCGAAGCAGAAGGCATTGCCGTTAATATGGCTGTGGTAGTACCTGGTGGGGTTGTTGGATTTGTAAGTGATGTATATGAGCATTCGGCGCGGGTACAGACTATGTTGGACCCGAGAACTGCAATCGGGGTTATCGTGCAGCGTCCGGAATCAAGGGTCGCTTCCGTTATTAAAGGGAATGGTAACCATCCAGATGAACCGCGGCTTGTTGATGTAGCGCGTGACGGTGATGTACTTGATGGAGATGCTCTGATTACATCCGGCTATGGTGGTATTTATCCGAAGGGACTCTTGGTTGGCCATGTAGTGCGCATTGAAAATGATGCGGAAGGTTTTGTAAAAAATGCTATAGTACAACCATCTGCTAATTTCCGTAGTATAGAAGAGGTATTTGTTATTTTACGATCTCGCGAAGGAGATCCGGTAAAACCGGCATTGGAACCTAAGTTGGTACCACAGACGCAACGTGACCAAGTACAGGGCGTTAAAGGAGCGATGTCGCAATGAGAATAGCTGCTTTAATTTGCGTTGGGATTATCACTTGTTTCTTGCAGAGTGAGTTACTACCGCTGCTGTTTAAGCAAGGGTGGATGCCCAATCTTATATTGACTTGGATTATTGTGGTGGCCCTTTTGAAAGGGCGGCGTGCAGGTATAACTGTAGCTGTTATCGGAGGTTTGGTTCACGATATTTTAATCAGCAATTTATTTGGATTACATCTATTTCCCTATATTGTGGTAGCATATGTTCTTAGCATGTGGTCTCATTCTGTATATGAAGAACAGTGGTACGTAACTTTCTTCTGGGTATTAGGAGGTACATTGCTAGATGCGGTGGTACGTATAGGTATGCTGTTGATGGCACGGGAATCCGTAGATGTGCTGATATATGCTTGGCACTTTGTATGGCCGGTTGTTTGGCTCAATGGACTTATCGGCATAGGACTGCATGAATTGATTTGGAATTTTGAAAAAGATGATGAGTATATTTGGTAGAAACGGAGGGCAGCAAAGTGCTGGAGGCACTCTATAAAAAAAGAAAAAAGGGCCGCTTTGATGCCCTCATGTATATTGTGATTGCCATTTTTGTTGTATTAGTGACCCGTTTGTTTTATTTGCAAATCGTTGAAGGGGAATACTATCACTCAAAGGCGGAAGGAAATCGATTGCGCATGCTATCGGTAACGGCGGCGCGAGGGATTATGTATGACCGGAACGGGCAAATATTGGTGGGCTCGCGGCCTGCATATACCGTATCCATTATGCCTACCGATAAAGAAATTGATGACAGTGAGCTGCAGCGATTGGCCAGTATTCTGGGGATGAAACCGGAAACAATTAAAGAAAAAGTAAAAGCTCATGAAGGCGGATACGAACCGATTCGTTTGGCTAACGATATTACCATGGATACGGTCACAAAAATCGCAGAACGCAGTCATGAATTGCCAGGGGTATCTATTGATGTGGAACCGCTTCGTTACTATCCCTATGATACAATGGCTTCTCAGCTTTTCGGGTATGTCGGAGAAGTGGGCGAAGAAGAATTAGCTGATATTCGTGAAAAAGATCCTAATACAAGCGTCGGACCGGGTACCATTTTAGGACGAGCCGGCTTGGAGCGAATGTATGATAACGTTTTGCGCGGTATTGATGGCGGTAAGCAAGTAGAAGTAGATGCAGCGGGTCGTCCCGTAGCCGAAGTCGGACGGCAAAATACGGTACCGGGACGCGATATTCATTTGACAATCGACTTACCGTTGCAGAAGGCAGCAGAAAAAGCAGTCGCCGATCAACTGGCTTCCTTGCGTTCACAAGGTATACCGGCCAAAGGAGCTGCCGTAGTGGCTATGGATCCTAATACGGGGGCTATTCTGGCTATGGTGAGTGCACCGGAATTTAATCCTAACTGGTTTGCACGGGGGATTACTGCGGCACAATGGAAACAATTAAACACGGATATGAATCATCCCTTTGATAATAAGGTGATTTCCGGTGAATACCCGCCTGGGTCACCGTTCAAGATTATTACTGGAGCTGCAGCCTTAGAGCTAAAAAAGGTAACGCCGGACGAAATGATTTTTGATAGCGGTCGACATTGGCTTATTGATAAACGAAATGCAGAAGGCGAAGCACTGGGGTGGCTTGATTTTAATACGGCCTTGGCTAAGTCGGATAACGTATATTTCTATGAAATGGGCAATCGCGTAGGGATTGAAAATCTTGATAAGTTTGCACGTTTATTCGGTTTAGGTGAAAAGACGGGAATTAAGCTGTTCGGTGAAGCAGCCGGTAATATAGCCAGTCCGGAATATAAGCGTAAGGTGTTTGATCAGGATTGGTATTTAGGGGAAACCTTTGATGCTGCGATAGGTCAGTCGTTTACGTTAGTAACACCGATTCAGATGGCAATGGTTATGTCTGAAGTAGCTAACGGTGGTATTCGATATCAACCGTACGTTGTCAGTCGTATCGATAACAGTGACGGCACGCCGGAAGAAATATTCGGACCTAAAAAGATAGGAGTTTTGCAGGTATCGAAAAGCGTTATGGATCTTATTCGTAATGCCTTGCGTGATGTAACGGCTGAAGGTGGTACCGCAGGGTCTCTCTTTAAAGATTTGCCGATTGCTGTAGCCGGTAAAACGGGGACCGCAGAAAATGCTACAGGGCGCGATCATGGGTGGTTTGTTGCCTATGCGCCTTATGATAAACCGCGTATTGTTGTGGTGGCATTGGTTGAACAGGGCAGCTTTGGTGCCGGTTCGGCAGGACCTATTGTTAGAGCTGTCTTAGAAGAATATTTCCATGTAGGACAGAAATCGCAGACGAAGGCAGATGATGGTAATACTAAAGCTACAGAGGTGATTAAAGCCTCGGAGCCGGCCATTACAGGTCCACAAATGCGATAGAAAGGACATGCTATGGGACTCATTATTGCGATGGTATCCGGCAAGGGTGGCGTTGGTAAGACGACGTTAACAGCCGGGTTAGGCGGTGCATTGGCACGTCGTGGAAAAAAGATTTTGATTACTGACGGTGACTTGGGACTACGAGATTTGGATCTCGTTATCGGTAAGGAAAACGAAATTCTCTATGATGCGCTGGACGTGTGGAAAAAGAGATGCCGAGCGGAAGATGCCATTGTATCTGTCGCGGAAGGGCTTGATTTTTTACCAGCCAGTCAAGGCGTGCGTTGGGAGGACGTGGGCCGTAAAGGTTACGGCCGGTTATTGAAAAAAATGGCGAAACAATACGATTATGTGATTGTAGATGCACCGGCCGGTATCGGTCGTGGTAATGATGCAATTTTGCGTGTAGCCCAGCGACTGGTAATCGTTACGGAACCGGTTTGGGTGGCGCTACGTAATGCGCAACGCGTGATGCAGGTATGTCGAGAACAGAGACAGCTTGACTATGCGCTGGTATTTAACAGAATTAATCCGCATATGTCGGTAGCGGATATAGAAGAGGCTTGGTATTCGTTGTCGGCGGAAATGCTGGGAGCCGTATTACCTTATAGTGAAGCGGTATGGCAACAAGGGCAAGCGGGTAAATTATACAATCCTATAGCTGATACGTTTGATAATTTGCTTACACCTTTGTGTGATTTTTGTCAAAGCGGTAATGCGTGGGATGATACAACAATATTTACGCAATATGCATCAGTGATGTCGGCAGAACAAAAGAAATTTGAAGAAAATAAACGACAGAAAGAGCAGCCAAGGCTACTTGTGCGTCAGCGCGATAGCCGATGGCGGCGCTTACGTCGATAGGAGGATATATGTGGCGACGAATATGGAGGGAGTGGGACTGGACTGTAGTACTATGTACTCTCGGGCTTATCGGTACGGGAATTGTTATTATAGGAAGTGCGACCCATGTAAATAAGGACGGCATCACTCTTTCGGGATTGGTTACGAAGCAATTTAGCTTTTTTTGTATAAATGCTATCATCGTTGTAGCTATGCAGTGGTTTGACTATAGACGATTAGCGTCGTGGGGAAAGCCCTTATATGCGATTACCCTACTTTTGTTGGTAGCGGTTATGCTTGTAGGCACCTCGGCATTGGGGGCTCAGCGATGGATTCAGATTGGACCGATTACCATTCAACCATCGGAGTTTACGAAATTATTGATGATAATTAGTATGGCTTCCATGATGACGAAGCATGTGCAAAAGTTAAATACCTTTAAGTCACTGGTACCTATTGTTATATTTGTGGGTATTCCCGCCCTTCTGGTATTTAAACAGCCGGACTTAGGAACATCATTGGTATATCTGGCCATTCTTTTCGGTATGCTTTTCGTAGGCGGCATTCGTATGCGATTGGTTCAGATTATTGTTGGCGTAGCGGTAGTACTGGCTCCGCTAGGGTGGTTTGTATTGAAAGAATACCAAAAACAACGTATACTGGTATTCTTAAATCCTAATATTGATCCTTTCGGTGCCGGATATCATATTATTCAATCTAAAATAGCAATTGGTTCAGGTATGATACTGGGGAAAGGTTTGTTTGAAGGTACGCAAAGCCAGCTAAACTTTCTGCCGGAAAATCATACGGACTTCATTTTTTCGGTAATTGGTGAGGAACTGGGATTTGTAGGATGCTTTATTGTTTTGGTACTATTGTGTGTATTAATCTATCGCAGCATAGCCATTGCTAAAAGTGCTAATGATACATTCGGCATGTTGTTGGCTACGGGGATAGGTTCCATGCTTGTATTCCAGGTATTGGTAAACGTGGGGATGACTACCGGTATTATGCCTGTAACGGGAATTCCACTACCGTTTATTAGCTATGGAGTCAGTGCGTTGACAACGAATATGCTTAGTGTAGGACTTTTATTAAACATAGCTATGCATCGCAAACAATTGATGTTTTAATTGGTATTGTGAGAAATTACATAGTAATTTTTCATGGAGTTAAGCGTAGAACTTAAATGATGCATTATTATTGAGATAAATGATAAGACTGTATAGGAGGCTATATGATTCAATTAGATACGGCGTGGTTACAGCATGTAAGCAAGCCGGCTCGTTATACCGGCGGAGAATGGAACAGTATCGTTAAAAATCATGATGAAGTAGATGTGACGATGGCGTTGGCATTTCCCGATGTATATGAAGTAAGCATGAGTCATCTGGGAATTAAAATTTTATATTCTTTATTGAATGAACGTGCCGATGTAGCGGCAGAACGTGTATTTGCTCCATGGGTAGATATGGAGGAAGAAATGCGAAAACGTCATATTCCTCTGTTTTCACTGGAAACAAAGACTCCGGCTAAGGATTTTGATTTATTGGGATTCACTTTGCAATATGAAATGAGTTATACCAATATTCTGAATATGTTGGACTTGGCAGGGATTCCTTTTTACGCAAAAGATCGCGATCTTAGTTTTCCCTTGCTGTTGGCAGGTGGCCCTTGCGCCTATAATATCGAACCGATAGCTGACTTTTTTGACATTGTGTCTATTGGTGAATCGGAAGAATGGCTTAATGAATTTGTCGATTTATACAAGGCTGAAAAAGCGGCCGGTTTTCCCGGTGGTAAGGAAGCATTTTTACGTAAAGCGGCTCTGATTCCGGGCACGTATGTTCCTGCTTTGTATAAGCCGGAATATACCGCAGCCGGTGATTTCAAGGGAATGAAACGTTTGGCTGAAGAAGCACCGGAGGTAATCAAAAAGCGTATTATTGAAGATATGGAACATAGTTTTTATCCAACGAAACCCGTGGTTCCTTTTTTAGATGTTGTTCATGATAGAGCCGTATTGGAATTGTTCCGCGGTTGCACACGAGGATGTCGTTTCTGTCAAGCCGGCATGTTGTATCGACCGGTGCGCGAACGCACCCCGGAACGATTGGTGCAGTTGGCTAAAGACATTATTGCCAATACAGGGTATAACGAAATATCTTTGATGTCGCTTAGCTCAGCGGATTACTCAAAGCTTCCCGAGTTGGTAGATATGCTTATGGAGGAATTTAAAGACAAGCAGGTCAGCGTTAGTCTGCCGTCACTTCGTATCGATGCATTTTCTATTGATATTGCAAAAAAAGTACAGCAAGTGCGTAAGAGCGGTCTTACCTTTGCGCCGGAGGCTGGTTCGCAGCGCATGCGTGACGTAATCAATAAAGGTGTCAGTGAAGAAGACCTTATAGCAGCTTGTACGAATGCTTTTAAATCGGGATGGCACACGGTGAAACTGTATTTTATGATGGGATTGCCAACGGAAACCGATGAGGATGTAGCCGGAATTGCCGATTTAGCCTATAAAGTGTTGGATTTACATCGCGAAATTACAGGCAAACGCAACGGTAAGGTTACAGTTAGTGTATCCTTCTTTGTACCTAAAAGTCATTCCCCCTATCAGTGGTACGGTCAACAGGCAGTGGAGGAAATTCATCGTAAGCAACAGTATTTAAAGACGCTCATTAATAATCGCAATATTTCTTATCATTATCATGACGGGGCTACCGGTTATATGGAAGCGGTGTTTGCTCGCGGCGATCGTCGTTTGGCTAAAACACTTATTGAAGCATGGAGGCTGGGCTGTAAGTTTGATGGCTGGACGGAATACTTCTCTATTGATACATGGCTGGAAGCTTTTAAAAATACAGGTATTGATCCGGATTACTATGCGCGGCGCAATCGTGATTTTGATGAACCTTTGCCGTGGGATCACTTAGATGATACGGTAAGTAAAAATTATCTTAAACAAGAGTGGGAGCGTGCCGTGCGGGCCGATTTAACTCGCGACTGCCGACGGTTACCTTGCAATGGCTGTAATGTATGCCCTGAATTGGACACAGCTATTATTGATTATAAGGAGGGTGGACGCGTTGAAAAAGTTACGTTTGGCATTTAAAAAGGGGGAGCAATTGCGATTTTTATCGCATTTGGATTATGCGCAAGCTGTAGAACGCACAATCCGACGGGCCGGTATAGCCATGGCATATTCAGAAGGTTTTAATCCTCATATGAAAATTAGCTTTTCCTCGGCGTTGGCATTAGGGATTACGGCTACCTGCGAATACGCAGATCTTGATATATTGGAAGACATACCGGTAGACGTAGTTATAGCGCGTCTGAATCGTGTGGCTCCTCCGGGATTGGAAGTCATTGACGGCTGCGAAATGCCGAATAAGGTTCGAAAAATGATGGCTATCTGTAATTATGCCGTTTATGAAGTGACGGGGCCGGTTGAAGATAAAGCTGATTGGAAGTCGTTGCTGGTTCCTTTTAATGAAGCAACGGAAATTAGTTATGAAAAAGTAACTCCTAAAAAAACGCGACTTATCGATGTGAAACATTTCATAAAAGAGCCTATTACGGCAGCGGTTAACGGCAACCGGGTTACATTGACTATGGGAATTGGCATTTATCCGGAAGGGACGATTAAGCCCGGTGAGGTATGGTTGCTAGGTCGTGATCGATACGGATGGCCTTTGACGGATGCGTATACTATTCATCGTAAAGCTATCTTAGTGGAAGAAAACGGTGAACGAAAATCCCCGTTAGATGTGGTATAACCAGTTATGATAGGAAAGGAGGTGTAGTATGAAGCGAATCATAATTACTACGATGCCTGAAGAAAGTCGCATCGCCATTACGGATGAAGCGGGGGTATTAACCGATATATTATATGAGCGTCCGGAAGCAACACACACGGTTAATCATATCTATAAAGGTGTCGTGCGCAATGTATTGCCCGGTATGGCATCCGCTTTTGTTGACATCGGTCGTGGGCAAAATGCATATTTAAACTTAAAGCATGGTAAGCAAACACGAGAAATGGGCAAGCTCTTCGTGGGACAGGTTATTATGGTGCAAGCGGTAAAGGAAGAGATGCGCGGCAAAGGAATACGTGTTAGTGCGGACATTAGTTTGGCCGGTCGCTTCATGGTACTACTTCCTTACTCAAAGGGCATTCATATTTCTAAAAAAATTACCGAAACTGCACGACGACAGGCCCTTGAGTCTATGGCAGCACCGTATTTGGCAAGAGGCTGTGGCTTCATATTGCGAACGGCCGCAGCCGATGCAAAGGAAGAGGATATTGCAGCCGATATGGAATTCTTATGGCAAACATGGGAACAATTGCAGCGGCGTTTTGCAGTGGCAAAAAATGGAACGGAGATTTACAGTGATGCCGATGTATGGTTACGGTTGTTGCGCGATTACGTAGGGCGTGGTGAAACGGAAATTGTAGCAGATGATGAGGCGGTAGTTCAACATTTAGGAGAATTATGCCGTAATATGGCGGCTATGAGCAATGTTGTAATCCGTTATGTGGAAAGCAAAGAGGACATTTTTAAGCATTACGAAATAGATACCCAAATCGAGGCATTGGTAAGTAATCGCGTAGAGTTGCCATCCGGTGGATTTTTACAAATTGATTATACGGAGGCCTTGACCGTTATTGATGTTAACTCAGGACATTTTACCGGCGGAAATCCCGGTGAAACAGCGCGGATTGTCAATATGGAAGCAGGCGATGCGATTTGTCGACAGTTGCGTTTGCGCGATATTGGGGGTATCATCTTATGTGACTTTATAGATATGCCTAAAAAAGAGCAACGTGAAGCATTGATAGCCTATCTGACTAAGCGGGTACGCTATGATCGCGTTAAAACTGTGGTTTGTGGTATTACATCACTGGGACTGGTGGAAATGACACGCAAGCGGGAGCGACAAGGATTACAGAGCGTGCTGTTTGATACGTGCTCTCACTGTGGTGGCAGTGGCACGGTTTTATCTGCGCAGACGGTCTATTTACAGATTTTGCGACGCCTTCGTCAGTTATCTCGTTCGGGACGACTTAAGACTGATATTATGATCACAGTGCATCCTGAAGTAGGCGCATGTTTTACAAAAGGTGTTTTGAAAGAGCTGCATCAAGAACTGCAGCGTGATATACGTGTTGAATGTGATGCCGTATTGCATCGCGAAGCATATTCTCTATTGGCCGTGAATGAATGAGGCAGTATCCTACTATTTGATGATACTTGTTGAAATATAGGATGAAATGCTACAGACAAGTATTGGAAATAACAGGAACGATGAATATAATTTACACCTTGAAGATACTTGGTGTAGTAAGCAGATGCAAGGTGCTATAAAAGGACTATGATAGTTCAAGAGTAGAGATATAAGTATATAGCTTGGAGTGAAGACGAGTAATGAGTGGTTTTGAAATTGTATTGTTAGCGGTGGGATTGGCCATGGATGCCTTCGCGGTTTCAGTAGCCAAAGCACCTTGTATCGGGCCTAAGGAACAGTATAAGAAGGTAGTATTACCTTTCTTATTTGGGCTTTTTCAGATGGGAATGCCTATTATAGGTTGGCTGGTAGGTGCGCAATTAGCTGATATTATCAGTGAATACGATCACTGGATTATTTTTGCACTCCTTGGATATCTTGGTATAAATATGATTCGCGAGGCTTATCATAAGGATGCTGCTGACGATATATGTCTTTTCATGGATTGGAAGGAAATGCTGATGTTGGCACTGGCTACTAGTATTGATGCATTGGCAATAGGTATTACTTTGGCCTTTTTATCAGTCAATGTACTTTGGGCATCCAGTATTATAGGAATCATTACATTTGGTATTTCATTAGTCGGTATTTATTTGGGGCATCAATTGGCAAAGCTGTTGCGGGGACGAGCAGAGGTTATTGGTGGCATCGTATTAGTTCTTATTGGAACTAAGATTTTATTGCAGCATTTGGGGATTATTTAAAGGACGATTCTTGACAGAACCGTCCTTTTTTGCTATATTTATTAAGTCGTAGTTTGGGTACGCCTAAGCTATTGCAGCCGCATGGAAGGGTAGTAAATTCCGACTCCACGTCGGGTACCGTATTCAGCGAGTTCGAAAACAAGGAGGTGTCACAATGTACGCAATCATTAAAACCGGTGGTAAACAGTATCGCGTTGCAGAAGGCGATGTTATTACCATTGAAAAATTGGAAGCTGCTGCTGAAGCAACCGTAACGTTTGACGAAGTATTAACTGTTGTTAACGACGGTGATGTTAAAGTAGGCGCTCCGCTTGTGGACGGTGCAAAGGTTACAGGTACTGTACTTGAACATGGTAAGGCTAAAAAGATTTTGGTTTTCAAATACAAAGCTAAATCTAATTATCGTCGTCGCCAGGGTCATCGTCAGCCGTTCACTAAAGTTCGCATTGACTCCATCCAGGCATAAGCTATGATTTCGATTGTAGTTGATCGTGATGCGGAAGGCCTCGTCCGGGCCTGTCAAATTTCCGGTCATGCCGGGTATGATGTAGCGGGCTATGACATAGTGTGTGCTGCTGTATCAGCCTTGTCTTGTACGGCTATTGTCGGACTTGAGCAAGTAGCGAAACAGAAGGGACACTATTCGAACGGCGAAGGTCAGTGCCGGATTGAGCTTTCCGGTCTTATAACGGAAAGCGGACAAGCTATATTGGAGACAATGATTCTCGGTCTTTCTGAAATCAGTCGTCAGTATAGTGAATTTGTAAAAGTTAGTGAAACGTAGGAGGTGAACACAATGTTTACTTTTGATTTGCAGTTATTTGCGCATAAGAAAGGTGTATCCAGTACACGTAATGGTCGCGATAGCGAATCCAAACGTCTTGGTGTGAAATGCCATGATGGTTCCATCGTTAAGAGCGGTAACATCATCGTTCGTCAGCGCGGAACTCATTTCCATCCGGGTACCAACGTTGGTATCGGTAAAGACGACACATTGTTTGCATTGGTTCCGGGCAAGGTTGCCTTTGAACGTGCAGGTCGTTATAACCGTAAAGTAAGCGTTTACCCTGTAGAAGCGTAAAAGCATATACACTGGAGCCGAAGGCTAAGGTCTTCGGCTCTTTTTGCGTGTAATTGTAGCTACAGTCATTCACAAAATTATCTAAATGAGGTATACTTAGTACATATCCGGTGAAATGGGTATGATATAAGTTTTATGCATAATTATAATACCCTGATGAGGATCATTGGGGTGGTAATCGGTATGTAAGCTGCTAATGGCATTAACAGGTACATGGCTGAATATCGGGTTTTATGCACTGAGAGTAAAGGAGATACGTATGTATGATGTTCGCTCCTCAAAAGCAGAGGAATTTATTAATCATGAAGAAATTTTAGATACCTTAGCCTATGCAAAAGCCAATAAAGAGAACAGAGAGCTTCTTGATCAAATTTTAGCTAAGGCGGCAACTTACAAGGGATTGAATCACCGAGAAGCCGCTGTATTACTAGAATGTCCGTTGCCTGAGTACAAGGAAAAGCTCTTTGCTTTGGCGAAAGAAATTAAGCAGAAAATCTATGGTGACCGTATTGTTCTTTTTGCGCCGCTGTATTTATCCAATTACTGCGTTAATGGCTGTGTATATTGCCCTTACCATGCAAAGAATCGTCATATTTCTCGCAAAAAATTGACGCAGGAACAAGTACGGGAAGAAGTTATGGCTTTGGAAGCTATGGGTCATAAACGTATTGTTATCGAAGCCGGTGAAGATCCGATTAATAATCCGCTTGAATATATCTTGGATTGTATTAAAACTATTTATAGTATAAAAAATAAAAATGGTGAAATTCGTCGCGTAAATGTAAATATTGCTGCTTGCGAAGTAGAAGATTATAAGAAGCTTCATGAAGTAGGCATTGGTACTTATACACTCTTCCAAGAAACCTATAACAAAGAAAATTATGAAATGCTTCATCCTCATGGTCCTAAGAGTAATTATGCTTACCACACGGAAGCTATGGACCGCGCTATGCAGGGTGGTATTGATGATGTAGGTATTGGAGTATTGTATGGACTTGAACATTATCGCTACGATTTTGTGGGATTGCTGATGCATGCGGAACATTTGGAAGCCGTTTTTGGTGTAGGTCCGCATACAATTAGCGTACCGCGCATTTGCCCAGCTGATGATATTGATGTGGATGATTTCAGCAATGCTGTGCCGGATGATATTTTTGAAAAAATTGTAGCTTTGATTCGCGTATCTACACCGTACACGGGAATGATTATGTCTACTCGCGAAAGTAAACGCATGCGTGAACGTGGTTTGGCATTGGGAATTTCGCAAATCAGCGGTGGATCCCGTACTAGTGTAGGCGGTTATGCCGAAGAAGAGTTGCCTGATGATAACTCGGCACAGTTTGATACCAGTGACCGTCGTTCCTTGGATGAGATTGTCGAATGGTTATTAGGCCTTGGTTATGTACCAAGCTTCTGTACGGCTTGTTATCGAGCAGGGCGTACAGGTGATCGCTTCATGGCATTGGCTAAAAGTGGTCAGATTTCCAATTGTTGTCAGCCTAATGCGTTGATGACGTTGAAGGAATATCTGTTAGACTATGCAACAGACGAAACAACCGAAGTGGGGCAACGCGTAATTGATAAGCAACTAGCATCTATTAAGAATGAAAAGGTTAAGGAAACAGCCCGTAATTACATTGCACAAATGGAAGATGGGGAACGCGATTTCCGTTTTTAATAGATGGTTGGAAAAGATATAAAAATATGTAATGGCCAATTCCGGAGAATGCACCAACTAATGATAGTGCAGGAGCTGTTATAAAACAATACAGTTAGTTCTGGCAATATAACAGAATATATACCAATGAATAGAAAATGAGTGGTGATTCTAAATGATAACCACTCATTTTTTATTATCTGGTGAAGTAATGATGGAATACGAAAATATGGGCTTTTATTAGGAAGTTGAATGGTGTATAATGTACCTATATTGATAATGATAATAGACTAGCGAAGAAAAAAGTGGTTTCGAGGATTCGAAATAGATGAGGCAGTGAGATATATGAAGCAGAGTAAAGAGAGGCGGTGGCGAATCGCTACCGGTGATACGGCAGAGGAAGAACGCTTAGTGCGAGAAATCGGTGTGTACCCGGTGGTGGCAAAGTTACTGGTAAATAGAGGTTTAGGGTCTGTAAAGGACGCGGCAGCATTTTTAAGAGGGACCATGGATGAGTTGCCGGATCCGTTTGGACTCAAGGGGATGGAAAAAGCAGTAGCCACTATAGAAGAGGCTATAACGAACAAGGTTCCTATTGTTGTTTATGGAGATTATGATGTGGATGGTATTACAGCCACATCGTTGCTGTATCGTTTTTTGAAACGCTGCGAAGCAGATGTTACCTACTATATTCCTGAACGACAAAGTGAAGGATATGGTCTAAATGAGGAAGCATTAGAACATATTATAGAACGGGGTGTTGGACTGGTAGTTACAGTGGATTGTGGAATCAGTTCTTATGATATTGTGGAAGGTGCCCGCCAGCGTTTACAGATGATTATAACTGACCATCATAATGCGCCGGATCAAATACCACGGGCTGCTGCCGTGGTCAATCCGAAACAACCGGGGTGCATGTATGAGGACAAGAACCTGTCCGGAGTTGGAGTGGCATTCAAATTATGCCAAGCGATCTGGCACCGGAGGACAGGATTGAGTTATCGGGAAGATTTGGATATCGTGGCATTGGGGACAATAGCCGATGTGGTTCCGCTGGTAGGTGAGAATCGTATTATTGTTAGAGAAGGACTTCGCAAGATGGAAGAATCTCCCAACTTAGGTATTGAAGCGCTTGTCAAAGTAGCTGGCTTGGAGGGGCGAAAGCTTAATGCAGGGCATATCGGATTTACTTTAGCTCCGAGACTTAATGCAGCCGGGCGCGTGACACATGCTACGCGAGCCGTTGAGCTGTTAACAACGACAGATCCACAGGCAGCGGTGGCCATTGCAGAGGAGTTACAGGCTACAAATACAGAACGGCAGATGATCGAACGCAGTATCTACGAGGAAGCGCATAGAGATGTACTTAATCAAGGTGAGAGTGCTGATAAGGTTATTGTTGTTGCCGGTGAGGAATGGCATCCCGGAGTTATCGGCATTGTGGCTTCACGATTGGTAGAGGAATTTTATCGGCCCACATTGGTTATAAGTGTTCATGATGGTGTTGGCAAAGGATCATGTCGCAGTATTGAAAACTGTAATATCTATGAGGCACTAAAATCAGCAGAGGATTTATTAATACAGTTTGGCGGACATAGACAGGCGGCAGGTTTTAGTATTGCCGTAGAAAATATTCCGGCATTGCGGGAACGATTGACAGCGTATTGTGAAGAGCATCTTAGCAGTGAAGATTATGTGCCGATTGTCGATATTGATGCATTGTTGGAAACAGAGGAAATTACCGTAGAACTGGTTGATCAAATCGAAACGTTGGAGCCGTACGGTATGGGAAACAGTACGCCTGTATTTGCACTGCCTAAAGTTACCGTTCGTGATGTGTATTTAATGGGGCAGCAAAAAAATCATTGTAAGATTTTATTGGACACTGAAGGGGCTCCTTTAGATGCCATCGCATGGCAGGGGGAAGCATATCATCGCGAGATATTCCCTAATCAAACGGTTAAAATGGCAGTTACGTTACAAAAGAATGAATGGCAAGGCAGGATTTCTCCTCAGTTGGTCATACAAGATGTATCTCCATTGGAAAGACAAAGAGCTCGTTTGACAGAAAATGGTTTGCGTGAGATGTATCTGGTGGTTAAATCAGTATTTCGCAGTGCTACCGCGCCGCGATATATTGTTGAAAATGAGGTAATTCACCGTCATCCGGCCAATCAGTCGGATCGAGAGGCTATTTTGTCTTTGGATGTATTTAAAGAGTTAGGCATATTAAAAGAAGAAACATCACCGGATGGTATGATGCTGTACCGTTGGTGTCATATAAAAGAAAAGCTAGAGTTAATTACTTCATTAACATTCTTGAAGTATAGCTCGTAGGAGGTGTGTTATATGGCAGAAAATGAAGAAGGCAAGGTACTGGTTGAGAACAGCACCTTTAATAAAGAAGAAGCCTTGGGGCGTTTAATGGATATCGTGAAATCCTATTTAGATGATGCCGATTGTGAACGCATTATGGAGGCGTTTCGATTAGCTGATAAAGCACATGCGCCTCAGAAGCGTGCCTCCGGGGAGCCGTACATTCTGCATCCATTGGCAGTCGCTACCATTTTGGCGCATCTACAGATTGATGCGACTACAGTTATTGCGGCTTTACTGCACGATGTGGTAGAAGATACGGAATACACGTTAGAGCAAATCGAAGAGATGTTCGGTAAGGATGTAGCATTTTTGGTTGATGGCGTGACGAAGTTAAATCAGTTTCAATATCAGACAAAAGAAGATCAACAGCTGGAAAATTACCGTAAGATGATATTGGCGATGGCTAAGGATGTGCGTGTTGTTGTTATAAAATTGGGTGATAGATTACATAACATGCGCACGCTGAAGCATATGCGCAGTGATAAACAAAAACGCATTGCTAAGGAAACGCTGGAAATTTTTGCGCCATTGGCCCATCGTTTAGGGATTTTCAATATTAAATGGGAGTTAGAGGATTTATCATTCCGTTACTTGGAACCGGACAAGTACTATGATCTGGTTGAGCAGATGAAAGAAAAACGCAAAGCCAGAGAAGAAATCGTTAATGATACAATGGTACAGTTAAAAAAGGCTTTGGAAGAAGCACATATTAAGGCAGATGTAAAAGGGCGCCCAAAGCATTTTTATAGTATCTACAAAAAAATGAAGAAGGATAACCGTGATTTATCGCAGATTTATGATTTATATGCGGTGCGTGTTATCGTTGATACAATTCCCGATTGCTATGCCGTGTTGGGGATTGCCCATAGTTTATGGAAGCCGTTGCCATATCGTTTTAAAGATTATATTGCTATGCCGAAATCAAATATGTATCAGTCGTTGCATACCACAGTTATAGGCACGATGGGACACTCCGTCGAAATACAAATTCGAACTTGGGAAATGCATCGTGTATCCGAGTATGGTGTAGCGGCACATTGGCGTTACAAAGAAGGTAATAAAGGTGGCGACAAGGATTTTGATCAAAAAGTAGGGTGGCTTCGCCAAGTATTGGAATGGCAGGATGCCAGCAACCCGAAGGAATTAGTGAATGCTCTTAAATTAGACGTGTTCTCCGGCGAAGTTTTCGTATTTACACCGCGCGGCGATGTGATGAAGCTTCCCAAGGGGGCCGTACCGTTAGACTTTGCCTACCGTATTCATACCGATGTGGGACATCAATGTGTAGGGGCAAAGGTAAATGGTAAAATTGTATCTTTGGATTATACTTTGCAAAATGGCGACATTGTAGATATCATTACGTCGAAAAACGGTAAGCCGAGCTTAGATTGGTTGAATATTGTAGGTTCTACGGAAAGTAAGAGCAAAATCCGTAATTGGTTTAAAAAGGAAAACCGAGAAGAGAATATCGTCAAAGGACGCGAGTTGTTAGAAAAAGAGGCAAAGCGTCTTAACTATGATTGGAAAGCGCTCAACAAGTCGGGACGTATGGAGCAAATCGCTAAATCATTAAATGCGGGTAGCGAAACGGAACTGTTATCAGCCGTAGGTTATGGCGGCGTGCCGGTTAACTCCGTATTACTTCGCTTGATTGATATGTATAAACGAGATCAGGCAAAAGAAGATAATCGTAAAGATACGATGGCTATGCTCGAAAAATTGAAGAGCCATGAACCGGTACGTAAGAAAAGTAGCAATGGGATTTTGGTCAAAGGCGAAGCTGATGTAATGGTTCGAATGGCGCGTTGCTGTAATCCGGTGCCGGGCGATGAAATTATTGGTTATATTACGCGAGGGCGCGGTGTTTCCGTCCATCGCGCGGATTGTCCGAATATTGGTCATACTCCGGAAGATGTGGAGCGCATGATAGAAGTTTCTTGGGATGGGGCAACAAGTGATAATTTCCAGGTGGCTATCGATATTATGGCCTATGATCGCGGCGGTATGCTTATGGAAATCATGGCTACCTTGTCGGAGATGAAAATCAACATTGTCAATATTAATGCTAAAGTAGATGATACAAAGAATGCACATATCTCAATGATTATAGAAATTAGAGACTTGTCACAGCTTGATTTTGTAATGACAAAAGTGCGGCGTATTCGTGATGTATACACGGTACAGCGTGCCAATAACGGAGGTGCGTAATGCGGGCAGTTATACAGCGTGTTACTGATGCCAGGGTAACGGTGGAAGGTGATGTTACTGGAGCTATCGAGCAAGGACTGGTAGTTCTGCTCGGTGTAGGAAAAGAGGATAACGGCAAAGATGTGGCGTATCTGGCAGAGAAGGTATGTAATCTCAGGATTTTTGAAGACGAAAATGAAAAAATGAATTTATCTCTTCGTGATATCGGCGGTTCATTATTAGTCGTCTCACAGTTTACCTTATATGGTGATGTGCGTAAGGGACGACGCCCGGGTTTTGAAGGGGCAGCTTCACCGGACAGAGCGAATGCGTTATACGAAGAGTTTGTAGAAGCCTGTCAGGCATTGGGTGTCAAGGTAGATACCGGCAAATTTCAGACGCATATGCAAGTTGCCTTAGTTAATGATGGGCCGGTTACTATTTTGTTAGATAGTAAGAAATTATTTTAATGCTGTGCATGAGGTAATGTGTATGAAGCTTTATAGAATGCCCTTGGGAATGTTGGGCACGAATTGCTATATTGTTGTGGATGAACAAAGCAATCAATGTTTGGTAGTTGATCCGGGTTCGGACGGTGAACATGTAGTAGAGGTACTGCAAGAAAAAAAATTAAATCCTTTAGGTGTGGTTCTAACGCACGGACATAGTGATCATATCGGTGGCATACAGCCGATAGTGGATGCCTATCATTGTCCGATTTATGTGCATAAAAAGGATGAACCCTTTTTGACGGACAGTCGATTGAATCTGAGTGTGTATAGTGGTAGTACTGTAGAAGCGCATGGTAAAGTTCGTCATGTCAAGGAGAGCGATATTCTTTCTTGTGGTAGTTTATCTTTTCGAGTAATTGAAACGCCGGGACATACACCGGGTGGCGTGTGCTATTACGGGGAAGGAGTTTTATTGGCCGGAGATACTCTCTTTAGGGAGTCTGTGGGGCGTACAGATTTTCCCGGTGGATCGTTTGATGATTTGGCGGCAGCTGTCAGTGAGAAGCTATTTCCCCTACCGGAAGAAACGGTCGTATACCCGGGGCATGGTCCGGAAACAACGATAGCACATGAGAAAGAATATAATCCTTTTGTGCGATAGGTGGTGAAACTATGGTACAGCGATCGACCCAATACTGGTTACGCTTGCTATTGCTGGTCGCTGGTGTAGCATTGCTTATCTGGGTTACGCCAGTGACCTTACCGTTGCTACTGGCGTTAGTACTTACTGTAATTCTTTTGCCGGTAGTCAATGGTATTCAAGATTATACGCGGAAAAGAGTGGGGTTGAAATGGTTTCCACGGAGCCTAGCCATTTTGCCGGCTTTCTTATTGGTAGCGTTGGCGACAGTAGTTATTATTCAATATATTATTGTCCCATTTTTGGTAGAATTTACAAAGCTGTTAAATAATTTGCCGATACTTATTAATCAGCTTCTTCATGTATGGAAAGAAACACAAGCGCAATATGCGCTGGTGTTACCGCCGGAGATAAACGGGCTTATTGGGAGTACGTTGAATAAAATAGGAAATTATAGCGTTGATCTAGCTCAGCGTGGGATTTTTGCTATCGTATCGTTGGCAACGACATTATTACAGCTGTTACTAGTACCCATCATGACTTTTTACTTACTGAAGGATGGGCGTATATTGAAACAACGTATGGTTTCTATCTTTTCAGAACCGATAGCTTCACATTTGGATGAGATTGTTAATCAAGTACATCATACGATGGGTGGCTATTTGCGAGGGCAATTGGTACTGGCGACTAATATGTTTTGTATTATTTCCGTGGTGGCGTACATTTTTGATTTACCATATCCTTTAGTTTTGGCATTGTTAGCCGGTATAGCTGAATGGATTCCCATTATAGGGCCTATTGCGGCGGCATTGCCGGCTATTATTCTAGCAGCTTTGAGTAGTGGTACATTAGCTTTACAAGTTATGATTACTTATATGGTAATTCAATTAATTGATGGACAAATTATTATGCCGAAGATTATGGGCCGTGTCATTAAACTACATCCTTTGGTAATTATTACAGTTATTTTTATCGGAGGATATCTATACGGTATTATCGGCATGATGACGGCGGTTCCTATTACCGCTATTTTACAAATTGTTATCAATAAACTTTGGTATTTTAATCAGTATTACAAAAAGGATGGAGCGTTATGAACACAACATTAGAAAAATTAAAAGAACGTATTAAAGACAAGAAATATAAATTAACCACGCAGCGACAAACCATTTTACAGGCGTTCATTGATGCGGAAGAAAAGCATCTCAGTGCAGAAGATGTATATGTACTGGTAAAAGCAGTGGCACCGGATATCGGCTTGGCAACAATTTATAGAACATTGGATTTATTTACGGAATTGGATTTGTTAAAGCGTCTTGATTTTGGAGATGGTCGTAATCGTTACGAGTTGAATGATGAAGAATTCTCTCATTTCCATCATCACTTAATCTGCGTGAAATGTGGTTGTGTCAAAGAATTTGAAGACGATATGTTGGAAACCTTGGAATCTATTATCGCAAAAAAATTAAACTTCCGTACTATTGACCATCAGCTCAAAGTGTATGGTTACTGTGGTGAATGTCAGGAAAAAATGAAAGAGGAAGAAGAAGCGCGCAATGCACAATAAGTATCATTACGAAGGGCCGTTACCGCTAGGATCGGTAGTAGCTCATAATTGTGCTGGTGCCGGACTGTTTGTTGCTACTCACGGTGAGGAGGTAGCATGGCGTCTAACGGGTTCGGAAGAAAATGGTTTCTACACACTTTGCATAGTTGGACCGAATCAACAGACAAAGCGTTTTTCCTCGGAGGCTACAGCTGAGGGGCGGCGTATTATTGGACGTGATGTGTTGTATTATTTACGCGAAGCCCAAGGGTTTATCCGCGTGGGAAAGTGGGGTAGTTTAGTCGGCGTACGTCCAACCAAGCTTTTTCACAAATTGTGGGATGAGACAGGTAAAGCGGGAGTAGCGGCACAAATACTGAGGGATAGATATGACATAAGCCTGGAGAAGTTGTCTATATTACAGTCGATTACAGAGTTGCAACGACCATGGGTGGCAGTCGATGAAGAAAGCGATCGACGCATCAGCGTGTATGGTGGAATTCCTTTTTGCGAGAGCCATTGCACATATTGCTCTTTTCCGTTTGGACTTGTACAGCAATACAATAGATTGGATGAATTCGTGCAAGCATTTGTTCAGGATGCTTCACAACTGGCGGCTTTGCAAAGAGAATTTAACCTAAGCGTGGACAGCTTATATATGGGGGGCGGAACTCCGACCAGTTTAAATCATGAAGCATTTGAGAAGGTCGTAGAGGCTTTGGCTATGTTACGCATGGAAGGAAAGGAATTTACCGTGGAGGCTGGTCGCCCTGACTCGGTGACGCCGGAAAAAATAGATACGATGCTTCGACATGGTGTGAATCGCATGAGTATTAATCCGCAAAGTATGCAGGATCATATATTAAAGGCTGTCGGTCGCGCCCACACAGCTGGGGCTGTGGTTGATTTATATGACTATGTACGAGAGCATACCTCTTTGGCAATCAATATGGACTTTATTGCTGGATTGCCACAACAGACAATGTCGGATATGCAGGAAAATATGAAATTCATTTGTCGTACTATGCCGGAAAATGTTACAATTCATACATTGGCATTAAAAAAAGGCAGTCCTCTCTATGATATGAGGGAAACGGCATTGCTACCTGAAGAAAGACAGGTAGAGGAAATGGTTTCTTATGCAGGAGAATACTTGCGTAAGATAGGCTATGTGCCGTATTATCTATACAGACAGAAATATATGACGGGGCAGATGGAAAATATAGGCTATACTCTGCCCGGTTATGCCTGCGAATATAATATTCGTATTATGGAAGAGCGGCAGACAATTGTAGCCGTCGGACCGGGGAGCTCATCGAAATGGATGCGCGCACCGGAATTCCGTCAACTGCAATTGCATACGCCGAAGGATGTGTCGGTTTATATTGATACATTGGATACGCTGTTGGCAAAACGCCGAGAGCGATGTGAACAATTTTGGGAGGCTTGAGGAACGATGGCAATTCAAAAACCGAGAGGAACACAGGATATTTTGCCCAGCACAATAGCAAACTGGCATTATATCGAAGGTCGTATTCGTAAACTTTGTAAGACATATGGCTTTCAGGAAATTCGTACACCTATGTTTGAGGAAACAGGTTTATTTTTGCGTGGTATCGGTGAGACTACCGATGTAGTGCAAAAGGAAATGTATTCATTCCCCACGGGTGACAAAAAGGAGCAAACCTATACATTGCGTCCGGAAAATACCGCATCAGCAGTGCGTGCATACCTGGAAAATAAAATTTACGGTCAAGAAGCATTAACAAAATGGTTCTATATCGGGCCTATGTTCCGTCATGATAAACCGCAGGCAGGACGTTATCGTCAATTTCATCAGTTTGGCGTAGAGGTGTTGGGAACACAGGCGCCGATGGCAGATGCAGAAGTTATTATGTTAGTCTTGCAACTCTTTAAGGATTTTGGTTTGAAAGATTTAAGTGTAGAGGTTAATTCGGTAGGATGCCCGAATTGTCGTCCGGCATATCGTGATAAGCTCATAGCTTTCTTTGAACCGAAGAAAGATCAGCTTTGTGATGACTGTAAATCGCGTCTCTATAAAAATCCGTTGCGCATTTTAGACTGTAAGAATGAAAGTTGTAAGGCATTAACGATAGGTGTTCCGGAAATTCATGAAAATCTTTGTGACGAGTGTCATGATCATTTTGAAGAATTAAAACAATATTTGACAGCAGCCGGGGTTAACTATAATGTGAACCCTCGTTTGGTGCGCGGTTTGGATTATTATACCAAAACAGCCTTTGAAGTGCAGTATGCACCGTTGGGGTCACAAAGTGCAGTGGCTGGTGGCGGTCGTTACGATGGTTTAGTAGAGGAATTAGATGGGCCTCATACACCGGCAGTTGGCTTTGCCATGGGAATGGAACGACTGTTATTAGCTTTGGAAAAACAAGGGTTGTTGCCGGAAGAGGTACAGGAACCATCGGTATTCGTGGTTTCTCTTGGAGATGCCGCCAAAGTAGCAGGCTTTACATTGGTGAAAGAACTTCGTGAACGTTATATTATTGCGGAAACCAGTGGTGAAGCAAAAAGTATGAAAAGCCAATTAAAACATGCTAACAAAATTAATGCAAAATATGTTATTATAGTGGGTGATGACGAATTGGCTCGTCGTGAAGCTATCCTTCGTGATATGGAAAATGGCGAGCAAGAAACCGTAGCTATCGATGCGATAGTAGATCGGGTAACTTCACTAGTGAAAGGATGACAATAATGGAAACAATGAAAGGTTTGCACCGTACCCATGGTTGTGGTACCATCAGCGAAGAACAGGTAGGTAAAGAGGTTGTTCTTTGCGGTTGGGTAGAACGACGTCGCGACCATGGCGGGCTTATCTTTATCGATTTGCGCGACCGTTCCGGGGTTGTACAGATTGTAGCTTCTCCGGATCACAATATGGAATCGTTCCATAAAGCAGAAGATGTGCGCAATGAGTATGTGCTTTGTGTACGCGGTACTATCACTAAGCGTGATGCAGATGCAGTAAATCCGAATTTGGCTACCGGTGCCTATGAAATGTACTGCGAAGAACTTCGTGTCTTGAATAGCTCTAAGACACCGCCGTTCTACATTCAGGATAATGTAGATGTTGATGAAAATATTCGTTTGAAATATCGCTATTTGGATTTACGTCGTCCAGAAATGCAACGTAATTTAATGTTGCGTCACCGTGTGACCAAGGCTATGCGCGATTATTTGGATTCTCGAGATTTCCTTGAAATTGAAACACCGATGTTAACGAAAAGTACACCGGAAGGGGCGCGCGACTACTTAGTACCGTCTCGTGTGAATCCGGGAACTTTTTATGCGTTGCCGCAGTCTCCTCAAATTTTTAAACAAATTTTAATGGTGGCCGGTTATGAAAAATACTTCCAAATTGTTCGTTGTTTCCGTGACGAAGATTTGCGAGCTGACCGTCAGCCGGAATTCACGCAGCTGGATTTGGAAATGAGCTTTGTTGATCAGGAACAAATTTTGGCTCTATTGGAAGGTTTGGTAAAACATGTCTTTAAAGAAGCCATGAATGTAGATGTGGTGACACCGATGCATCGTATTACCTGGGATGAAGCCATGGATAAATACGGTTCCGATAAGCCGGATTTACGATTCGGTATGGAATTTACGAATGTAACAGAATTAGTGAAGGATACAGAATTTAAGGTATTCCGCAGTGTTATTGACAATGGTGGTGTTGTTAAGGGAATCGTAGTTCCGGGAGATGCCGGTATTCCGCGCCGTGAATTGGATGCGTTGGTTGATTACGTAGGACAGTATGGTGCTAAGGGATTGGCCTGGGCATGCTTTAATGAAGACGGCTCTATTAAATCCCAGATTATGAAATTCCTCGGTGAAGATACGATTCGTGCCATTGGTAAAGCCATGAATGCACAGCCTGGTGATTTGGTACTTATGATTGCCGATAAACCTGCCGTAGTAGCCAAAGCATTAGGCGAACTTCGTTTAGAAATGGGACGCCGCATGAATCTTATTGACGAAGATAAGTTGGCATTCACATGGGTAACGGACTTCCCCATGTTCGAATACAGTGAAGAAGAAAAACGTTATGTGGCTATGCACCATCCGTTTACTTCTCCGCGCGAAGAAGATATGGATAAATTAGAAACAGCACCGGGTGATGTAAAAGCAATCGCTTACGATATGGTATTGAACGGTGTCGAAATCGGTGGCGGTAGTATCCGTATTTATCAGTCGGATGTACAGGAACGTGTATTTAAAGCCATTGGGTTATCTGAGGAAGAAAGTCGCCAGAAGTTTGGCTTTATGCTGGATGCCTTCCAGTTTGGTGCGCCTCCGCACGGAGGCTGCGCATTTGGGTTGGATCGCCTTGTTATGCTCATGGCAAAACGACAATCTATTCGGGATGTAATTGCTTTCCCGAAAACACAAAGTGCTTCTGACCTCATGAGCCAAGCTCCGTCCGAAGTAGCACCGAAGCAATTGCGTGAGCTTCACATTAAGACGGATACTACAAAAGAAAAGCTAGTATAATTAAGGTGTCTTGCTGAGAAGCACAGTTCACGGGGCGGGGTGTTGAAAAGAACAATTTGTAATTGTCAAGACCTACACAATATCAAATGAGTATTACTCCATTTGTGAAAAGCCTTGAAAATACTGGATTATTCTGTTAATATAATAGCAAAGATATCCCTGCTGTGTGCGTGTGGTATCGCAGTTTTGAGCCAACATATTAACTTAGGGAGCCTGGACTCTCGTATCGGCGCTACGCCTGTGAAGGACAGCAATGTTATGAGGAGGGCACCCACCTGCCCTTGCAGGATCAAAACGCGGTACATATACGGCATGGTGGGGCTCTTTTTATATGTACTTTGTAAGGTCGCCGTAAGCGACCTTTTTTTGTGCATAATTTAGTAGAAGGACCATTTATAAAAAAATAAAGCGATGAATGGTAATTTGAGAGAGGTGATAAAGATATGGCAATGGACAATCTATTTGCATCGCTGGAAACACATAATTTTGAACCTCTGGCGGTACGTATGAGGCCTACATCACTGGATCATTTTTACGGTCAAGAAAAGGTGGTTGGAAAGGGCAGTTTTTTGCGAGCTATGATTGAGAAGGATACGATACCGTCATTACTTCTTTACGGGCCATCGGGCACAGGTAAGACGACATTAGCGCGGATTATTGCAGAAATGACACATAGTCGTTTCGTTTCATTAAATGCTACCAATACGGGTACAGGTGAATTGCGCAATGTCATTGAGGAGGCACGTAAACATATTCGTGCCTTTCAGCAACGAACGATTTTATTCTTAGATGAAATTCATCGTTTTAATAAAAGTCAACAGGATGTACTCCTACCATGTGTTGAGGATGGTACGATTATTTTAATCGGTGCAACTACAGAAAATCCATTTTTTGAAGTGAATCGTCCGTTGCTGTCCCGTCTGCGATTGCTTACTTTACAAGCATTGTCGCCAAAAGCAGTCGCCAACATACTAAAAAGAGCATTGACAGATGCTGATATAGGGCTGGGCCATCGAAAATTAAAGGCTGAGGAAGACTTATTGGAAGAAATAGGAATTTTTGTCAATGGGGATGCCCGTATGGCTCTCAATATCTTAGAACAAGCGGCGGCTATGATTGAAGATGGCGGTACTATTAATGGAACGGTGTTGGAGCAGGTTATCGGTCGACGCATATACAGCTATGATAAAAAAGGGGATAACCATTACGACACAATTTCAGCGTTCATTAAGAGCATGCGCGGTTCCGATCCACAAGCAACCAGCTATTACTTGGCAAGAATGATAGAAGCCGGCGAAGACCCTAATTTTATTGCAAGGCGTATCGTTATATGCGCAGCAGAAGATGTAGGCTTGGCCGATCCGAATGCTTTGATGGTGGCGAATGCAGCCGCACAGGCATCACATTTGGTGGGTTTTCCAGAAGCACGCATCATTTTATCGGAAGCGGCTTTATATGTAGCGTTAGCTCCTAAAAGTAACAGCGCTTACTTGGCAATCGATAGTGCTATTGCGGCAGTGCGGCATCAAGTAAATGGAGAAGTTCCGTTGCATTTACGGGATACGCATTACAGTGGTGCATCTAAATTAGGACACGGGACCGAATATAGGTATGCACATAATTATCCGAATGGGTATGTAAAGCAACAATACTTACCGAATGAATTAGTAGGGACTGTGTATTATAAGGGAATACAACGAGGAAAAGAAAAAGAAATACTTTTAAATTGGTGCGAACGTACAGGCGAAAAAATATGATGGAGTATAGGTATATTCATTGGTTATGTGCTATAATGGATTGTTGAAGAGATTATAGATTAACGTAATAGGAGTGTACTGTATAGATGGCAGAAAGGAAAAAAAGGACAACGGCCGGAAAGGCTAAGACAACTGCAAAGATGGCCGGCGGTAGCACACAACGCAAACGCGTCGTACGTAAAGCAACATCGAATACGGCCACGGCGAAAAAGGTAAAGGCAGCATCCGGAAAAGGTTTTACCCTGCGTAAGGAGATTAAAGGATTATTGGTAATGGTGTTTGCCATTATTATATTGTTAGGCATAATAGGATATCCCATGGGAACCGTAGGTGAGTTTATGTCAAAGGTCTTTATGTATGCCTTTGGTCTTGGCGCTATGATTCCGGTACTCTTTTTTGGGTATATGGGATGGCGCATGTTATATTCGGAAAATGGTTTGAGAATAACACGGCGAGGAGTTCTTTTTTCATCCCTATTCCTTTTGCTTGTTACAATAGTTCCTTTAGTGTCAGTTGATGCTGGCCATGAACTGGATACGGATGTATTGACTACTAAGGGTGGTATTATTGGTGGCGCATTAGCTGCTATGTTGCGGTCTTTGGTAGGTGACGTGGGTAGCCTATTGTTGACAGTTATTCTATTGATAAGCTGCTTACTTCTTATTACACGATTATCTTTACGAAAGGGTCTTCATAAGGCTAAAGAACATACAGAGGTTGGGTTGGATAAGGCTATTGGTATGGCCGGTGAAACGGCACAAGTGATGAAAGAGCGTTTTGAAGAGTGGAATGAGCAACGCAAGTCTCAGCATGCAGTATATAATCAGGTTGAAGATACACGTTTTGGTCGAAGTGCAGCAGCCGAGGCTATTTTAGCCGCCTCGCAAACATCATCGGATGCCAAAGAGAAAGCAGCGCTAGAGCTGGCTCAGGCAGAAGAAGAGCAGCATGAGGCGGATAGTAGTAAGAATAATCTCTATCCCGATGGCAATAGAGAGTTCGATTCTGATAGCGATAGAGAGTTTGATTCCGATAGTGATGGAATAATTAGCTCTGCTGAGATAGAGCGTATGCCTTGGGAGACTGCAATAGTAGAACAAGGGGAAGAGCACACTGCAGAGCATGAGAAATATGACTTACAAGTAAGCGCGGAAGAAGAGACTGTTACGGGTAATGATTGGATAGAAGTTGATCAAAACCGATTAGAAGATATGGAAGACTGCGAAAATAAAATGGACCTCCACGCTGAGAGTCAGACCCAAGCTATGGCAGGTGGGGTGTCGCCAATGCTTCCAGATACATCTGTTCGGAATGCTGTAGAGAATACATCGACGTTAGTACCGACTATGGAAAGTACTGATGCGGATATTGCTGCTGTGGCTGTATCTACGGAAGGGGAACAACGTCTTCGGCGTCCGGAGCGCTTGTATCGTTTTCCTTCTCTGGAAATGTTATCTAAAGGTAAACCCAGTGAAGTATCGGCAGAGGAAATCAACCAGAATGTAACTACGTTGGAATCTACTTTAAAAAGTTTTGGTGTAACGGCTCGTGTTGTTAATGCCACGAAGGGGCCGACGGTAACGCGCTATGAACTGGAGCCGGCACCGGGGACAAAGGTGAGCAAAATTTTAAATCTTACCGATGACTTGAAGCTAAGCCTAGCGGCTACAGATATTCGTATTGAAGCACCTATTCCCGGTAAATCGGCAGTGGGCATCGAAGTGCCGAACCGCACCGTTTCTCCGGTACATTTACGAGATGTATTGGAATCTGATGACTTTAAAAAGGCTAAAGGTGGTATTCCCGTGGGCCTAGGTAAAGACATTGCGGGTAAGGCTATTATAACCAATTTGGCAAAAATGCCGCATTTGTTAGTTGCGGGTTCGACGGGCTCCGGTAAATCGGTTTGCGTGAATACATTGATTGCCAGCATTTTATTCAGTCGCAAGCCGGAAGAAGTAAAGCTAATTTTGGTGGATCCTAAAATGGTAGAGCTGTCGAATTATAACGGTATCCCTCATTTGATGGTGCCGGTTGTGACAGATATGAAGAAAGCAGCCGCTGTATTACGTTGGGCAGTTCGTGAAATGGAGGCACGCTACCGTACGTTGGCTACGGTGGGCTTACGTAATATAGACAGCTATAACGAGCAACACCCTGATACGGCAATGCCATTTATTTTAATTATTATCGATGAAATGGCAGACTTAATGCTTACAGCGCCGGATGTGGAAGAATCGATTAATCGGTTAGCGGCAAAAGCACGAGCTGCAGGGATTCATATGGTGTTGGCTACGCAGCGTCCATCGGTTAATGTAATAACAGGTACAATTAAGGCAAATGTGCCAAGTCGAATTTCTTTTGCAGTAGCGACACAGATTGATTCTCGAACTATCCTTGACATGGCAGGAGCCGAAAAATTATTAGGGAAAGGTGATATGCTTTTCCATCCTATAGGAGCTAATAAACCGATACGAATTCAAGGAGCCTTCATTTCTGATGATGAAGTTGAAAGTCTAGTAAATTTTGTAAAGACACAAGGTGAACCGGAATATGATGAATCTGTAACAGCGGCAGAGGAAGAAGCTGTAGCGACAACGGAAGAAGAAAAAGAGGAAGAGCCGCGCGATGAATACTTGGAACGGGCGGTAGACTTGGTTATGGATTCAGGACAAGCATCGGTTTCCATGTTGCAACGGCGTTTTCGTATAGGATACACGCGAGCGGCACGTTTAGTGGATACGATGGAAGACATGAAAATCATCGGTCCCAATAATGGTAGCAAAGCACGAGATATTCTTATGTCCCGTGAGCAAGTAAAACAGTTATATTTTTCGAATACAAGTAATAACGTATAGGAGGAATTACAGTGGCATCCATCGGAGAAGAATTACAGCGTGAACGCCATCGAAGAGGTCTCACATTACATGATGCGGAAGAGGTACTGCATATTAAAGCTGCCTATTTGGAAGCACTGGAACAAGATAATTATGGAGTTATCCCCGGAGCTGTGTATGTAAAGGGCTTTATTAGTAATTATGCTGAGTTTCTCGGATTGGATAAACAGCGACTGGTCGATGCGTACAAGGCTTCTATTGGTGAAACAATAGGTGTTCCTTTGCGTCGTATGCAACCACGTAAATTAAGAGCACATGAAGATGTCGAGCATAAGCCAGAAATGATAAAGCCTACACCGCAACGCTTGCCATACACAACGCGAAGGGAACGGCGTAAAAAGGTTATGGCACAAGAAAGAATTACAGTGGCAGTTATTGCCGTGCTGGTAATAATCTTTTTATTTTGGCTGTTTATTTTTTAGAACAAAGTACGCCGTAGAAAGGTACATAACAGTATGATGAATGAATTTTTGATTACTACATCGGAAGAAATGAAGCAACGAGGTTGGGAAGAGTTGGATTTTGTTTTGGTTACCGGTGATGCGTATGTGGACCATCCTTCTTTCGCCGGCTCCGTTATTGGACGTTTGCTGGAGCATAAAGGCTACCGTGTTGGTATTATTGCTCAACCGGATTGGCATGATGTTAATGCATTTAAAGTTTTGGGAAGGCCGCGCTTGGCCTCATTGGTGACGGCCGGAAACTTGGACTCGATGTTAAATAAATTTACGGCGGCCAAACGAATTCGACACAATGATGATTATTCGCCGGGGGGCGAAGAAGGGCATCGTCCCGAACGGGCTACATTGGTGTATGCTAATCGTATGCGGGAGGCATTTAAAGGTGTACCGGTAATTATTGGCGGTATCGAAGCTAGTTTACGACGGTTTGCCCACTATGATTATTGGTCGGATACCGTGCGACGTTCTATATTGGTAGACAGTAAGGCAGATGCATTGATTTACGGTATGGGAGAGAAGCAAATCGTGGCATTAGCAGAGGCGCTGGATAAAGGACGATTTGAAGAATCTCTACCTAATATTAAAGGCATTACATATATGGCTAAGCAAATACCTGATGGGGCAGTACAATGTCCTTCCTACGAAGCGGTAATAGCAAGCAAACATACTTTTGCGGAAGCGTTTAAATTACAGTATGATGAGCAGGATCCGTATTATGGTCGTACCGTAGTGCAGGCACATGGTGATCGTTATGTAGTACAAAACAGTCCAGCTATGCCGTTAAGCCAGGTTGAAATGGATGAAATTTATAGTTTACCTTATGCACGCCACTGGCATCCACGTTATGATAAACAAGGGGGAGTACCGGCATTGCATGAAGTACAATTTAGCCTGGTTAGCCAGAGGGGATGCTTTGGTAGTTGCTCCTTTTGTGCTATTACCAGTCATCAAGGACGTATAATACAGAACCGCAGTCATGAATCATTATTGGCAGAAGCTAAACGTATGATTTCTATGGATTCTTTTAAGGGATATATTCATGACGTAGGAGGGCCTACAGCAAATTTTCGACATTTAGCATGTAAGAAGCAAGCCATTTATGGCGCATGCAAGGGAAAAACATGTGCAGCTCCGAAGGTGTGTCCTAATTTAGATACTAGCCATGATGATTATGTAGCACTGCTTCGTAAGCTACGAGCTCTAAAAGGCGTAAAAAAGGTGTTTATCCGATCCGGATTGCGTTATGATTACGTATTAGCGGATGATAATATGGATTTTATTAAGGAGCTATGTCAATATCATGTGAGCGGACAGCTTAAAGTAGCTCCAGAGCATGTCGCTGATAAAGTGACTTCTATTATGGGAAAGGCTGATAAAGCGTGCTTTTTAAAGTTTAAGGAAGCCTTTGAAAAAGCGAATCATCAATTAGGGCTGAAGCAGTATTTGGTCCCTTATTTTATGAGTTCTCATCCGGGATGTACATTGGATGATGCTATTGAATTGGCTGAGTTTTTGCGCGATCAGCATATGACTCCGGAACAAGTACAAGACTTTATTCCTACACCGGGTAGCTTGTCAACGGCAATGTATTATACAGGAATTAATCCTCTCACGGGAGAATTGGTTTATGTTGCAAAAAAAGCAAGAGAAAAGGCCATGCAGAGAGCTTTAATGCAGTATAAAAATCCTGATAACTATAACTTGGTTAAGGAAGCACTCCTAATAGCCGGGCGTCAAGATCTTATTGGATTCGGGGAAAAGTGTTTAATTCCGCCGCGTCCTATTAAGGAGTATCGCCATAGAAATACGAATAAGAGCAGTCATAAACGAATGAAAAAAGCTAGACGAGAAGCTACTGCATTCGATGGTGCGTCTCCAGCATCACAGCGATTGAAAAATCGGGTGGGGAGAGAAAAGAAAAATGACCTACATCATATAGGTATAGGTAAAAAAGAAAACAGACGAAAAAAAGAAGGGTTTTATAAAGGCCGTGTGTAATTAGTGGAAGGGAGAGGAGATGAATGCGAAGATATTGGCTAATTGGCCTGTTAATTATCTTTGTACTCAGCATTCTTGGTATAGGCGCCTATATAGAAAACAGTAGACAACAAGAGAGAACGGCCATACCTATACGTGCGGAGCTTACTATGTACAGTGACCTTCCTAACACATTGACAAAGCTTCTGACACAGCAATATGAGCTTTTGTATCATGTACGTGTGCATGTGCTACCGCTTACGGAGGAACAGATGGCAGTACGTATGACGTTATCGGAAGCCGACCGTACCGGAGATATTGTATTGACATCACGGGATAATCTACATATTGGTGAAAAGTATGGACAGTTTATACCGGTTCTAAGTGAAGGAATTGATGAAATATCTAATCGATTTAAACAGCCGGATGGGCTGTGGGTTGGAACATGGTATGATCCGGTTGTATTTGTACAAAATATTCAGTTTTACAATGGCGAAGGGCGTTATATTAATACATGGCACTCCTTGGCTATGCCCGGTGACTGGACGGTAGTCATGACTGATTTTGTAGCGGCCCGAGGCGCTGCCAATATTTTATATGGATTCATAGAAACGCGCGGTGAAGCAGAAGGTCTACAGTATTTTATGGAGCTAAAACCTCATGTAGTCCAGTATGCTAAGTTCTTAACAACTCCGGTGCGATTAGCTGCATTAGGGGAAACCGACATAGGCATCGGGAATTATTCCGATGCACATCAATATGAAGAGCACAAGTATCCGTTGAAAGTAATTTTTCCATTAGACGGTACGCCATATTATTTAACGGGAACTGCTGTGTTAAAGAGTACAAAAAATAAAGAAGAAAGTGAGCGTTTTATTAAGTGGCTGCTTTCTAAACAGACGGCACAATTCCTTCAGAGTAATGACATGTATTTCGGATTTACTAATCCGGAGGTGACACATTTGACGGATTCGTTAGGTAGTGAGGCAGTGCTGTTAGAAACTAAAGGCGATTATACAGAAGAAGGCAAGAAACGTTTGCTAAATGATTGGATTAGTCAAGTGCGATTTAGAAAGGGTAATTAACAGATGAACAAAAAATTAGGCTATGTGAGTTTAGGCTGTGCTAAAAATTTAGTAGATACCGAGGTGATGCTAGGCGTATTAAAAGATAATGGATATCAAATTGTGGATGATTTATCAGAAGCATCAGTAATCATCGTTAATACGTGTACCTTCATTGAAAAAGCGAAAGAAGAATCCGTCAATACTATATTGGAAATGGCGGAGTACAAAAAGTTTGGCTCCTGCAAGGCATTAGTGGTAGCCGGATGTTTAAGTCAGCAGTACCAAGAAGAATTATTCCGAGAAATTCCTGAAATTGATGCACTTATCGGTACCGGATCCTGGCACCGGATTATGGAGGCCTTGCATGCGGTAGAGGATGGTAATCGAGCATGTATTATGGATTCAATTACCAATATTTATAACGAGCGTATGCCTCGTATGCAAACAACACCGACCTACAGTGCCTATGTAAAAATATCGGAAGGCTGCAATAACGGATGTACCTTTTGTATTATCCCAAAAGTGCGTGGGCGCTATCGTAGCCGTAGTATAGAGTCGATTGTAGAAGAAGTTACTAAATTGGCTGATATGGGCGTGAAGGAAATTAATTTAATTGCTCAAGATACAACGAGTTATGGCGCTGATTTGAATAATGGTACGCCGATGTTGACAGAGTTACTGAAAGAGCTAGTTAAAATAGATGGCATTCAGTGGTATCGTTTGTTATATTTGTATCCCAAATATTTTACCGATGAGTTGCTAGATGTTATTGTTAATGAACCGAAAATCTGTAATTATATTGACTTACCATTGCAACATATCAATGATCGTATATTGAAACGTATGAATCGCAAGGATTCCAGAGCTGATATTGAGCGCTTGTTAACGAATGTTCGTGCGAAAGCAAATCATGTAACATTGCGTACGTCAATTATTGTTGGGTTCCCGGGAGAAACGGATGAAGAATTTAAAGAGCTGTGTGATTTTGTAAAAACAGTGCGTTTTGATAATATGGGCGTTTTCACATATTCTCGTGAAGAGGGAACTCCGGCCGGAGCTATGGAAGATCAGGTACCGGAGGAAGTTAAAGAAGAGCGATACCATACGTTAATGGCTATCCAGGCGGCTATATCAGAAGAGAATAATCGAGATTTAGAAGGAACACACCATCAAGCCATTATCGAAAGTATGGAAGAAAATGAGGATGGTACTTTATTAGCTAAAGGGCGCTTAGAGGTACAAGCTCCTGACGTGGATGGCAATATGTATATTGAAAATGCAGAAGGTTTGTCAGAAGGTGATATTGTGCCTGTTACAGTAGTACAAGGGTTTGCTTACGATGTTATTTGTGAGGTAGAAAAATGATAGTAGAACTAATATCCACGGGCTCCGAGCTGTTATTGGGAGATACGATTAATACCAATGCAGCCTGGTTGGCCCGCGAGTTCAATCGTTTGGGATATTCGGTGACACATCAGACGACAATTGGTGATAACAGTCAACGTATGTGTGACAGTTTTATTGCGGCGGCCGGGCGTGCCGACATTGTAGTTAGTACCGGCGGATTGGGTCCCACACAGGGAGATATAACCAGAGATTCACTGGCTATAGCAGTCGGTAGTGAATTGGTGAAAAATGAAATGGCGCGCTGTGAGGTGGAGGAATTTTTTAAGAAGCGTAAACGTGAAGTTCCTCCGGCCAGTGAGCGAGAAATGATGGCATTGCCAGATAGTACAATTCTCCACAATAGTTGTGGTGTAGCTCCGGGAATTGCTTATTATGATGATGCAACGGAAACAACTTTTATTTTACTACCGGGGCCGCCGGCAGAAATGAAGGCTGTGTATACCGAGGCGGTAGTGCCGTACTTACAGCAGCATTTTGGTAATCAGGGTGTTGTCTTATCGGAGCGTTACGCGGTATATGGCTACCGTGAGTTGGCGCTTGAGAATATGTTTATAGATTTAGTAAAGTCACAGTCTAATCCTACAATTGCGTTTTTAATAAAGAACGGCTATATAGAACTTCGCATAACCGCGCATGGTGAGAGCAAAACTGCAGCAGAGCTGCTATTGGCACCGTGGAAGAAATATATTGAAGGGCGCATTCCCACCGATCGGCGTAGAAGTTTGACTGATAATATTGAAGAAACTGTGGCGAAAGCATTGCTTGTAAGACAGGGAACTGTAGCTACAGCGGAATCTTGTACAGCCGGTTTGGTGGGTAAACGTTTAACAAATTTACCTGGGAGTAGTGCTTACTTTATGGGCGGCATTTTATCGTATAGCAATGATGTGAAAGCGCGGTTATTGGAGGTTCCAGAAGAAATGCTCGTTGAATATGGCGCAGTTAGTGAGCAAGTAGCTAAGGCTATGGCTGAAGGAACCCGACGGAGTGTGGGCACTACCTATGGTATTTCGATAACCGGTATTGCCGGACCCGGAGGAGGTACAGCCGAAAAACCGGTAGGCCTTGTTTGGTTTGGTGTTTCTGGACCAAATGGTACAAGAGCTTTTCGCAATGATTTTATTGGTAACAGAGAAAGTATCAGACAAAGTGCAGCAGAATATGCATTGCATTGTTTACTTGTGTATATGCAAGAAGAAAGGAAATGAGTATGGACGGCAGAGAACAGGCGTTAGATAATGCGTTAAAAAAGATAGAAAAAGATTATGGTAAAGGAGCTATCATGCGCCTTGGCGATGTGGTCGATCGTATGAATATTGAGGTTATTTCCTCAGGGTGTTTGGCTATTGATTTGGCTGTTGGTGTTGGGGGATTTCCTCGTGGACGCGTAATAGAAATATACGGTCCTGAATCGTCCGGTAAAACAACAGTGGCGCTGCATGCTATTGCAGAAGCACAAAAAGCGGGTGGTACAGCGGCATTTATTGATGCGGAACATGCATTGGATCCGGTATATGCCCGTAACTTAGGCGTTGATATTAATAATTTGCTTGTATCGCAGCCTGATTGTGGTGAACAAGCCTTGGAAATTACGGAGTCGTTAGTGCGCAGTGGCGCGGTTGATATGATTGTTGTTGACTCCGTAGCGGCTTTGGTGCCTAAAGCGGAAATTGAGGGCGAAATGGGGGACGCTCATGTAGGCCTTCAGGCTCGGTTAATGAGTAAGGCACTGCGCAAATTGACAGGTATTATTAGCAAATCAAGGGCTGTGGTTATTTTTATCAATCAATTGCGTGAAAAGGTAGGCATCATGTTCGGCAATCCGGAGACGACTACCGGTGGTAGAGCATTAAAGTTCTATTCAACAATTCGTTTGGATGTACGAAAAGGCGAAGTAATTAAGCAGAATAATGAAAATGTAGGTAGCCGTACTAAGGTTAAGGTAGTAAAAAATAAAGTAGCACCTCCATTTAAGACAGCGGAATTTGATTTGATGTATGGCACAGGCGTTTCTTATGAAGGCACGTTAATCGATATTGGTGTGTCTATGGATATAATAAAAAAATCCGGAGCATGGTATTCTTACAATGATGAACGTATGGGACAGGGAAAGGAAGCAGCCAAAGACTACTTACGCGAACATAAAGAGATTGCTAAAGAAATTGATACCATTATCCGAGATACACTAATGGCAGAACCAGAAACATTTGATGTTGTTGGTGAAGAAGCTCACGAAGATGAATAAATCGTACTTCAGTGATAGTGTGTGATAGCTTATGGGATTTAAAAGAAAAACGGTTGATACCTATGAAGCGGCTATGGATCAGGCCATGCGATTTTTAAGTGCTCGATTTTTAAGCTGTATGGAATTGCGCCAAAAATTACGTCAAAAGAAGGTTCCAGGAGAATTAATAGAGCGTGTTGAACAACGATTACTGGAATTAGGTTACTTGGATGATGAGCGACTTTCTAAAGAAGCATTACGTCTATACATGGAAGCTGAAAAATACAGTATTGTCTATATTCGCCAAAAAATGCAGCAACGTGGACTTTCTATCGGTTCTGCGTTTTCTTCATATGATGAAACGGTGGCAGCAAAACGGATTTTACAGCAAAAAGGCCTATGGCCCTTTGAAGATGACTCATACGTGTATATGGATGATGATACTGACATAAACATGGATGGATTATCAGAAGTGTATGATACTGCACAGATTAATACGGCTACTTGCCAAGCGACACAATATAAAATAATGAAGATATTACATAACCGTGGTTTTTCTATGCATACAATTCGAGAGATTGTAGCGATGTATGAAGCAGATACAAGTAGAAATGTATGATGGTGTAAATGGCATGCGACATATGGAATAGAGTATATGCTTCTATATAAAGTGAATAAAGACCGTGTATGTGCCAGACCTTGACATCTCAAGGTGTACAGAATACAATTAAAGTAGCCTTAATAGGCTATAACAATTGATGGTAGATAGACGGCAAACCGGGAGAAGCCGATACATATCGGCTTCTCACTTTTGTATAGAGGAGGTGAGAACGATTTTAGAGTACAGTATTATTGCAGTTGTAATGGTACTCATCGGTCTTGGCGTTGGTTATTTTCTGCGTAAAAATATTGCGGAAGGTAAATTAAATCAAGCAGAGGTGGAGGCATCACGTATCATCGCTGACGGTGAACGTATGGCTGAATCCAAGAAAAAAGAAGCTTTGTTGGAAGCTAAGGAAGAGATTCACAAGCTTCGCGCAGATGTAGAAAAAGAACAGCGTGATCGCCGAGTAGAATTACAACGTATGGAACGCCGTATTCTCCAAAAGGAAGAGCACTTGGATAAGAAACTCGACACCTTGGAGAAAAAGGAAGAAACCTTGCAGCGCAAGGAACATGAAGCTAATGCATATCGTGAAAAGATTCAAGGTCTTTACGATAAGCAGATGGCAGAGCTGGAACGAATTTCCGGTATGACATTTGAAGAAGCAAAAAACATGTTGCTCTCAAACGTAGAGCAGGAAATTAAACATGAAACGGCTGTTATGGTTAAAGAATTGGAACAGCAGGCTAAAGAGGACGCGGAAAAGAATGCCCGCGAAATTATTGCCGGTGCTATCCAACGATGTGCTGCCGATCATGTAGCGGAATCCACGGTTTCTGTAGTGGCACTTCCTAACGATGAAATGAAGGGTCGTATTATCGGCCGTGAGGGGCGTAATATTCGTGCATTAGAAACGCTTACAGGGATTGATTTAATTATTGATGATACACCGGAGGCGGTTATTTTATCGGGCTTTGATCCGATTCGACGCGAAGTGGCACGTATTGCGTTGGAAAAATTAATTGTTGACGGACGTATTCATCCGGCGCGCATTGAAGAGATGGTTGGCAAGGCGCGTAAGGAAGTAGATCAGACGATTAAGGATGCCGGTGAACAGGCAACCTTTGAAGCCGATGTACATGGCTTGCATCCTGAAATTATCCGGATTTTGGGTCGCTTGAAATACCGTACCAGCTACGGTCAAAATGTACTTAAGCACTCCATAGAAGTATCTCACTTAGCCGGGATGATGGCAGCCGAATTAGGTTGCGATGTAGCTTTGGCTAAACGTGGTGGATTACTTCATGACTTGGGAAAAGCCTTGGATCATGACATGGAGGGCTCACATGTACAGATCGGTATAGATGTGGCTAAGAAATACCATGAAAGTGCAGCTGTACAAAATTGTATTGGTGCCCATCATGGTGATGAAGAATTTAAGTCCGTAGAAGCAGTGCTGGTGGCTGCGGCCGATGCTATTTCGGCAGCACGTCCAGGAGCACGTCGCGAAACATTGGAAAATTATTTGAAGCGCTTAACGAAGTTAGAGGAAATTGCCGAGTCCTTTGATGGTGTTGAAAAATGTTTTGCTATTCAGGCGGGCCGTGAAATTCGTGTGATGGTAAAGCCGGATAAGGTTGATGAAGCAGAAGCTACATTACTTGTTCGTAATATCGTTAAACGAATTGAAGCTGAGCTTGAATATCCGGGACAGATTAAAGTAGTTATTATTCGTGAAACCCGTGTTGTGGATTACGCAAAATAATAATCAATGAAGTAAGGACTGCGTTTTCATCGCATAAAAGATGAGGACGCAGTCTTCTTTGCGTTTGGGAGAATAAGCTATGTGAGGTGGAGAAGCTTGTATGATTTTTATGAGTTACGATTTGTATAAGGGAAGGAGATTAGCAGAAACAGATTGTTAATATAGGCAAAAGATAGATACGGCTGCCAAGTAAATGAACGGCATAGAACAGATAAAGAAAAATCATAAAGAAAAAGAAGGATTTCAAGGAAACGTATGGAATTGTAATATATGTCAGTGCTACAAAAGAAACGGATTGGTTAAATTTAAAGGGGAAAGTTGTTGTGAAAAAAAGGAGAATCTGTATTTTTTGTAGAACTAATATAATGTGAGTTATAGATAGGATGTGAGGAAATGAGCAGACATTTTGACAATGACTTAATAGAGCGTATTAAGGAAGCGAATGATATAGTGGCGGTCATTTCTGAGCATGTGGCATTGAAGAAGAAGGGAAAAAACTACTGGGGCTGTTGCCCGTTTCATAATGAGAAGACGCCCTCCTTCAGTGTGACTCCGGAAAAGGGCTTTTTTTATTGCTTTGGATGTCACGCTTCCGGAAATGCTATAAACTTTCTAATGCGATACGAAAATCTCACCTTTCCAGAGGCTCTAGAACGGCTGGCAGCAAGGGCCAATATTCCCTTGCCAACGGCGGAACTGAGTGCTGAAGAAAGAAAGCGCAATGCGCATCGGCAAGAGTTATATGAAGTAAATCAATTAGCAACTACATTCTTTCATAATTGTTTGACAAAAACAGAAATGGGAAAGACTGGTCTTGCGTATCTACGAAACCGTGGGTTATCAGATGAGACTATTGCACGGTTTCAGTTAGGCTTTGCTCCGGATAGTTGGGATCGGTTGTATCGTGCTTTTACGGAACGCGGAATTTCCCCAGGTCTTCTGGTAGAGACGGGGCTTTGTAGGCAAGGGAATAATGGCCGTGTATATGACTATTTCCGAAATCGCGTCATGTTTCCTATTTGTGATGGCAAAGGAAGAGTAGTCGGCTTTGGTGGACGGGTGCTCGATGACAGTACGCCTAAATATTTAAACTCACCGGAAAATGTTATTTTCAATAAAGGGCATTTATTATTTGCCTTTGATAAAGCATATCGTGCTATCCGTGAAAAACGACAGGCTATTTTAGTTGAAGGTTACATGGATGTTATCAGTGCTCATAATCGTGGTGTTACTAATGTGGTGGCTTCGCTGGGAACAGCGTATACTAAAGACCACGGGAGACTACTGTTGAGGCAGGCGGATGAGGTTGTGCTGGCCTATGATATGGATGGTGCCGGACAAAAAGCGGCACGGCGAGCTATTGAATTATTGCAAAATACAGAGTTTAAAGTACGTGTTGTGGCCATGCCGGATGGCAAAGATCCAGATGACTATGTGCGCAATCATGGACCGGAAGCCTTCTTAGCATTGGTTGATAAGGCGGTAAAGCCTTTCGAGTTTTTACTAAATGATGCGCTGATACGTTATGATAGTACAGATATACAGGGAAAGCAGGCTGTATTAGAAGAGGTATTCCCTTTTATTGCGGCAACCAGTAACCAAGTGCAGAGAGAGGGTTATTTACGTGCTTTGGCTTTGCCCTTATGGATGGATACATCTAGTGTATTTCGTCATTTTAGACAATTTTTGGCGAAAGGGAATGTAACATTAGAAAAAGAAGCAGCTCCTAATGTAACTGTGGAAGCGTCATCGTCGGAAGAGGATGCGCTAATGGCAATGACAGTCGGAAGTAAGGCGGCTTATGAACGAGTGATGGCGTATTTACCGAAAGAGGATATTACGATGTCGGTTCATAGGTCTATGCTGGATAAAATGGCAATGCTAAGTGCTTCGGGAGAAGCCTGGACATTCACCGCATTGGAGTCTGTATTTGATGAAGAGGAGACAAATGAATTGTCTCGGTTGATGGTAATCGGTGATGATGCCTATGAGGAAAGTAAGCTTGATGTATATATACGAGCGGTTCGCATTCGTTCATTGCGTGAGCAGTACAAGGCACATAGTGTACTGGCGGACCAACTGAGTAGAGCTGGCGATTCAAAGTTTGTGGAAGAGTTAAGACGGTGTCAGGAGATACAAGCATTAATTAATGAGTGGTCGTAATGATACGAAAGGAAAGGAAGAGCGCTGTGGCTAAGAGTGTATCTAAGAAAACAAAATCCCGATTAGAGGAAATAATAGAGCAATTGTTGGCTAAAGGTAGAAAAAATGGGTCGTTGACGAGTAAGGAAATTACAGATGCTCTTCATGAAGAAGTAGAACTAACAGCAGAGCAGCTGGATGATATGTATGAAATTTTGCAAAAAAGTAATATAGATGTAATTACCGATGACGACACAGTAAACTCGCAAGATGATATTATTGACGAAGATGATGAAAGCGATGATGTACGTGAAGCCAAGGAAGTAAGTCTTGATTTGAGCATTCCGGAAGGCGTTAATATTGACGATCCCGTACGCATGTATTTAAAGGAAATCGGACGAGTACCACTGTTGTCGGCAGATGAAGAAATTCTCTTGGCTCAGCAAATTGAAGCCGGTGCCAAGGAGGACGCTTCTTATAAAGAAATGAAAGCCGGAGAAAAAGCTAAACAGAAGTTGATCGATGCAAACTTACGATTGGTCGTTAGTATTGCCAAGCGCTATGTCGGTCGTGGTATGCTATTTCTTGATTTGATTCAAGAAGGAAACTTAGGCTTGATTAAAGCCGTTGATAAGTTTGATTACACCAAAGGGTATAAATTTTCTACCTATGCTACGTGGTGGATTCGTCAAGCGATTACCCGTGCCATTGCAGATCAGGCACGTACGATTCGCATTCCGGTTCACATGGTAGAAACGATTAATAAGTTGATTCGTATTTCTCGTCAATTATTACAGGATAAAGGCAGAGAACCTCTACCGGAAGAAATTGCCGAAGGTATGGGAATCAGTGTAGAACGCGTTCGTGAAATACAGAAGATTGCGCAGGAACCAGTATCGTTAGAAACGCCGATTGGGGAAGAAGAAGATTCGCATTTAGGTGATTTTATCGAAGACCAAGATGCAATTGCGCCGGATGATGCGGCCAGTTATATTTTGTTGCGCGAGCAGATTCAAGAAGTATTTACTTGTTTGACGGAAAGAGAGCAGCAGGTGTTGATTCTTCGCTTTGGACTAAAAGATGGTAAGCCACGTACATTGGAAGAAGTAGGACAGCATTTTAATGTTACACGTGAACGAATTCGTCAGATCGAAGGCAAAGCACTGACAAAACTGCGTAACCGAGGGAAACGTGACAAAATTAAAGACTTCTTATAATGTGTAGGTTGCTTATGCTTGACGAAAGTCCCATCTATTGGCTATAATATACGGGTACGAAATACGTAAGTATTTCCCTATGGGCCTATAGCTCAGGGGTAGAGCAACCGGCTCATAACCGGTCGGTCCCTGGTTCGATCCCAGGTGGGCCCACCAAGCATACACTTACGAACCTCCTGAAGCGGATACAGCTTCAGGAGGTTTTTTTATACGAGGAGGAAGTCATGAAATTGACAAAACGGTTGGAAACGGCATTGGCTATCACTCCGATGAGTAGAACAATAGCTGATGTAGGTACTGACCATGGATATTTAGCAGTAGCGTTAGTGGAAATGGAAAAAGCACATCGCGTAATTGCTATTGATGTAAATGAAGGACCATTGCAATCGGCGCAGGCCTATGTGGAGGAAGAAAATATGACGATGCGCGTCGAATGTCGCTTAGGAAATGGATTAACCGTTACAGAGAAAGGGGAAATAGACGGAGCCATCATGTGTGGCATGGGAGGTTTTTTGATGAAGGATATTATCGAAAGTGGACCGGAGTTATTGCCGTATTATGTATTGCAGCCACAGAACGGGCGTAGAGAGCTTCGACAATGGTTGGCTAAGGCAGGCTATGGTATTACTGACGAGCGATTAGTATATGAAGGACGACACTTTTATGATGTGTGGCTTGTAGAAAAAAATCAATTTGCATCATCGTATTATGCAGAAGTGCCTTTGGCATCGGTACAGTGGGAAGTCGGTGGCTTGGCAGGAGCTTTGGGTGATCCGCTGTGGAAAGCATATGTATCGTATTTAATTACTAGACGACAGCGCGTTCTTCGCGCGTTAAGAAGCGGAGCAGAAAGTGCTGAAAGTGCACAAAAGATGGTGGTTGTTGCTGGCGAGCTGGAAGAATTGGAGGAGATGTTATGAATACTGATGTACGTGTAAAAGATATACAATGCGCTGTTGAGGCGTTAGCTCCGTTACATTTAGCCGAATCCTGGGATAATCCGGGATTACAGATCGGTGATTGTGAAGAGAAGGTTACCGGAATTTTGACAACATTGGATGTAACACCGGAGGCGGTACAGGCTGCTATTAAAGCAAAGGCAAACATGATTGTCAGTCATCATCCATTATTTTTTAAAGGCTTGAAACACATTGATTACAGTACAACAAAGGGGCGAATGATTGCTGATCTTATTATGCATGGCATAGCTGTGTACAGTGCGCATACAAATCTTGATGTGGCACGAGGTGGATTAAATGATTTAGCCGCGGCTAAAATCGGTTTGATGGATGTAAAGGGATTGTCGAAGACAGGACAAGACATGATGTATAAAATTGTTTGCTTTGTACCGACAACGCATGTAGAAGAGGTTCGCCTAGCTATGGGGGATGCCGGTGCCGGTTACATCGGAGGCTATAGCCATTGTACATTTAGTGCTAACGGTGTGGGAACCTTCAAGCCTCATGCAGGAACGAGCCCATTTATCGGTCGTATTAATGAAATGACAGCTGTTGAGGAAGTTCGTTTGGAAACGATTGCCCCTCAGAATTGTTTGCAGGAGATAATTGCTGCTATGAAAGTGGCGCATCCGTATGAAGAAGTTGCTTACGATGTATACGAATTGGTTGAACCGACTACCGTGCATAGTATTGGACGCATAGGAACACTGGCGGATACCTTAGCATGGAATGATTTTGCATCTTTGGTAAAAATTGCTTTTGCCCGCAGTCAACCGCGTTTTGGTGGAGCAAGAAAAGAAACTGTCAGTCGTGTTGCTCTCTGTACGGGCAGCGGTGCAGAGTTTATCGGAGCAGCGGCATCGGCAGGCGCTGACGTTTATATAACAGGAGATGTAAAATATCACGATATGCAGTTGGCTAAGGAAATGGGAATCACCGTAGTAGATGCAGGTCACTTTGGCACCGAAGAAGGTGCTGCTGCATTGTTGGCGGCACAAATTAACCTTAATTTGGCAGAAGCGGAGAAATCTGTACCAGTAACAGTCTTTAACGGACAAGAAGACTTTTTCTTTTAAATATAATTGACCAGTCTATCCATGTATGGTAGACTTAGGAACAGCAAGTATGAAAGGCGATTGCGAGTCGAGTCTTTGGCTCGAGGAAAGTCCGAGCTCCATAGGGCAGGATGCCGGATAACGTCCGGCGTGGGTGACCATAGGGAATAGTGCCACAGAAAAGTAAACCGCCGCGTATGCGGTAAGGGTGGAACGGTGTCGGTAAGAGCGCACCAGCGATGCAGTAATGTATCGGCTCGGTAAACCCCATCCGGAGCAAGGCCGAATAGGAAAGGGTTAAGGGTGGCCCGCCTACCTTTCGGGTTGTGCCGCTTGAACATATAGGTAACTATATGTCTAGAAAGATAATCGCCACTGCTTTGCAGAACAGAACTCGGCTTATTGATTGCTTGCTCAAAACCGCTCCTCGGAGCGGTTTTGTTTTATATGTGCGTAAAATTTTTTGGTAAAGCAATATTTTTAAGTTTATCAATAAAAATTGATAAAAATCAGACGTTAAAAATGGTATACTTATGATGGATAAAAGTTTTATCCAAGAATTATGAAGTTGATAATAAAGTTATATGTAGTATTAGGTATGTAGGTACCATGGGAGGATAATTATGGCATTGGAAGTTGTTCATACGGCAGAGGCCTTTAATGAATGTCTCAACGTAGATGATCGTCTTGTGTTAGTCGATTTCGAGGCCACATGGTGTGCACCGTGCAAGTTGATGGCCCCGGAAATTGAAAAGTTAGCAGAGAGCATGGAAAATGAGTTGAACGTGGTCAAAGTAGATGTAGATGAATTGAAGGAGTTAGCCCTTAAACATGAAGTACAAGGGGTACCAACTATGATTGCGTTCCGTAAGGGGAAAGAAGTTGATCGCATCGTTGGCTATAAACCGGCAGATACGGTTGTATCCATTATTAACTCCATTAAGTAGACAACGACTAAGTAGATAACAATACTGTTGTTGATACGAGTTGCAAGTTACTGCTTAATAAAATTAATATAATCCAAAGAGAATTATAGTGGTTTTTACGGAGTATTTTTCTATACTGTGGTTAACTACTCTGTGGAAATATAGCATCGGACCCTTTATAGACGCTGCGGTGGGTATAAAGGCTTCGAGCCGGCAAACGTGTTGTTGAGTGACAAAGAGGAGGTCTACCTGTGAAAGAAAAGACCAATAGCCTTTGGAATTTATTCCGGGAAAGAAAATTAAGTCGTCGTACATTTATGAAATCGTGTGTAGCATTAACCGCGATTTTGGGTATGCCGCCAACCTTCTTGAATCGTGTAGTAGAAGCGGCAGAAGCTAAAGAGTTGCCGACGGTAATTTGGTTGCACGGTCATGAATGTACAGGCTGTGATGAATCTTTTATTCGATCCACTTCGCCTTTTGCATCGGATGTTATTTTAAACATGATTGCTTTAGAATACACTGATACATTGGCAGCTGCTGCGGGTGAGCCGTTCGAACATCATTTGCATGATATTCTTAAGACAAAACGGGGTAAATATGTATTGGCCGTAGAAGGTGGTGTACCTTTGGATGACAATGGTACTTATTGTATGGTAGCAGGTCGTCCGTTTGTGGATGTTCTTAAAGAATGTGCCGAAGGAGCTGCTTTTATTATCGAGTACGGATCTTGTGCAGCGTGGGGAGGTATACAGGCGGCAAAGCCTAATCCGACCAATACTGTTTCTGTATCTTCGGTGGTGTCCGGTAAGAAAATAATTAAGGTACCGGGCTGTCCTCCGATTCCGGAAGTTATGACCGGTGTTATTATGCATTACGCATTGTTTGGTGAAATTCCGCCGCTTGATGTAGAAGGTCGGCCAAAACAATTTTATGGTAATCGTATTCATGATACATGCTATCGTCGTCCGTTCTTTGACTCTGGGTTGTTTGTAGAACGCTTTGACGATGAAGGCGCTAAGGCAGGTTGGTGCTTGTACAAGATGGGATGCCGCGGTCCTATAACATATAACTCTTGCGGTAACCTACGATGGTGGAATGGCTTGTCGTATCCGATTCAGTCCGGTCATGGTTGCATCGGTTGTAGCGAACGCGGCTTCTGGGATAACGACAATTTCTATCAACGCTTACCTCAGGTACACACGGCTAATACGATTACGAATGCCGATACACTGGGAACAATTGCTGGTTTCACCGCTTTTGGCGCCGTGGTAGCTCACGGTGGTATAACGTTGGCTAAACATAAATATGACAGCATTCAGGAAGAAAAGAAATTAGAAGCTGAAATGGCGGCTAAGAAAGAGGCACAGAAGTCTGCGCTGACGGATGACGAAGGAGGTAATCAGTAATGAAACGTGTAGTCGTTGACCCCGTAACGCGTATTGAAGGTCATTTGCGCGTAGAAGTATCTGTAGATGAGGCTACCGGCCAGGTGCAAGATGCCTTGTCCAGCGGCACGGCTTGGCGTGGTATCGAGCTGGTTGCCAAGGACCGTGATCCTCGTGATGTATGGGCATTTGTACAGCGTATTTGCGGTGTATGTACATCGACTCACGCATTAGCATCATTGCGTTCTGTAGAAGATGCATTGGGAATTCAGATTCCTAAAAATGCTAACTATATTCGCAATATTATGCATAGCTGTTTGGATGTGCACGACCATATCGTTCACTTTTACCATTTGCATGCGTTAGATTGGGTAAGTCCTTTGGAAGCATTGCAGGCAGATCCGGCAAAGACGGCAGCTTTACAGGAAACTGTTTTAAAAACCTACAACATCAGCGGTTTGGAACCGGCCGATGTACAATCTAAAACATCGGCATATCCTAAGGAATTCCCTAAGGGAAATGCTACGTACTATGCAGCTGTACAGGCAAAGATTAAGAAGATTGTTGATAGTGGTCAACTTGGGATTTTTGCAGCGCAGTGGTGGGATCACCCGGATTATAAATTGTTGCCTCCGGAAGTACATCTTATGGGTGTAGCTCATTACTTAGCTGTGTTGGATCGCCAGCGTGATATTGTAACCCCGCATGTTGTTTTCGGCGGTAAAAATCCGCATCCGCACTATATCGTAGGTGGTATGCCGTGTTCTATCTCTATGGATGATATGAACGCACCTATCAACACGGCTCGCTTGGCCGTAGTAGATGAATCCATTTCTATGGCACATGATTTAGTAGATTATTACTATTTGCCGGACGTATTGGCCATCGGTCACATGTATGTAAAAGCCGGCATGGTAGATGGCGGTGGTTTGTCTAAAAAACGCGTATTGGCGTATGGCGGTTATCCTGACGAACCATATAGCGGCATCAGCAATGGCGATTATTTCAAAAAGGCTATGGTACGTGCTAACGGCGTTGTTGAAAACTTTGAACAAGGCGTGGACAAAGCTGTCTTTACCAATTTGGAGGGTAAAGACTTGATGGATCCGCAATTCCTGACGGAAGAAGTAGAACACTCGTGGTACAACTATCCTGACGGTACTAAGTCATTACATCCGTCGGAAGGAATTACAAAGCCAAACTATACCGGTCCTAAGACGGGGACTAAAGAACATTGGGAATTTTTGGATGAAACCAAAAAGTATTCCTGGATTAAATCGCCAACTTTTCAGGGCAAGGCTTGCGAAGTAGGCCCGTTGGCTAAATATATCGTAGTGTATACCAAGGTAAAACAAGGTATCATCAAAAATCCGACATGGGCAGAAGCGTTGATGGTAAAACAGGTTGATACGGTGTCTTCCGTACTCGGCGTACCGGCTCATGTGTGGATGTGCAGTACTGTAGGTCGTACCGCATGCCGTGCATTGGATGCACAAGTAGCAGCTTCGCTGAGTCAGTATTTCTTTGACAAGCTTGTAAGTAATATTAAAGGCGGCGATACAGTAGTAGCTAATACGGAAAAATTCGATCCGAATACATGGCCGAAGGAAGCTAAAGGTGTTGGCGTATTAGATGCCCCGCGTGGTGGTCTTGGTCATTGGTGTGTTATCAAAGACGGTAAGATTGATAACTATCAGTGTATTGTGCCGACAACTTGGAATGCATGTCCAAAGACTATAGCAAACGAACACGGTGCCTATGAATCTAACATGATTGATACGAAGGTGAAAATTGCGGATAAGCCGTTGGAAATTTTAAAGGGAATTCACTCCTTCGACCCATGCCTAGCTTGTTCGACACATCTCTATAACAAAAAAGGTGAGGAAATCGTTTCTGTGAATACGGATGCCTTGTGCAAATAACGAGGAGGGATGTATATGCTGCAACGACAGAAAAAGCCTTACCGTGTGTTTAGCCTATGGCTCAGAATTTTCCATTGGACTATGGTACTTAGTGTAACGGCTCTATTTTGGAGCGGGTTATATATTGGTGACCCGGGATTTATTAACTTTACAGGACGGGAACCGGCAGAGGCAATTAATAGCTGGTTTTCTATGGAAATGATACGCCGTATTCATTTTACAGCGGCATTTATCTTGATTTTTTCCTTTGTGTTCCGTATCTACGGAGCTATTCGCTATCGTGGAGACCGCTTGTTGCCTCGTTTCAACAAACGTCGGTATTGGCGTGGCTTATGGCAGACTACAACACATTACTTGATGCTGCCGCAACAACGTGAACACCGGGTGCTCCGCAATTCATTGGCACGTACCAGTTATTTCATTATCTATATTTTATTCGTGTTGGAAATTGCAACAGGTCTGGCCATGTACTCGCAGATTCGACCGGACAGTTGGTTGGCTTTAATTTTCAATCCTTTGAACATGCTGTTTACGGAATATGAAATCCACATTATCCATCACTATATTGCGTGGGCTTTCTTACTCTTTACCGTTATGCACGTGTACTTGGCATTCCGAGAAGATGTTATGGAAGAGTCCGGCGAAGTATCCAGTATGGTATCGGGCATGAAGTTTTACCCGGATGATCCGGAGGATATAGAGGATTTGTATGGCGACAGAAAATAGTATTACTCTCTTGGGGGTAGGCAACATACTTCTTAGTGATGAAGGCGTTGGAGTGCACGTAGTAAATGAAATGCGCCAAGACTATACGTTTACGCCGGAAATTAATATTGTTGACGGCGGCACGATGGGAATGGAGCTCCTTAGCTATATGCGCGGTATGAAAAAATTATTGCTGGTAGATGCGGTGCAAGGTGGCGAGGCCCCGGGAACGGTGTATGAGTTTTTACACCAAGAAACAGAAACATACTTTACGGAGCACATTTCCGTACATGAAGTTGGTATGCAGGATATCTTGCGGATTCGCGCTCTCCAGGAAGATCCGCTGGATGATGCGGTGGTTATCGGGGTAGAGCCGATGAGTCTCGATATTGGATTGGAACCGACACCGCTTGTTCAGCAGGCTATACCGGATATGAAACAGCGGATTATAGCCGTGCTGACGGACTGGGGAGTGGAGGTGAAGAAAAAAGATGATTGAGAATTACAGTAATGTAGCAACTATTTTGGGAGAGCTCAAATTAGCATTAAAAACATTACGTGAATCCGGTGAAACATATACTCTTTATATTGAAAATACGGGATTGACACAGGAAGAACAAGTAGAAGTATTGGAAACATTAGGTCGTGGTCATATAACGATTACCTTTTCCGAAACGGATCAACCGGTGGAATGGTATGAAACGCGATTTTCCGGTATTTGGGTAGGCACGTTCCGCAACGGACGTGACGAAGCCATCGTTTATACGGTTGAGGTGGCGCGGTATCCATCGCTGTGCGGTGCCTATGAAGAAGATATGGAAGAAGCTGAAAACGAACTGCAAGAGTGGATAGAAGCAGCCACACTGTAATAGCAAATCGTCTCCCGTAAGGGGGACGATTTTTTTAACTGGTAATTTTCCTCTTAGTATTGTAAAATAGAGTATCGGATAGACGATGGAGGAATGACATGCTTTTATCGATAGTAGTTCCTGTATATAATGAAGAGGATAATATAAAGAAGTTTTACTCATCTGTTAAGGACGTATTGGCAACTTTGCCGTATGAACATGAAATTATTTTTGTGGATGATGGGTCTTCTGATAACTCGGCTGTTATGTTACACCATATTGCTGAAGAAGATGCTTCGGTGCGCGTGTATTTGTTAGCACGTAATTTTGGACATCAATTAGCATTAACCTGTGGCCTTGATCATGCCAAAGGGGATGCAATTATAACTATGGACTGTGATATGCAGCATCCACCGGCACTGATTCCCGAACTGGTACGGCATTGGGAAGAAGGCTACGATGTGGTACGTACTATACGAGATTCTACGGAAGATGCCAGTTGGGCGAAGGCATTTACGTCTAAATACTACTATAAACTAATGAATTTGATGGCGAATGTGCCTATTGTAGAGGGTGGCTCTGATTTTAGACTAATGAATCGCAGAGCGTTAGCCACTCTTCTTAAATTCCGTGAACATGGGCGATTTCTACGTGGTATAGTCGGCGATTTAGGATTTAAACAGGCAGAGGTACATTTTGTAGCACCGCCTCGATTTGCGGGGAAGTCTAAGTTCAGTGTACGGAAGATGCTTCATTTTGCATTGGACGGAATAGCGGCTTTTTCGAATGTGCCGTTGCGCATGTCGTTTTATATCGGCTTATTGTGCGGGCTCTTGAGTCTGCTTATGATTTTACATATTTTATTTGTTCATTTCTTTACGGACGACGCAGTCAGTGGCTGGGCTACGCTGGGAGTAGCAATTTTCTTCCTCGGTGGTGTACAGCTTATATGCATTGGCATTATCGGTGAATATGTAGGACGTGTGTTTGAAGAAGTTAAGCATCGCCCGTTATATTGGGTGAAAGATAGTTTTCACTTTGATGCGGATGATGAGAAAAAGTAGAGTATAGTTTGTAAAAATAGCGAGGACCATACATGAGACGCAGTTATAAAGCAATACGAGTGATGCTAATGGCGGCTTTGCTGGTAGGTAGTACAGCTGTTGCACAGGCAGCGGGCTATAAATACGGCGATAAAGGCGGCGATATAGTAGATCTCCAAAAAAAGCTGGTTACCTACGGATATAAGGCACGTGTTAACGGTGAATACGATGCTAATACTAAATGGGCGGTCCGCCTGTTTCAACGAGATCATCATATGGAAGTAGACGGGATTACCGGTCCGGATACCTATAAGGCTATTATGGGTAAGCCGTTCAACGAAAGTCGGGTAGGTAAGATTACCCGAATGGATAAAGCCAAACTGGATAAGGAAATGGCAGACAGCCGTGCGGCAGCGGCAAAGCGAGCTGCGAATAGCAAGCAAGGAGTCGGAAAAAAGGTCGTGCGCAAAGGCAGTGCTGACGACAGTTTATTTAGCGGTATTCATCGCGATCCTGTAGATGAAGACTTTAAGTTTGCAGCGACGACAACAATGTCGAAGGAAGTGAAATCATTGCTGGCCGTAGCCGAACAATATAAAGGTGTTCCTTATGTATTTGGGGGAACGACACCGCAAGGATTTGATTGTTCCGGTTACACGCGCTATGTATTTGCAAAAGCCGGTATTAACCTACCGCGTATGGCTGATGAACAGTATAATGTGGGTAAAGCTGTAGATAAACAGCACTTACAACCAGGTGACTTAGTATTCTTTGAAACCTATGAACCAGGTGTTTCTCATTCCGGTATTTATATCGGTAACGGACGCTTTATTAGTGCTACTAGCAGTCGAGGCGTAGCTATTGCCGATTTATCCGGTGGATATTGGGGAAGTCGCTACATTGGCGCTAAGCGTGTTATGTAGTCAGGCTATAACTATGCATTGGTCATAGATAGACAATATATACGGAATTAGAAAGGAGGCGTAAGCCTCCTTTTTGATACTGCATGGTAATCATAAATAATATATACAGAGTTTTGTCAGGAGAGATGATATGGGTGAGATTCGCTTGGAAAAGGTGTACTTTTCCTATGAGCAAGAAGATATCGTACAAGATTTATCATTAGTGATACCGGCAGGAACCTTTACTATCGTAGTAGGACCAAACGGAGCCGGCAAGACAACACTGCTACGGCTTGTTGCCGGACTGCTTTCACCGGAAGAAGGAAAGGTGACTATCGACGGACTGAGCGTTGACGAGGCACAACGACAGGGACTCATTCACTTGGTACCGCAAATTTACAATAAAAATGCTTCACAATTTCCTGCGACGGTATATGAAATTGTAGGATTGGGCTTATTGGTACAAGCCAATGTATCACGCCATGAACGACAGCAGCGAATAGAAGATGCCCTGCACAAGGTAGGTATGTGGGAGTTGCGCGGTCGCCGTATAGGAGAATTGTCCGGCGGTCAGCAGCAACGAGTTATGATAGCGCAGGCATTAGCTCGACATCCTAAGTACTTATTATTAGATGAACCTACCAGCGGTGTTGATATGAAGGCTAGTGCTCATATTTTTGAACTGTTGCGGTCCTTGTGCCGACAGGGTTTGACTATTATTATGGTTACCCACGATATTACGGAAGCTGCCAAGGCGGCAGATGAGGTGATTTGCGTGGATCGCCATGTATGTTACCAAGGGGACTGCCAAGGATTCTTGGAAAGTCATATGGGAACAGCATTGTCTTGGCATATAGGAGGGTAAGATGGATTTATTGGCATATTCCTTTATGCAACGGGCGTTACTGGCAGGTGTTATTGTCGCTGTTATGTGCCCGTTAATCGGCATGTTTATTGTTATTAAACGGCAATCATTGTTAGGTGATGGATTAGGCCATATTGCCTTTGCCGGTGTTACCGGGGCATCATTACTTAATTGGTATCCACCACTGGGCGCCGCCGGTTTGACAGTGGCCGCTGCCGTGGGAATCGAGCTTATACGGCGACGTCAAAACCAATACACGGATATGATTTTAGCATTGTTCTTTTATGCCGGTTTGGCATTGGCTGTTATTTTTTCGACAATTACAAAGATGCCCAGTACGGGATTGCTGAACTTTTTGTTTGGTAGCATTCTAACCGTTAGCAAAGCAGATATTATATCTATTGGTGTGGTGGCTTTAGTTGTGATTGGTATTATTAGTCGAATTTATTCGCGCCTATTATTGACATCCTTTGACGAAGAAGTTGCAGTCACAGCCGGTGTCAATGTAGGCCGTATCAATATGCTGTTTTCTATATTAACAGCCTTGGTTATCGTCATGGGCATGACGGTTGTGGGAATCTTGCTCATCAGTGCTTTGATGATAGTACCGGTGGCAACGGCTCATCTCTGGCGCAAGGGCTTTAAAACTACTATGGCTTTGGCGGTGGCGTATTCACTGATATCGGTGGTGGGGGGGCTTTTGATTGCTTTCTTCGGCGATATTGCGCCGGGCGGTACCATTGTAATGACAGCTATTGCGTTGTATGCGATTACCTTCATCAGTTCGTTGCTATACAAATAGAGAAGATATGCGGTATAATGAAGAGTAAAAATTTACTAGGAGGCTGGGACTCATGAAAGGTAATGAACTGCGGCAAGCATACTTGCAGTTTTTTGAAAGTAAGGGACATTTAAAATTAGATAGCTATCCGTTGATTCCGGAGAATGATCCGTCGCTGCTCTTAATCGGTGCGGGTATGGCTCCGTTAAAGCCGTTTTTTACGGGTAAATTAGTGCCGCCGCGCACACGCGTGACGACCTGCCAAAAATGTATTCGTACCGGTGATATTGAAAATGTTGGACGCACGGCACGTCATCATACATTCTTCGAAATGTTGGGTAACTTTTCCTTTGGCGATTACTTCAAAAAGGATGCCATTCATTGGGCTTGGGAATTCTTGACAGAAGTGATTAAGCTCGATAAGAATCGTTTATATGTAACCGTGTATCCGGATGACCAAGAAGCATATGATGTATGGCATAAAGAAGTCGGATTACCGGACAGCCATATCAGTCGTTTGGAAGACAACTTCTGGGAAATCGGTGAAGGACCGTGCGGACCGGACAGCGAAATCTTCTATGACTTAGGTGAAGAACGCGGTTGTGGTAGTCCTGATTGTGCACCAGGATGTGACTGTGACCGTTATCTGGAAATTTGGAATCTGGTATTTACACAGTTCAACCGTACGGCGGAAGGCACCTATGAACCGTTAGAAAAGAAAAATATCGATACCGGTGCCGGCCTAGAACGATTGGCTTCCGTATTACAGAATAAAGAAAGTAATTTTGAAACAGATTTAATCTTCCCGATTATTGAACGCGCCGCACAGATGGCGAAGGTAACGTATCATACAGATGCTAATACCGATGTATCCTTGAAGGTTATCGGTGACCATATTCGCGCTATTGCCGTGCTTATCGGTGATGGTGTATTACCATCCAATGAAGGTCGTGGTTATGTATTGCGTCGTATTTTGCGTCGTGCTGTACGTCATGGCCGTTTGTTGGGAATCAAGGGACTGTTCTTGACGGAACTTATCGATGTGGTTGTGGATATTCTGGGACCGGGCTTAAAGGATTTAGTAGAAAAGAAATCCTTCATTAAGCGTGTTGTGGCTAATGAAGAAGAACGCTTCAATCAAACGCTGGAACAAGGTTTGGCCATGTTGACGGCACTAGTGGATGAGTTGAAGAAGAATGAAGCAACGGTTATCGGCGGTGCTGACGTATTCAAATTGTATGATACCTATGGATTCCCTTGGGAACTGACGGAAGAAATTGCCGGTGAATCCGGATTGTCTATTGATATGGAGGGCTTTGAAAAAGCTATGGCCGAACAGCGTGCCCGTGCTCGCGCAGCCCGTGAAGATGTGGATGCCAAGGTAGCTACCCCGGATATTACCTTCTTGGCTAATGAAACATTGACTGCTGATGAAGAGGCAAAAGCTTCGGAAATTCTCATGATCGGCCGTGGCGCTAACCGCGTTGATCGTGCGGAAGACGGTGAAGAAGTAACCGTAATCGTTCGCACTACACCATTCCATGCCGAAGGCGGCGGACAGTTAGGTGATACGGGATATATCGTAGGCCCTATGGGTAAATTGGAAGTGCACAATACTAAAAAATTACCGGAAGGTACGACGTATCACATTGCTACTGTTGTAGAAGGCAGTGTGGCTGTCGGTGATGACGTAACCTTTGAAGTAGATACAGCTCGACGTCTTTCCATGGCGCGCAATCACACGGCAACGCACTTGTTGCATGCAGCGTTGAAACGCGTATTGGGTGATCATGTTAATCAGGCCGGTTCCCTGGTAATGCCGGATCGTTTACGCTTTGACTTTACTCATTTTTCGCCGGTAAGCGATGATGAAATGAAAGAAATCACTCGCTTGGTAAACGAAGAAATATTAAAGGCGCAGAACCTTACTATCCAGGAAATGGGAATGGATGAAGCGAAGGCTTTAGGGGCAATGGCTTTGTTCGGCGAAAAATATGGTGACCGTGTACGCGTTGTTACGGTGCCTGACTTCAGTATTGAATTGTGCGGCGGTTCGCATGTACCTAATACGGCGGTTATTGGTAGCTTCCGTATTGTTTCCGAAGGAGGCATCGGCTCTGGTGTGCGCCGTATTGAAGCTGTAACAGGGGCAGCCGCTCTCAAATTAGCACAGGATGATCAGGAAAAATTAGCTACATTGGCAACTATGGTTAAAGCAAAACCGGAAGCGTTAGTGCAGCGTGTACAGCAGTTATTGGATGAAACTAAAAATCTCGAACACGAATTGGCAGCAGCACGAAAAGAATTGGCCAGCGGTAGCATGAATGATGTCTTAGCCGGTAAATTCGATGTTAATGGTTTAACCGGTGTGGTAGCTGAAGTAAAAGCTAACGATATGGAAGAGCTTCGCAATATTGCCGACATGGTACGCGATCACATTGGATCTGGCGTGGTATTGCTCGGTATGGCCGGTGAAGGAAAAGTTAACTTTGTTTGCATGGCTACGAAAGATGCGGTTAAACAGGGAATCCATGCAGGTAATATTGTAAAACAGACAGCGCAGGCTGCCGGCGGTAACGGTGGCGGACGTCCTGATATGGCGCAAGCCGGCGGTAAGAAACCGGAAGTATTGTCCGAAGCATTGGCCGTAGGTAAACAAGCCATCGTAAATATGGTACAATAGTTGTAGGCGAAGAGTACTTTGCTATAAAAGGAGGGATTTCGGATGAGTGTATCTGATGAAACAATGGTATTTAACAAAGTGGATGAAACGCTGACCGCCGCAGAGGTCCTGGATAGTGTGTATCATTCTTTGCAGGAAAAAGGCTATAATCCGATTAACCAAATAGCCGGATACCTTATTTCCGGTGACCCGACGTATATAACGAATTACAACAATGCTCGTAGTACCATTCGTCTGTTGGAGCGAGATGAACTGATTGAGGAATTGGTAAGAGAATACGTAAAGGCAAAAAGGTTATAATATGCGGATTATGGCATTAGACGTAGGCAGTCGCACTATCGGTGTGGCCTGCAGTGATGCGTTGTATATGACGGCGCAAGGCGTAGAAACTATTCGTCGCACATCGTGGGCTAAGGATTTTGAACGTTTATTGCAGCTCATTAACGACTACGAGGTGGAAGAAATTGTAGTGGGGATGCCGCGGAACATGAACGGCACCAAAGGTGAGCGTGCAGAAAAGACGGAAGAATTTGTAGAACGCCTAAAAGAGGTGACAACGTTGCCCATTACCTATTGGGACGAACGCTTATCTACGGTTATGGCTGAACGATCGTTGATTGCGGCCGACGTAAGCCGTCGTAAACGCAAGGCAGTGATTGATAAAATGGCGGCTGTGGTAATTTTGCAAGGTTATTTGGATAGACGACAACATACATTATAGGAGGTGCACAATGATAGAACAGGGTTATGAAGGTGAAGTATCGGTCGTTGTAGTGGATGATGGTGAAGGTAACGAAACCTATTACGAAGAAGAAGTAGTGATTGCATATGACGGTAAGAACTTTGCCGTACTCGTATCATTGCCGCCGGAAGAATGTGAGCCGGGCTGCAAATGTCATGAGGAACCGACCGTTATTATAGCGCGCATTGATCGTGAAGACGGCGAAGATGTGTACGTAGCTCCGACGGAAGATGAATACGAAGCAGTAGTACAGCTTTACGAAGAAATGCAGTAACAGTATATTGAAATACATGTTTTTCAAGTGATGCATTTGAAAGATTGAATAGTATGAGAGAAGAGGGGCCGAAAGGCCCCTTTTCGTGACTTATGCGACTATATTTGCTATAATAAAGTGTTCAAATTTTACGTTAAAAGGAGTTTGCGGCGCATGAGTACTACCGTAAAAAAGAGGATACTTCCGTTGCTTATTATCATAGTCATGCTGATAGCATCTCTGGCCAGTGTTCTCTACTTTTTACCTAATCGATTTACTAAGCACCCAGAGTTGGTGGTAGTAGTCGTCGAAAAAGATATGATAGGCAGTGAAATCGGTGATGTGCTGTACGAAAAACAGTTGGTTCGTTCTTCGCTATTATTTCGTGTAGCTCTTAGAGTGACAGGGACCATGGACAAATTACAACATGGCTATTATCAATTACCGGATAATGCCAGCCTGTATGAAATTATAGGGTTGTTACAAAAAGGTCATCTACAAACCGTAAGGGTGACTATTCCGGAAGGTTTTACGATACAGCAAATTGCCGATGAATTAGCACGCGATGGGTTGGTGCATAAGGAAAACTTTTTAGCGGAAGCAAAGACCTATGTTCCTTATATGTACATGTATGGGCCGGAAAAAGTAGATTACCGTGTGGAAGGCTTTTTATTCCCCAGCACCTACGAGATTCCGGTGAAAAGTACGGCAAAGGATATCTTAGCGATGATGGCAAAAGAGATGAATACACAGCTCACGCCGGCTATGCGTAAGGAAATCGAAGCGCAGCATATGACGATATTTGAATTTATTACCTTGGCCTCATTGGTAGAAAAGGAAGCTAAATTCGATGAAGATAGACCAATTATTGCGGCTGTGTTTAAGCGTCGCCTAGCGGTAGGTATGCCGTTGCAGTCGTGCGCAAGCATCCAATATATTTTAGGCTATCCGAAGCCGTTATTATCGGTGGAAGACACAAAAATTCCTAGTCCCTATAATACGTATATCAATAAAGGATTACCGCCGGGACCGATTGCTAACCCCGGTAAAAAATCTATGGAAGCCGTACTATATGCACCGCCTACGGAATACTTATTCTTCGTAGCCGATGCTGAGGGACATCATATTTTCTCTAAAACCTATGAAGAACATCTAAAGGCAGTGGAAAAAATTTATGGAAATTAAGGAAATCTTAAATGAACAACGTATTTATGCGGTCATCAATAAGGTGCCGATTTTACGCGAGTCGGAAGTACATTTATTTGAAGAGCTAATTGATTTGTATCAGCCGCATCGCATATTGGAAGTAGGTACGGCTATCGGCTATTCTACGCTTTTGTTAGCGCAGCATGCAGCCAAGGACGGAGAAGTAGTATCCATTGAGCTTGATGAAGTTCGCCATGAAATGGCTCGCTATTACGTGGGGAAATCAGTGTATCAAGACAATATAACTTTACTAAAGGGTGATGCCAATGAGGTATTGTATCAGGTAGAAGGTCCTTTTGATATGGTGTTCTTGGATGGCCCGAAAGGACAGTACTTGAGACAACTTGAGATTATTTTACCAAAGTTGGTCCCGCAGGCGGTTGTTTTGGCGGATAATGTACTGTTTCGCGGATATGTACGAGGAGAAAAAGCAGCGCCGCATCGCTATAAAACCATCGTTAAACGACTACGTGATTATTTGGACTATGTAGAAAATAAAGAGCTTTTTAATACAACAATATATCCCTTGGGGGATGGAATGAGTGTAAGTATATGGAAAGGATATAGTAATGAGCAGACCGATTGAATTGTTATCTCCGGCAGGGAATATGGATAAGTTAAAAATGGCTATCCGCTACGGTGCCGATGCCGTATATTGTGCAGGACAGGCGTTCGGCCTACGTGCGGGCAGTGCTAATTTTAATAATGAAGAGTTGAAGGAAGCCGTTGAATTTGTACATGCCCATGGTAAGAAAATTTATGTAACCTGTAATATTATCCCTCATAATGAAGATCTGGTAGGTCTGGAGGAATATTTGCAATATTTGGAAAGTATTCATGTGGATGCCATTATTGTAGCAGACTTAGGAATTTTCCTATTGGCGAAACGAGTAGCTCCGGGATTGGAACTTCATGTAAGTACGCAGGCGAATACGACAAACTATTTGACGACAGAATTCTGGAAGGAACAAGGGGCAGCCCGTGTTGTAGTGGCTCGTGAAGTAAGCATTAAGGATATCAAGACGATGCGCGAATCCGCGGATATTGAAATTGAAGCCTTTATTCATGGTGCGATGTGCATTTCCTATTCCGGACGTTGTTTGTTGAGTAATTACTTTACCACTACCCGCGATGCTAATCGAGGTCAGTGTGCACAGGCATGTCGTTGGAAATATTCATTGGTAGAATCCAATCGTCCCGGCGAGTACTATCCGATTGAAGAAGATCAACACGGTACGTACATTTTTAACTCTAAGGATTTGTGCCTGTTAAAACATATTCCAGAGCTATATGAAGCCGGAGTGGATAGTTTAAAAATCGAAGGACGTATGAAGAGTGTGCATTACGTAGCCACCGTTACCAAAGTGTATCGGGAAGCCATTGATACATATTTAAAAGAAGGCAAGGATTGGTATGTGCGTGATGAATGGATGGAAGAATTAGAAAAAATTTCCCATCGACCGTACACGGAGGGATTCTCGGTAGAAAAGCCGGATGAAACGGCACAAAATTACGGTAAGTCAAGCAATACGCAGACCCATGATTTTATTGGGCTAGTGGAAGGGTATAATGCCGAAGAAGGCTTTGCCTATATGGAGCAGCGTAATAACTTTAAGGTCGGCGATGAAGTTGAATTCTGTCAGCCGCACGGTGCATTAGTATATCATGTGATCACTAAAATGACTGATGAAAACGGTGAAGAAATCACAGTAGCGCCGCATCCGCAAATGAAAGTGCGCTTATATATTGATACGCCGCTGGAAACCTATTCCATGATGCGTCGTAAGTGTAAAAATCAATAGGCGAGGCGATAGACATGGAAGCGATACATCACGAAGACTCGTATGTATACTTTACAATTAATCCGGCACACACGAATTATGTGAATCGTATATTGGAAGGTTATGAGTATCTTGGCGTTATGACTACAGTTAATCGTAGCGAAGGACTTTGTGTAGTGCGAAGTACGGAAGATACGCGTGATACGGTAAAAGAGGTTCTTAGTTCCTTAGATATCGGGTTAACCTTTGTGGATCCAAATACATTGTAGCCACTGTACAGCTTATATTGGCTATAATAACCGGTGACAGTAGCAGTAATTGGAATCGCAGTAACAGTGTACAATTTCTTATAATTACTATAATCGTGTGATGCGGATACAACTCGTATGCTAATACGATACAGGTAATAAGATTGTAAAATTAAATTTTGCAAAATATATATTGACAGTATGATTAGAAAGTGATAGAGTATGGTCATACAAAGAGAAAGGTAAAGCGAAGGACATGATGGTTACGTCAATCATGGTACAGAGAGAGACGCCTTGGCTGTGAGCGTTTTCCATGACCGTAGACATTACCCCCTTCAAACCGATTTTCCGAAGGCTTGTTTGCCACCGGCGCGATTGACCGTGCAGATAAGAGGTAAGAAAATCCGTTGGGCCCGTTATCGTCCGTAAAGTGAATCGCTTGGCGATTAACTAGGGTGGAACCGCGAGACCTTCGTCCCTTGAGTGGATGGAGGTCCTTTTTTTATACTTGATTTGTGATCGGCGTTCCCGCCGCCGCTCATACCTAAGGAGGAATTACAATGACTGAAGTAAACATTATTTTACCGGACGGTAGTAACAAGGCGTATGCGGCCGGAACTACATTGGGAGAAGCTGTAAAGCAATTGTCTAACAGCTTGGCAAAGAAAGTATTGGCAGCAGATGTAGATGGTGAATTGACTGATTTGCGTGAAGTCGTAAAAGATGGTTCGCATGTTAGCTTTTTAACTTTTGAAGAACAGGGTGGTAAAGATACGCTTCGTCATAGTGCATCTCATGTGATGGCGCAAGCTATTAAACGCATTTGGCCGGAAGCTAAGTTGGCAATCGGTCCGGCTATCGAAAACGGCTTCTATTATGATATCGATATGGAACATGTTTTGGTTCCGGAAGATTTGCCAAAAATCGAAGCAGAAATGAATCGCATCGTCAAAGAAAATTTCCCTATCGAAAAAGAAGTTGTCAGCCGCGACGCAGCCTTGGCTTTATTTAAAGAAAAGAATGAAGACTACAAGGTAGAATTGATTAATGATTTACCGGCTGATGCAGAAATTTCTTTGTATCGTCAAGGTGAGTTCGTTGATCTTTGTGCCGGTCCTCATGTTGCCTCTACCGGTAAAGTGAAGGCCTTTAAGTTGCAGAGCTTGGCCGGTGCTTATTGGCGCGGTGACGAAAAAAATAAAATGTTACAGCGTATTTACGGAACGGCCTTTGAAAAGAAGGAACAGCTGGAAGAGTACTTACATCTTTTGGAAGAAGCAGCTCGTCGCGATCATCGTAAATTGGGTAAGGAATTGGGTCTCTTTGTTATTAAAGAACAGGGACCGGGTTTCCCGTTCTTCTTACCAAAGGGCATGGCAGTGCGCAATGAACTAGAAAACTTCTGGCGTGAAGTACATCATGATTTTGATTATGAAGAAGTACGTACACCGATTATTTTGAATCGTCAGTTATGGGAACAGTCAGGTCATTGGTTCCATTATCGTGAAAATATGTACACTACTGAAATCGATGGTGAAGATTATGCAATTAAACCAATGAACTGCCCGGGCGGTATCCTGGTATATCAGAATGAAATGCATTCGTATCGTGATTTCCCAATACGTATGGCAGAGCTCGGTCTTGTTCATCGTCATGAATTGAGCGGCGCCTTGCACGGTCTCTTCCGCGTACGTAGCTTTACGCAGGATGATGCGCACGTATTCATGTTACCGTCACAGATTAAAACAGAATTAATTAAGGTTATTGAACTGTTCGACCGTATTTACAGTCAGTTCGGCTTGACCTATCGTGTTGAATTGAGTACGAAGCCGGATAATGCAATGGGGGATGATTCCATTTGGGAAGCCGCTACTAATGCACTTCGTGAAGCCATTGAAGAAAAAGGCATTCCGTATCAGATTAATGAAGGGGACGGCGCTTTCTACGGTCCGAAGCTTGACTTCCACATCAAAGATTCGTTGGGACGTACTTGGCAATGCGGTACAATTCAGCTGGACATGAACTTGCCGGAACGCTTCAACATGGAATACGTTGGTGAAGATGGTCAGAAGCATCGTCCGATTATGATTCATCGTGCTTGCTTTGGATCTTTGGAACGCTTTATCGGTATCCTTATCGAACATTATGCAGGTGCATTCCCAACTTGGCTCGCACCGGTACAAGTTAAAATCTTGCCGATTAGTGAAAAGCATGTAGACTATGCTAACAAATTGAAGGCCGCTTTCAAGAAAGCGTATGTACGTGTAGAAGTTGATGATCGTAATGAAAAAATCGGTTATAAGATTCGTCAAGCACAAATGGAAAAGGTACCGTACATGCTCGTAGTCGGTGATAAAGAAGAACAGGAAGCAACCGTTGCTGTTCGTAAACGTGGTGAAGGTGAAGTAGGTACCGTAGCTTGGAAACAATTCTTAGAAGATATTGTTAAAGAAGCTAAGGAACGTAAATAATCAGTGCAAACATGCATATACAGATTGTATGTTTGCATAGATAGGTGAAAAAAATAATTTATGCGAGCATATACTGCATTAGTGATGTGAGCATGCAGTAAATGAAAAAGAGGGACGTAATGAACGATCTATTCTGCGAATTAGAGCATAGAATTAATTTGCGGGATAGGATGTTGATCGTCTCTCTTTTTTGCTATTTATATGCTATCTATAGGCATGCAACAGTAAAACGTCAAACTATTTTCTGTAGAATGTGGAGCTGTGGTCTGTACTCTATAGAAAGCTTAGTTACCTATAAAAATTTTTGTATAAAAAATATAAAATAACGGACGTTTTTCGTGATTATTGCTGGGTTTATGCACTACATGGTATTGTCTATAGAATATAAGAATATAGAAATAAAAGTGATAACTGTGCATCTTTTTTATTTGCTTAACAACCGAAATTATCCGTATTATACTATCATCGAACTAAGGGAACAGCCCTTAGCAAGGTTGACTGAAAGCAATACAATAAGTAAAGAAAATGATGGTAATAACGTATGGTTAGTGTGGTAATTAAAAAAGGAGAGAACAATCATGACAACGTTTGAAGACACAATGGAAGAAAAAAAGGTACAGGTAACGAAGGTAGTAAAGGATGCTAAAAAACATCAAGACGAAGCTCATTTGGCATATCCGATGACAGACGAAATGCGTAAGATGATGGCTGATAGCTATAAGGTAATTCACAAATAATCGATCGATAATACTTCGTATAACATATCGCGTATATGTGTGTCGGCAAAGAGAGGCACGATAAAAATTACATAGGACCTAATAAACTAAAGGTCATACAGTCTGAAATCAAAAGTTAAAGTGGTTGTAATTAATTAGTACAACAAAATAAGCAGTGAAATAAAAAAGATAGTCAGTATGAAGAGCCGTTCTTCATATTGACTATCTTTTTTAGTAGGCTATCACATAGTACTGAGCAATACGCATACTACATCATTGACAGTAAGGATAATGGTATCGGTCTATAGTAAAAGAGATACCGCTATTGCTCCATTAAATGATTGCGTTATGCACGAGTCCCTCGATATCTGAATAGGCTGCAATTTCAATAGCACAAAGCTGCTTAGCCTTTTCATAAAAAATATGACCGGCCTCTGTAAGTTGAAAACTCGATCCACGCTGACCGCGTCGGATGTGAAGAAGCGGTGTGCCAAACTCAGCCTCTAAATAGCGCAACTGCTTACTCAATGCAGGCTGCGTCAGATGCAGGCGATTGGCAGCGCGTGTCATATTGCCGGTGTTAACAAGGGTTACAAAATTGTGATAATACGATGTGTCCATGATAATCCTCCTGCACGTAAATAACTGGCATGGTAGATTGTCATGAATAACTATAGTATGGGCGTACTATAGTTATTATTGTAGCTTGTATGAAAGGAAAAGTCTATATACAAACGGTTTTTTATACAAATTTTATCGATTGCACTTTGTATTTTCTATAGCTTACATTCTGTATGTAAAAGAAGCGAAAAAAGGCGGTAAAAAGGGTGATTATGGGACTTTTATCACGATTAAAAATTTTTTGGAAAAAATTTCCGGCATTTATTAATTTATTAGATAGCAAAGATATGGCATAAAATGTTATCCTTGCTATAGCTAAAGAAGTCCGATTTAACAGCAGTGAGGGGGATATAGGCCCATAGACATGCGTATCGTCAAAAAAATGACAAAAAAATATAAAATTTATAAAAATCCTGAATTTATTAATTAAAATACAATGAATACAAAGTGCAAAAATAAAAGCCAAAAAACGGCTGTTACTATAACTTTTTTTTATTTCCATTTTGCATTCGAGGGGAGTATACTGTCATCGTAAGCTAGTCGTGGGCTGTGCAGAGCTTAGTAATTTAGTTGATGAATTACTATTGCTTTGTGGCGGTGACTAGTAAATTAAATAGTATAGTGTTCTCCGATTTGATCGTAGTAATAGAGTGATTTTATGTTAGCCTGAAATCACGACAGATATGTTTCGGTTGCAGGACCCGAAATACATCTTCGTTCAGTGCGAGCATAAAAGCATCCATGTCCGGAAAAAGCGGCTTTCTCTTTTGAGAAAGCCGTTTTTTCCATTTATATCCTAGTATTTAGATGAAAAGTGAGAAAGGGATTATGCTTTTACAGGAATAGCTACCATGATGGTATCCCCTATATCCCAAGTGAGTCGACCGTTGCATATGTCAGTCAGCTTAGTCTCAAGTTGTGATACTTCTTCCGGCTCGGCAAAGAGGATTACCGTCACAGATTCGTCAAATTTAACTTCGTAGCTATACTTACCTTCTTGCAAATAACGTTCTACACTACCAAATAATGAATAATCAATACGTATGGTGATACATGTTCGAGGAGCATGTAATTCTTTCGGTGCCTGGTGAAGAGCTTCGGCGGCGCTGTGCGAATATGCACGAATTAAACCACCGGCACCGAGTTTAATGCCACCGAAATAGCGAGTGACCACAATGGCAGTATCGGTGATTCCCGTCTTTTTTAAAACCTCTAAGATTGGTTTTCCCGCAGTGCCGGAGGGTTCACCATTATCGGAAGATCGTTGTTGCTCTTGACGAGGCCCCAATGTGTAGGCGGTGCAGTTATGAGTGGCATCCCAAAACTCTTTAGTGATGCGGGTAAAAAAAGCCTGCACTTCCTCTTCGCTTGTACAAGGTGCTGCGGTAGCGATAAAGCGTGATTTTTCAATGACATACTCAATACGACACTCGTCGGCAATGGTGGTGTAGTTGATGGGAATCGATGCTTGACGATTATCAGCTGTTTGATTGAGTGAGGCCTGTGAAGTTGTATTCGATTGAACGGTAGCGGCTGCTGCGCCAACCGGATTTTTTTTCTTTTTTGCCAATGTAGGATACCCCCTTTAAAGAATGAGAAAAAGCAAAATATGGCTTCACCTTTATAGGAACACAAAGGCGAGTAATGCAGTGCAGAGTCTCTTTTTACTATGATACGGAATCTATTGTATTTATACAATACCCCTATGTTGACGATTTTTGATATAAGGTATAGCATATAAGTAGGAAATAAATACCCCTGGGGGGTATATAGCGATGTAAAAGAAATGACAGCAAATAAAATTAATAGGAAAGAAGGAGAAAAGAATGTTAACAGATATGGAAATAGAAAAATTAAGTCGTAGACTGCGTCGTATTCGAGGTCAAATTGAAGGAATCGAACGAATGATTAATGAACACCGCTATTGCGTGGATGTGCTGCAGCAAATAGGGGCTGCGCGGGCCGGTCTGTATCAGGTAGGCATGATTATGCTCGAAAGCCATTCGCGTTCCTGTGTGGTGGAAGCAATTAAAAATGGTAAAGAGGATGACGCTATTACCGAATTAATGGGTGTGTATCGCGCACTACATAAGTAATAAGATGAGGTGGTATGATGAGTGGAAAGCAAGAAGAATTTGATATTACAGGTATGCATTGCGCTGCTTGTGTGGCACGTGTCGAACGAGTGGTGTCACGCTTGCCCGGTGTAGCGGATGTAAAGGTTAATTTGTTAACGCGTAGAGGATCTGTTACTTACACGGCAGATAGTACGCTGACTGCCGATGATGTAGTGGCGGCAATTACAGGTATTGGCTTTGGGGCGGAGCTGGCCGAAGCAGATACAATGGAAATGAAGAAGGTGGACATTAAGCCACAGTTGTATCGGATGATTTTGGCAGCGGCCATGGCCATCCCTATGATGGTGAGCATGATCGGTCATTATGTGTTTAGTTGGCCCATGCTACCGGCGACAGTAGAGTTTGTACTGGCGACCATAGCGCAATTCGGTCCGGGGCTCGTCTTTTATAAAGGTGCTTGGAGTGCTATCAAAAGCGGTTCCTTAACGATGGATGTATTGGTGGCACTGGGGACGACTGTAGCCTATGTGTTCAGTATTTATAACATGCTTATGGGCAATCACAATTTATACTTTGAAACATCGGCATGGCTTATTACATTTATTCTTTTGGGGAAAGTTTTGGAAGAAGTCGCCAAGGGACATACGTCGGATGCTTTGGAAAAACTGATTAAGCTACAGCCGGCTATGGCTCATGTACAGCGCAACGGTGTCTTTACGGACGTCCCTACAAAGGACATTGTCGTCGGAGATATAATTGAGGTACGTGCCGGCGAAAAGATACCGGTAGACGGCACTGTTCTTACCGGTAGCTCGGCAGTAGATGAATCAATGTTGACCGGTGAAAGCTTGCCTGTAGAAAAAGAACAGGGCAGCAAGGTTATCGGAGCCACAGTGAATGCAACGGGCACATTTACGATGGAAGCAGAAAAAATCGGTGCCGATACGATGTTGTCACAGATTATAAAAGTAGTGGCCGCAGCGCAGACCTCTAAAGCATCCATTCAGCGTATTGCCGACGTAGTGGCTGCGTACTTTGTTCCCGTAGTTATTAGCTTGGCGGTGCTAACTGCATTGGTGTGGTACGTTGGCTTTGATGCCACTTGGGGTGTAGCGATTATGCACGGTACAGCGGTACTTGTCATTGCTTGCCCTTGTGCATTGGGCTTGGCTACACCGACATCCATTATGGTAGGTTCGGGCTTAGGTGCGGAACATGGTATTTTAATCAAAGGTGCCGAGTTTTTAGAAAAAACGGGATCTTTACAAGCCATTGTATTAGATAAAACAGGTACCTTAACACAAGGTGATTTGCGCGTCACTGCATCAGCTACGATTAATGGTGATGAAGCCGTGAACACATCGTACATGACGGCACTGGAGTCTAAGACAATACACCCTATTGCCAAAGCGTTATCGGAGTCCGGAAAGGAATTCTTAGGAGCGAATGGTATTTTGCCGGAAGTAACAGACTTTGAAGAATTACCGGGGCACGGGATCCGTGGTCGCATTGACGGACATACAGTAGAAATCGGACACAATCGTTGGTTTGTTGAATGTGGTTATAGTAATGATGAATTAACACAGCGTGTACAAGCGGAAGAAGCAAAAGGTGCTTCGGTATCACTGATGGCAGTGGATGGTACGGTACATGCTATGTGGGCTGTAGCCGATGAACTCCGTCCGGAAGCAAAGAATGTAGTGCAGCGCTTACAGTCACAGGGAATTGAGGTGTGGATGATTACCGGCGATAATCGTCGCACGGCGGAGTACATTGCTAATAAGGCCGGAATTACTCATGTGATGGCAGAGGTATTGCCCCAGGATAAAGCGGCAAAGGTAGCCGAGCTACAATCCAAAGGTATGTCCGTAGGTATGGTTGGTGATGGTATTAATGACGCACCGGCATTGGCTACGGCAGATATTGGCTTTGCCATCGGCAAAGGAACGGATATTGCCATCGAAGCAGCCGATATTGTATTGGTGCGCAATGACTTAACCACGTTGGCAGAAGCTGTAACGCTGAGTCGTAAAACCATGGGAAATATTAAACAGAATTTGTTCTGGGCGCTTATTTTTAACTGTATCGGTATTCCGCTGGCTGCTGTAGGGATGTTGACACCTATCGTAGCCGGTACGGCAATGGCATTTAGTTCGGTAACGGTAGTATCTAATTCGTTGCGATTGAAACGAGCCGGTTTAGAAGGATAACATTACACCTCTTCGCATAAAGTAATTACCGGATCGCCGACTTCATCGAAGTGTATACTGCGCAATAACGTTTGCCAATAATGGCGGCGCTCGGTATAATGCCAGTGCGGATACAAATGATGACAGCTGAGGTAAAAGGTGAAAGCTGAGCTGATGGAGTCGCGTTTGGTAAGACGCTCCATGACGCAGGGTAAGGCGATTAAAAGTTTTTCCTCCAGCTCCGCTTCTTTTAGGCGAAAGCTGTGCGATGCAATGGGCGACCCGGTCGGTGACGGACAATGGTAATAGATGTACTGCCGTGTTTTGTAATGACGGGTTAAGCCAACGAGTCGCTTCCCGCAGTGCGGGCAGTGAAGGAGCCCCGTAAAGAGGTAAAGACGATGCGGCGTTTGATGATAGCGCCGTTGTTCCTCAAGCAGGTGCTGTACGGCGGAAAAGGTCTCTTGCGAAATTAAAGGGGGTAGGTACTGCGGATCACCGTAAGCAAGGCCTGTATATTTTTCGTTGCGTAACAGCTTGACCATTGCCGGATATGTGCGTTTGATGTGATAGCGATTATAGAGATAATGCATGGTAGCCCGTATGGATTTTACCGCCAGATAATGATGAAAGATATCGCGCACCACCGCAGCATGCTGATTGGGGACGATGCGCTTATTTTCGATGGTATACCCTAAAGGGAGCTTACCGGAAATCGCTTCGCGGCGTTTAATCTTATCGGCGAATACAAAACGTATGCGCTCGGCAGTGGTGTCCGACTCATTTTGAGCGATGGACAGCTTGATATTTAAATATAAACGCCCTTGGGCCGTGCTGGTATTGTAATCTTCTTCGGTGGTTTCCCATTCTACGTGATGAGCATCAAGAATGGCCTGGTATGAATAATAGTCAGATACATTGCGGAACCAGCGATCCAGTTTTATAAATACGATGATTTCAATGCGGCCGGCGGTGACATCGTGCATCATGCGTGCAAACTCACGGCGATGGCCGGGACGATGACGGGCGGATACGCCTTCATCTTTATATACATCGATAACTTCATAGCCTTTAAAGGCAACATACGCACGGAGTCTGTTCTCCTGTGCCTGTAAGGAGTAGCCCTTCATAGCCTGTTCTTCATGAGAGACACGGATATAAAGGGCTGCTTTTTTGTGGTCTGTCATAATAACCTCCCGTAGTGTAACACTGTTTGACAGCGAACTTAGATTGATAAATAAATTCCTTCTTTTCGCTGCATTGAAGCAAGGGAAATGTGATATACTTAAACATATAAAATTATATAATAACGGAGCAGTATAGACCGTTGCATTGTTATGACGATATGCACACGATACATTGCATTGTCACAATGTAATAGGCAAAGTACAGGAACTGTTTAGCGGTTACAATGTAACGTGTATGAGTTGTGTCATTGTTACGATGTGAAATGAGGCAGTGTATTGTTACAAGAGGCGGCGATTGCTTCGTAGGATGGAGTAGGTGGACATAGATGACGACAGGTATTCGCTTATTGGCGATAGATTTAGACGATACCTTGTTGCGTGACGATAATACGGTGTCGGCATATACAAAGGACATATTAAAGGTAGCGCAGTCCGAAGGTATTGAAGTGCTGATTGCTACAGGACGCATGTACCAAACGGCAGAGCCCGTCGGTAAAGTGCTGGGTATCGGTGATGTACCGATGGTACTGTATTCCGGTGGCTTGGTACAGTGTATTGAATCGGGACGCAAGCTGTATGAGAAAACAATTCCTCTTGCTACGGCACGTAAAGTACTGGCTATGGCAAAAGAACGAGAATGGTATATTCAGGCCTATGTGGATGATGTGCTCTATGTACATCATGAAACGGAATTTTCAAAAAGCTATGAAAAAGCAACCGGGGCCACGGCAGTGTATATCGGCGATGCCTTATATGAGCTTGACGGGGAACCGAATAAGCTGCTTATCATTGAAGAACCGGCAGTGATTGATACTATCAGTCGCACGCTGCATGAAGCTATGGGCAGTGATCTGGCTATTGTGCGTAGCAAGCGGCATTTCTTGGAACTCAATCCGCCGCAGACTTCCAAAGGGGAAGCACTTCACTTTATGGCGCAGCGATTAGGCGTCCCCGTGGAAGCGATGGTAGCCTTCGGTAATTCGGAAAACGATATTTCCATGCTCAAGGAAGCCGGTCATGCTATTGCGGTAGCTAATGCGGAAGAAATGGTTAAAGCAGTAGCCGATGAGGTGTGCCTGAGCAACGAAGAGGATGGCGTAGCACACTGGGTAGCTACTCACGTGCTAGGCCAAAATGAAGTGTAGGGAGGAGAATATCATGGAGAACAATTTTAGGTTGATCATAGTGACGGGCATGTCCGGTGCCGGCAAGACACAGGTCATGCAGGCATTGGAGGACATGGGTTATTTTTGTGTCGATAACATCCCACCCGTTTTGATTCCCAAGTTCAGCGATTTATGTCGCCAAGCAGGTGAACGAATTAACCATGTGGCCTTAGTGGTGGATATTCGAGGCGGTGAGTTTTTTGAATCCTTATCGGATGCACTGAAATCGTTGAAAGAGATGCAGGTGCCTTATGAGATTGTATTCATGGAAGCAACGGACGAAGCGTTGATCCGTCGCTATAAGGAGTCGCGCCGCAGTCATCCGTTGGCTCCGAACGGCCGCATTACTACGGGTCTCAAAGAAGAACGTCGTATGTTGGATAGTATCCGTCATCGTGCGGATTATATTATCGACACGACAGACATGAAAACGAATAATTTAAAAAGCTACTTGCGTCAGCGCTTTGCGGAAGGAGATAATCCGGATCGGCGCCTAGCGGTGACTGTAGTGAGCTTTGGTTTTAAATACGGAATACCGCTGGATGCGGATATGGTATGGGATGTACGCTTTTTGCCGAACCCCTATTATATTCCCGAGTTCCGCCACAAAACAGGGCGCGTACCGGAGGTCAACGATTACATTCATTCCTTTGACATAACAACGGAATTCAAAAATCATTATTTCAAGACCATGGATTTCTTGCTTCCTAATTATGAAAAGGAAGGAAAAAGCCAATTTGTTATTGCCGTTGGCTGTACGGGCGGTATGCATCGTAGTGTGGCGATGGCAGAAGCATTGTACACACATATACAGAAGCTGGGCTATCGGGTCAGTGTAGAACATCGAGATATGATGAAGAACAACGTAGAAGAGGATTTCAATCCTCACGAATTTACGGCGGAATCCTCGGAAGGGGCGAAATAACATGCGAACACGGTTCTTTCGGTGGTTGGCACCGGGACTGAATATAAAGCGCTGGTTGTTCTTGTTTTCTACCGGTGTAGGATTATTAATCCTCGGTGTGGCCCTGATGCTTAATTATCAATGGCTTGCCTATTTTGAAGATGTATTTTTACAGCTCATTTTTGAAACGACGGGCTCTTATAATTACACAGTAGTAGCTACCATCGGGTTTATTGCTATCATATTGGGGATACTCTTTATGATTATGGGGACGCGGCGGGTGATTAAAACCATCATTCGCGCGGTTATCCCGGCGGACTCCGAGAAGGTAAGCGATTATATTTTCCAAAATATTCGCCTCGGGCAGGGACCGAAAATCGTAGTTATCGGCGGTGGTACGGGTCTGTCTACCCTATTGCGCGGATTAAAACGGCGCACGGCTAACCTGACGGCTATCGTTACGGTAGCAGATGACGGCGGTTCGTCCGGCCGTTTGCGCGAAGACTTTAAAATGATTGCGCCCGGCGACTTGCGTAACTGTTTAGTTGCTTTGGCAGATAAAGAAGGACTTATGGAAAAGCTGTTCCGTTATCGCTTCGGTGGTGAAGGGGATTTAGCGGGGCACAGCTTCGGTAACTTATTTCTTACTGCGCTGACGCAGGTATTGGACGCGGACATCGACAAGGCACTGGAAGCGTCCAGTAAAATTTTAAAAGTACGTGGGCGGGTTATCCCGGCTTCCACGGAAAACATACGCCTTATGGCTGAGATGGAAGACGGCACGATTGTGGCCGGTGAAAGTCATATTCCACATGCCGGTAAGCCAATAAAGCGCGTCTTTACGGAACCGGCCTTGCCGAAGCCGGAAGGGGCGGCACTACAGGCTATTGACGAAGCTGATGCTATCATCTTGGGCCCGGGGAGTTTATACACGAGCATTATGCCAAATCTGTTGATTGATAAAATTGCCGAACATATACAAGCCAGCAAGGCGGCTAAGCTCTATATTTGTAATGTGATGACCCAGCCCGGCGAAACGGATGGCTATACGGCAGCCGATCATGTACGGGCGTTACAGGCACAGGGCGGTGCATCTCTTATCGACACCATACTTGTGAATGACACATATCCGGAAGGTGACTCCGTAGAGGCCTATCGCGAAACAGGATCCGAGCCGGTGTTGGTTAATGCCGATGAGTTGGCTGCCTTAGGTGTGCGCACCATTCGGGCCAGCTTGATGGATGACAGCGGTCGACCGGTACACGACTCCGAACGCTTGGGCAAGGTGGTTATGGACATAGTATATGCATTGCAAACAGATATTGAACCACATATTTTAGAATACTATTTGAAGCGAAATGATCATTAAATAAGAAAGGAGGCCCCTATGTCATTTGCAGAGGATGTGAAAAACGAATTATGTCAGTACCAAAACGAAACGCCTTTATCGGCAAAGATAGAAGCCTCCTGCTTATTACGCATGGGCGGATCCTTGCTTCTGGGCATGCACGGGCGCGTAGGTATACGCTTGGCGACGGCCAATAATGCGGTAGCGCGGCGTGTACTGGGAATTTTACGCTCTCAATATTCGCTGCATACATCAGTATTGATACGGCGAGGACTGAATCTGCGCAAAAAAAATGTGTACACTCTAACCGTTGAGCCTACGGAAGCAGGACGCATTGCGTTGGAAGACATGGCGCTGTGGCCGGTGACGGCGTCGATTACCGATGACTGGCTTGATACGATGGAAGCACGGCGTGCTTTTTTGCGTGGCGCTTTTTTGGGCGGTGGCTCCGTTAACAAACCGGAAAGCGATTACCATCTGGAATTTATGACCGGTAATCGTGAATTTGCCGAAGCCATTGTACATGTATTACACATGTTCCGCATTACGGCGCGGGTAACAGAGCGCAAAGAGGAATACGTTGTTTACCTTAAGGAAGGTGACTCGGTTACCTCGTGCTTGCAGATTATGGGAGCCACGTCGGCGTTGATGGAATTTGAGAACGTCCGTATTATGAAGACGGTGCGCAATCAAATTAACAGACAGGTCAACTGTGAAACGGCAAATTTGCAAAAAACAGTAAATGCGGCGGTGCGTCAATTGGAAAGTATCCGCATTATCGAGCGGCACCAACCCCTAGAGGAATTAAAGCCGAAGCTCTATGAGGTGGCGTTGGTACGCCGTGAAAATCCCGATGCCAGTTTGCAGGAGCTAGCAGATATTTTGGGCAGCGGTCTCAGTAAGTCAGGGGTTGGCCATCGATTGCGAAAATTAGAAAAAATTGCATTAGACTATGAACCTCATGGACTGGATGAGGTATAATAGAAGAGAACCTTACAAGAAACGGGGCGCCTCGCATAGTGCGGAGCGCCCCGTTGAAAGGTTTTAACGAGGTTCATGAACTAGATAACTAAAAGAAGGTAAGACAACAATGAAAAAGAAAAAGAATGTAAGCGCCGTCATGGCAGCCTGTTTGGCCCTAGGGACCTGGATAGGCGGAGCGTCTCCGGTACAGGCAGATGGAGTTCCGTCGGATGACGGCAAAACAATTTATTACACGGTACATAAGGAAACCGGCGAATCGGACACAGTGAATCCGAATGCAAACGATACACCGGCGAAGGTAGACAACGCGGTGACACAGTCGGAAAAAGAAAAGACCGTAAAGACAGCAACAAATGATACAACGCATACCGATGCGATGGTGCCGGAACGTAAAATCAAGCTCTTGGGACAGCGCAACGATACGACGATCAGCGTCTCTAATGTACTTCCCAGCCAACGTATTAATATAGACAACTACCAGTTTGGAACGGTACCGGTGAAGGTTATTAAGGAAGAGGGAACATTGCTCTTGTCGGACAGCCCCGAGTACGTATCGTCGGATGGTGTTTTGGCAGCAGGCACGCTGCAAGGAAAGAGCCGTGTGTATTTTTATCATGTGAATGAAGCGGACCAAGATAAGCAAGTAGCTATTGTGTTAGAAAATAATGGCAACACGGATAGTCGTATAACGGTGAAGCGCAAGCTGGTTACGGAACCGAGCGATGCATATTTTAAAGTCGGGCGGGAATTATCCTTCAATGAATTGGTGCTGTGGCAAGCTTCACAGGAAGCTGATGCGGAACGCGCATTAGCTGCGACGGATAAAAAATATAAAAAGAAACAGCTGGCAGAAAAGTTAAAGGCCATTGATGCCAACATGCCACCGCAGCTGGGTAAAGGCTTGCGCATAGCTAAGGAAGAAAACTGGCTGTTGCCTTCGCATAGCCGTAAGTTGCTCTTTGAAGAGTTGTCGAATATACCAATAAAAAAGGATCAGTTAATATCCGGTATCGTGGACTTCACATCATCCGAACCGATTCAGGCGAAGGTATTGATGCTCAACAAGGGATCGGGTCCATTAGGCTACTCGTATATTGCACCGGTACAGCCTATGGATGACGTAGAGTTGCGCGGTACCTTTCACGGTGTGATGCGGTACATGCAATCCGAAACACCGTATAATAGCTCCTTAGGTGCTTCGGCGATAACTATCGGCAACGATCGTGAGGACGCGTTTATTAAAGGGGTAGACGAGTTAACGAATAACAAAGCGATGACGGATAAAGGAAATTACGGCGTATCCTATGATGTGACGATTCCCACTGCCGGTGATAAACGCTTTGCCGTATATTTTAATCCCTTAGGGGGTGCCTATGCAGGGTCGGTACAAATTGTAAGCGGTACACACAATAAAATTTATCAAGTGCCCGGTGCCTATGATGAATATATTGGACACGGTACAATTTACGATACCATGTATTTAGACACGTTTACACCGGGTGAACCGATTATTCTCCGGTTTATACCGGCCGGTGCCTCTAACTTGCCGGTACGCTTTCTCTTTATTCCTTTGGATTGATATGAAGTGATACATATAGTATATGTTGCCCTGGCACCAGTCGTGCCGGGGCATTTTTCTTATACTGAAATAGTAAGACGCATAAGATAAGTTAAAAGAGTAAGATACGTAGGATGCGCAGGATAAGTAAGATAAGCTAAATTAAATTAGAACGGTAAGATAAGTTAAATGGGTTAGTAAGTTAAGTAAGTTAAGTAAGTTAAATAAGTTAAATAAGTTAAATAAGTTAAATAAGTTAAATAAGTTAAATAAGTTAAAT